>CAYOWJ010000119.1:0-10739 GCA_964407625.1 uncultured Lentimicrobiaceae bacterium
CCGCTTATTATTTCGGGACCAACACCAAAAGGCGAAAATCAGCTTTTTGAGGAGATGAAACCTAATGTTGCCAAACTTCACAACGCACAGCGAAACCTTGTAACAAAATTCCTTTCCGATGCCAAGCAACTTCTTTCGAAAGAAAAGCCGACCGATGATGAAGAAAAGAAAGGTGGCGAAGCTTTACTGAGAGCACATCACGGGCTTCCAAAAAACAAGGCGCTCATCAAGTTTTTAAGTGAGCCCGGCATGAAAACCCTCATGCAGAAAACCGAAAATTTCTACATGCAGGAGCAAAGCAAGCACATGCATTTGATAAATGATGAATTGTACTTTGTGATCGACGAAAAAAACAATTCCATCGAACTTACCGAAAAAGGCCACGACCTGCTCAGCGAATCATACAACGATCCTCAGTTCTTTGTTCTTCCCGACCTTGGCGCCGAATTGGTTGATATCGATAGATCACCCATCCCTGAAGAAAAAAAGGATGAGATGAAAAGTAGTCTTACCCTGGAATTTTCGATAAAATCGGAGCGTGTTCACACGGTAAATCAGCTTCTCAGGGCATATTCGATGTTTGAAATTGATGTTGAATATGTGGTGATGGATAACAAAGTTAAAATTGTTGATGAACAAACCGGCCGTATCCTCGAAGGCCGTCGCTATTCCGATGGTTTGCACCAGGCTATCGAAGCCAAAGAAAATGTTAAAATTGAGGCTGCCACCCAAACTTACGCCACCATCACCCTGCAGAACTATTTCAGGATGTACAAAAAGCTGGCTGGTATGACAGGAACTGCTGAAACCGAAGCCGGCGAACTCTGGGATATTTATAAATTAGATGTGGTGGTTATTCCCACCAACAGGGCCATCACCCGCGACGACCGTGAAGACCTTGTTTACAAAACCAAACGCGAAAAATTCAATGCCGTTATCGAGGATATCGAAAGCCTTGTGAAGGCAAAAAGACCGGTGCTTGTTGGGACAACCTCAGTTGAAACTTCAGAGTTGCTTAGCCGCATGCTCAACATGAAGAAAATTCCACACAGTGTCCTCAACGCCAAACTTCACCAGAAAGAAGCCGATATTGTTGCAGAGGCAGGACGTCCCGGAAAAGTTACCATAGCCACCAACATGGCTGGTCGTGGTACCGACATTAAGCTTGGAGCCGGAGTTAAAGAATCAGGTGGTCTGGCCATTATCGGCACCGAACGACACGAATCACGGCGCGTTGACCGACAGTTGCGCGGACGTGCCGGTCGTCAGGGCGACCCGGGAAGTTCACAGTTTTTTGTATCCCTCGAAGACGACCTGATGCGCATGTTTGGCTCCGACAGGATTTCGCGCGTAATGGACCGTATCGGCATCAAAGAAGGCGAGATGATTCAGCACTCGATGATCACAAAATCAATCGAAAGGGCGCAACGAAAGGTCGAAGAAAACAACTTCGGCATTCGTAAGCGTTTGCTCGAATACGATGATGTGATGAATTCACAACGCGAGGTAATTTACCGCAAACGCCACCACGCCTTGTTTGGCGAGCGGCTTGGTGTGGATATCTCGAATATGATGTTCGATCTGAGCGAGCAAGTGGTGATGGACTTCCAGGCCAGCGGCGATTACGAAGGTTTCAGGCTGGAGGTTTTGAAAGATATGGCCGTAAACGTTCCAATCACCGAAAAGGAATTGAAGCAGGCAAGCAAAGAGGAGTTGACCGAGAAGTTGTTCGACCACGTTTACAAGGCCTATAAGAACAAGATGAAATTTATTGCCGAGCGTTCATTTCCGGTAATAAAAGATGTTTACGAGAATCACTCCAATTTTGAGCTTATCGCCATCCCGATTACCGATGGAATGAAAACACGGCAAATTGTTGTCAATCTTAAAAAGGCTTACGCCGATGGTGGCCGTGAAGTTAACCTTGCCATCGAGAAAAGCGTTACTTTGGGCATGATCGACGAAGCCTGGAAAGACCATCTGCGCGAAATGGACGACCTCAAACAATCTGTTCAAAATGCCACTTACGAGCAAAAGGATCCGTTGTTGATTTATAAATTCGAATCTTTTGAGCTTTTCAGGAAAATGGTTCAGAAAATCAACCGCGAAATCACTTCCTTCCTGTTAAAGGCTAATCTTCCTATTCAGGACGCAAGCCATGTACGCGAAGCGCAACTGCCACGTAAAACCGACCGCCGCCGCCTCCAGGAAGGCCGAGATGATTTGCTTTCGCAAACAAATGCCAACACACAAACCAAAGAAAAACCTCAACCTGTAAAAGTCGAGAAAAAGGTTGGCCGCAACGAACTCTGCCCTTGCGGAAGTGGAAAAAAATACAAAAACTGCCACGGGCAGAGCGAATAAGTAATTTTTGGATTTTTACGATTTAATACAGCCCTCTCATTTTTACAAAGTGAGAGGGTTTTTCATTTTAATCCGACCGAATTATTTTCAACTTAAAAACACCCCTTCTTTGCCAAAACTTGTGCTTAGTTCTGTCCACAGCCGTACATCCAGCGATTTCTAACCGAACACTTTTCTGACTGACAATTTCAGGTAAAACAGGTAAAATGCTGTTATAAAACCTGTTGCCTTATTTGGCATAATAAATGAAAAAGGTTTTATGAACATTCCAAAAACAAAAAAATATGAAAGAAATAGTTGTCCTTATTCCCGACATCGAACCGGAACAAAATGTAGAGATTGATGTAAGCATCAATGGCCGCAAAAAAACCATGCAATACCGCGTCGAACTTATCAACTGGGAAGGTGCCGGTGTGCCTCCCGCCGATAAAGTCACTGTACTGAAACACAAAATTGCCGAATACGACAAAGATTGGGAGCTTGTCGAAATTGGCGCTCCAACCAAAGATAACATCCCGTTAACCTTCAGAAGGCGCATTTTAACCTAAGCAGAAGAACATTCCACACTAAATTTTCAAAATCATGAAAAAGCTATCAATTCTATTGATAATGTTGACTTTATGTAGTTTTGCATCCTTTTCACAGGAAACAAAAACCGACAGCGAAACCATCGCCATAAAAAATGTTATCATCTCGGCATACATCGACGGGATTCATAACATGGGCAACATTCAGGCCATTAAAGATGGTTTTCATCCGGGTTTCGACCTCCTGATCCAGGATAAAGGACATCTGAGTTTTTTGCCCATCTACACTTGGATTGAGATGGTTGAACAACGTAAGGCCGAAAATCCAAACGGGCCTGCTGAAAAAACTTCGGTTGAGTTTGTAAGTATTGATATTACCGGCACCGCAGCAGTTGCCAAAATTGACTTATTTCGGGGAGGTAAAAAGATTTTTACCGATTATTTATCACTCTATAAATTTGATGAAAACTGGAAAATTGTTTCCAAAATTTATTACCGGATTCCGGAATAGCCGGAATTATCAAATCTTGTTTCAAATAAAATCATGATCATCAGAAAAGCCGCCAAATGCTTATAAACCTTGTCAAATTGACCTTCCGGCATTTTATCCGCTACAGCGGCTATTCGTTAACAAACATTTTTGGACTTGCAGTGGGCCTGGCGACTTGTATTGTGATATTTCTGTTTGTACAGGATGAGTTGAGCTACGACAGGCAGTTTAGCAATGCCGAAAACATTTATCGGCTCGAACCACACTGGGTTGGACAGGGAGAAGATAGTCGCTGGGCTGCTACCGAGGGTTTTCTCCTGCCTGAAATCATGAAGAGTTACCCCGAAATTGTCAGCGGTGTCAAGATTACAATACCCTACAATTCGTACATTTTTAGCTATGAAAACCGGTTGTTCAACGAAAAAAATGTTCTCATTGCCGATTCCTTGTTCCTGGATGTTTTTGATTACCGGGTCATCTCGGGAAATCCATCAAAAATGCTCACTGGAACGGGTAAAATAGTGCTGACCGAGTCAACAGCAAGGCGGTATTTTGCCGATGAAGAACCGATAGGAAAAATCCTTGCACTGAGCGAAAAGAGCTACACCGTTGCCGGGATCATTGCCGACCCGCCAAAAAACTCGCATCTTTCGTTCGATATGCTTATCCCGCTCGACGATTTAAGAAGCAAATGGCCGGGCGCTGATAAACCGGGGCCTTCGGTGTTTTACACCTATATTAAAGTCATCGACAAAGCATCAGCATGGGAAGTTGAGCGGAAATTCAATGAGCATATTTACACCCATTTCGGTCTGGTTGTGGGTGACGACAGCACCAACATGCCAAAAGATTACACGGGCCGGCTAATTTTTCAGCCACTTACCAAAATCCATCTTTATGGTCATGCCGAAAAAGAACTCAGCACAAACAGTGATGTCCGTTATGTGACCATTTTTTCGGCGGTAGCGATATTCGTTTTGTTCATTGCATGTTTCAATTATATGAATCTTGCAACAGCCAAATCGGCCAGAAGAAGCCGTGAGGTGGGATTGCGGAAGGTTTTGGGTGCTACGCGCGCCGATGTTTTTTATCAGTTTATGGGAGAATCTTTTTCGTTTGTCGTGATTTCGATGTTTCTTGCATTTTTTATTGTCGAACTGGCGCTTCCTGAATTTAACCTGTTTATGGGTAAAAATTTAAATGTCAGTTTTTTTAGTAATTTCCCGTTAATCGTCCTGATTGTAATTACGGTTTTGACCGTTGGCATTTTATCGGGAACGTACCCGGCATTTTTTATGTCGAAATTTAACCCGGTTGAAGCTTTAAAAAGCAATGCTTTTGCAAAAGGAGCCAATAAAAAATCGCTGTATCTCCGCCGTGGGCTTGTAGTTGCGCAATTTTCGATTTCGATATTTCTCATCATCGGGGTTTTATCGGTTAACAGGCAACTCAATTTCATTCAAAAAAAGAATCTGGGTTTCGATAAAAATCAGGTTCTGGTCATCCAGTTATCCGACAAATCAGCATTTGAAAAATTAGAGGTGTTAAAGAATGAATTGCTTCAAAACACAGGCGTAATAAGTGCTGCCGGAAGTTCTGATATTCCGGGGAAAAGGGTTCCATTTCTTGCGGTGAGGGTTCCTGGTGAAGAGAATAAAGAAAACGCGAAAACCGAAGATGAGAAAAATCAGCCGATGAGTATGCGCACCTGGTCGGCAGGATTTGATTTAATAAAAACACTGGGTCTGGAGATCGCCGAAGGACGCGATTTTTCCAAAGAATCAGGCACCGACCCTGACGCAGCTTTTCTGATAAATGAAGCCGCCGTTCGTGAACTCGAAATCAAAAATCCTGTCGGGCACGATTTCGAATATCTGTACAATCTTAAAGTGCCTAAAAGCGGCAAGATTATCGGTGTTGTAAAAGATTTTAACTATGCCTCGCTACACTCAAAGGTTGAACCGCTGATGATTCATCTTTATCCACCATATTTCAGATATTTGCTGGTAAAAATCAAATCAGGCAACACCCGCGAAACCCTATCAGAAATCGACCAGCTTTGGACCAGGCACATTCCGGGTATTCCGTTGGATTATTTTTTTCTGGATAGCGCTTATGACGATTTGTACCGGAAAGAAATGAACACCGGATCCATTCTTGGATTGTTTACCATTCTGGCGATGATTATTGCAGGGCTCGGGCTTTTTGGGCTTGCATCTTTTATAACCGAACAGCGCACCAGGGAAATTGGTATCCGAAGAGTTTTGGGTGCTTCAGTTGTTCAGATTATCAGCAAATTAACCCGGGAATTCGTTATTCTTGTTGCCATCGCCAATGTTATTGCATGGATTCCTGCCTACTATTTTATCGATAACTGGCTTAACTCCTTTGCTTACCGAGCCGATGTCAGCCCGTGGATTTTTATTGTATCAACGGCATTGTCGTTGCTTTTGGCTTTTTTAACGGTAAGTACCAAAGCTTTTGCAACAGCGCGGATAAATCCGGTGAATTCGTTAAAATACGAATAAAGGATGTATTTCAGTTTTGAAAGGCTGATTGACAATCACTTTACTATTTTCTAACCTTTAAAAATAAATTGATTCCTAAAGGTTCACGGATTACTTCGATGTTGTCTTTTGAAATACCCGCCTGCAATGCAAATCTCATGAGTTCGTCCTCAGAGCGGTGATTTAAAAACCAGTCGCCCAGGATTTCCATAATTCTTCGTGACGGATTCTCTACATTGAAATTCCCGATAATCATCTCGCCACCAGGCTTCACATATTCGTAGTATTTTTTGAGCAGGTAAACAAAATGTTTGTCCCTGAAATAATCGAACAGGCCGGCGCTCCAAATAAGATCGTAAGATTTTTCGGGGACGTGGCGGATAACATTTACGTTGTGAAACGACATGCCCGAAAGGAAGTTTTTATTTTTGGCTTTGGCGTAAGCAATGGCCCGCTTATCGAGGTCAACCAGATCGAAAACCAGATGATTATGCGGGTTTTCGGTATGAAACTCATAAACTTCGGTAACAGGGCCACTTCCCAGGATTAAAACATCGGTATTATTGCTGTTGTTATTTTGGTGCAGGTTGCTTAAAATTTCGATGGCCAGTTTTTTTCGGTTAACTACAGCAATAGCTGCCGGAAAGTGATGAAAAAACTCATCCCACTTTTTGTATCGCACATCAGGGCTAACATAGCGCTGATATATCTTTTCGATGATAAAAAAATCGCCATTATAGCCAAAAGGTTTGGTAAACGAAAACCCGATGATGGTTCCCGGGTTCAGGATGGGTTGCATGACGGCGCGAAATTCTTCAATTTCATCCGCCGATATCTGGTCAATAATTTTGAGGATAAAGTCATATTCATGATGGTCGGGTCCGTTTTTTTCAAAAAGCTCCGCCAGCTTAATTGGAATGGAGTATAAAACATCCAAATTGCTCATCACTAATTTTTGCCCCGGTTAATTTGGTTTGATTATTCGCCAATTCTGGCTTTGAGTTCATTTTGCAGTTCCTGGTCGACAGAAATCACGCTCATTTTATCGGCAATAATGATCTCCGGGAATTTTGCCATGAAAATCTTTTCAATATTTACGATGTAAAGATCGCTTACGCGGAAAAATTTATCTTTGGCAAATAGCTTTCCGATTTCTTCGATACTGCCTTTTGATACGATTTCCTGATCAGCAAGATGAATTACTGTTTTGTTGTCTTGCTTTTCGATAAAATAGACTTCATCAGGATTTATTTTTTCGAAGCCTTTTTCACCTTCCACGATGAGGTGGGATTTTGTTTCAAGGCCCAACCCAAAAAACTGATTAAACTGGTCGCTCTCAACTTTTGATTTCATGTCGTTTTCGAATTTAAAACGGGCAATTTCGATGTTGGTGCGCAGGTCTTTTTCGGTAAAAGGTTTGATGATATAACCGTATGGAAGCGAAACTTTGGCTTTATCGATAGTCGAAATATCGGCATTTGCGGTGAGGTAAATGATGGGAACATTGTGCTTTTGCCTGATGGCATTTGCGGCTTCAATGCCTGTCATATTTCCTTTGAGCATGATATCCATCAAAATAACATCAGGCAGGTTTTTTTCGACTTCTTCGATAGCAGCTTTTCCCGTGGCTACCGCATTTTGGACTGAATATCCAAGGCTTTCGAGGCTTTCTTCGATATCTGTCGCAACGAGCACCTCGTCTTCGACGATTAAAATATTTAAATTTGACATGAGAGGGTTAGAATTAAAATCTGATTATGAATTTTGTTCCTTTCGAAAAATCATATTCCAGTGTACCATCAATTTGTTGAACCAGTTTATTTACGATTTTTAAACCAAGGGTTTTGGCTTTTTCAACTTCAAATGCTTTATCAAAGCCAACGCCGTCGTCACTCACCTCAAGCTGATATTTGCCTTCGTCGTTGGTTTGAAGCCCTAGTTTTATAATCCCTTTTTCGCGATCTTTAAAAGCGTATTTAAAGGAGTTTGAGATGAGTTCGTTGATAATTAAACCGCACGGAATGCCTGTGTCGAGTGGCAGCAACACATCTTCAATATCGTAAACAATGCTGATTTTTCCCTGATGGTCCGAAAACGTGCGCATCAGGTTGCCGGCAAGGCTTTTGGCGTAGTTGATGAAATTGATGTTCTCAAGATTTTCATTCCGGTAGAGGTCTTCGTGTACCAACGCCATCGATCGGATCCTGTTTTGGCTTTCTTCGAGAACCTCTTTTAATTTAGGATCTTCAACCTGGCGCTCCTGCATTTTAAGGATGCTCGAAATAATCTGCATATTATTTTTTACACGGTGGTGTACTTCTTTGAGCAGGATGTCTTTTTCGGCAAGGCTTCGCCTGAGGTTTTCTTCGGCTTCGCGGCGCTGTTGTTCCCGATTTTCGAGTTCTTTTTTCAATAAAATCTGAGATGCCAGGTCATCGATGAGGCTAAATAGTTTTTTAGCATCAACAGGTTTAATCAAATAACCGTTTACACCAAGGTTTATGGCCTCCAGGAAATATTCCTTGATACTGTACGCCGACATCACGATTACCTTAACTTCGGGGGTGATTTCCTTGATCAGTCTGATCATCTCCAGCCCATCCATGATGGGCATGCTGATGTCGGTAATGATGAGATCGGGTTTGTGTTTCTGGAATAGTTCGAGGCCTTTCTGGCCATCTTCACCGATATAGAAATCTTTTACGCGCTTCGATAGCAAACGGTTGTACAAAAACCGGATTGTTTCGTTGTCTTCTACAAAAAGGAGAGAAATGTTGTGCTGGGCAAATTGTTCCATTGTAGTTTTGTTTTGAAGTGCAAAATTTATTTATTTATCGATAAATTTTGCAATGAGTTCGATAAACTCTTTGAGGTTTATCGGTTTTGCAATGTATTCATCGCATCCGGCCTGAAGGCTTCGCTCGCGGTCGCCATCCATGGCATAGGCAGTTTGCGCAATAATGGGCATTTCGGGATAGATTTCCTTGATTTGCCTGGTTGCTTCCAGTCCGTTCATGATGGGCATTCTGATATCCATCAACACCAGATCGATGCTTTGGTTATTTTTTATTTCATCAACAGCTTCCTGTCCATTTTTTGCCCAGATAAGTTCGACTTCGGTTTTTCGAAGCGATTTTTTTACCAATAAGTAGTTGGTTGCCACGTCTTCGGCAATCAGAATTACTTTATTTTTCCAATTATATTCCATTATTTCTGAATTTATTTTTTCAATTTTAAGTGTTGATTTACTGCCTTTAATAAACGGCAAATTAAAGTAAAAAATTGAGCCTTTCCCAATTTCGCTTTCCACCCAGATATCGCCCTTGAATAATTTTGTTAACGATTTTGAAATCGCCAACCCGAGGCCGCTTCCTTCTTTTTCTGGCTGGTGATCCAGGTTTCCTTGCATAAATCTTTCGAAAATGTAGGCCTGTTTCTCAAGTTCGATTCCGCGGCCGGTATCTTTTACATAAAAATACAAATCGTCTTGAATTAGTTGATAACCTATTTCGATAAAACCGGTATCGGTAAATTTCCCGGCATTAAACGCGAGGTTGATGAGGATTTGTTTCAGCCGTTTTTGGTCGGCAACAATTATCGAATCGCCATCGCCAAGGGTATTTTTGATAATTATTTTGAGCTCTTTCGATTTTACATTTTCATCAACCTCCATTACTTTGTAAATCTCATTCATCAGCTCGTTGAGCGAAAATTCGGTTTCGTGAAGCTCAAGAACACCAGCCTCAATCTTGGAAATATCCATGATATCGTCGAGGAGCGCAAGGAGGTGGCTGCCATTACTTTTGATCACTTCAACACATTCGGTGCGTTCTTCGTCATCGTCAGATTGTTCTAAAACTTGCGCAAAGCCAATAATGGCATTCATCGGAGTTCTGATTTCGTGGCTCATGGATGCCAGAAATGCTGATTTTAGCTTGTCGGATTGTTCGGCTTTATTTTTTGCTTCAACCAGTTCGATGGTACGTTTTTCGACAGCTTTTTCGAGGTTAAGATTCAAATATTCAACTTCCTCATTTTGTTCGTCGAGTTGTTGGTTCAGATAAAAATCGCGGCGTGCATAATACTCGATGTGGTAGGCAGCAGCCATTCCGATAAGATTAATGCTTGCATAAAAGAAATCGTTGCTCAAAATGATGTTGCTGTTGACACTAGAATAGAAAATTGCTCCAACATTATAAAATACAAGGGTAATTAATCCGGCGAGTGCTGCCGCAAAAAACCGGAGCTTAATAAAAAAATACCCCGCCGAAAAAATCAGCATCAGACCCAAATAATAAGTGAAATTTTCGGGAACAAGTGAAGTCATAACACAAATACCGCCACCTGCAACAAGGAAACTGATAAAAAGTAAATATTGCCAGATTAGCTTAAAAAACGGGAAAAAGGATAAAATAAAAACAAGAACAAGGAAAGGTACAACGATGTAAAATCTGATTGCATAAAAGATAATTGCAAAATTGGGGATGATTACCTGGTCGAGTAGGCTAAAAATGGCGTAGAGAAATGTAACAAGTACAAATGAAATCCTGAATTGGAGTAATGAATTGGTGAAATATTTTCGTAAAAACAGCCTTTCATTCTTTTCCGGAAAGGATAAAGTGATCCTGTTAAGTTTCATCTCCTGTATTAATGAAGTGTTTCCGGCCATTTAAACGATACTTAGTAGTTGCTGTTCAATTATTTGTAAAATATTTCCTTTGCCTTGGATGAAGGTTTTTAAACTGAACAAAGTTAAAAATATATTGATGAGAAAGTGAGAAAAAATACTGAAAGAAAATCATTACTGACCGACAAAGTTAATGTTTCGTCCCTACGGGACTTTTCGTTTTT
>CAYOWJ010000120.1:0-9100 GCA_964407625.1 uncultured Lentimicrobiaceae bacterium
GTTGAAAAATCTTTTGGCTCCGACACGCTTCAAATCTGGAAGGTTTTTCTGGGAAATATGCAGTAATCAGCAGATTGGATTCAGATGTTTTTCTTAAAATTCATCCCTAAAGCCAAAAAAACAGCCCCGCCATCAGGCAGGGCTATTTTAAATTACAGTTGTTGTAACAACAATTATTCTTTATTCAGTTTTTCGAGCCTTTTCTTTTCGGCTACTTTCTTTAAAATATCATCCTGAATAGATTTATTTACCGGCATGTACTGGTAAAATTCCATCGAATAGCTGGCCCTTCCGCTCGAAATATTTCTCAATTGTGTGGCATAACCAAACATCTCCATCAAAGGAACGAGGCCGTTAACCTTTTGCGCTCCTTTTCGATAACGGCGCATTGATTCAATTTTTCCGCGACGTTTGTTGAGGTCACCAACCACGTTTCCGATGTAATCATCCGGCGTGTTTACCTCAATTTTCATGACCGGTTCCAGGAGGATAGGATCGGCCTTCATAAATCCGTTTTTAAAACAGATCGAAGCACAAATCTGGAATGCGAAATCCGAGGAGTCAACTGCGTGATGTGTTCCGTCGAGAAGTACAACTTTTACGTCAACAACGGGGTAACCGGCCAGAACGCCTTTATCCAGCGTTTTGAGAATTCCTTTGTTTACCGACGGGATATACTCGTTTGGAATTACGCCGCCCTTGATTTTGTCCACAAATTCGTAGCCTTTGCCAGGGTTTGGCTCAATCCTGATAACGGTGTGCGCAAACTGACCTTTTCCGCCGCTTTGCTTGCTGTGTTTATAATTACTCTCGGTTTCGGTGGTGATGGTTTCACGATAGGCAACAGAAGGTTCGCCAACTTCCACTTCAACAGCAAATTCATGTTTTAACCGGTCGATCATGATTTCGAGGTGCAATTCACCCATACCCGAAATCACGGTTTCTTCGGTTTCATCGTCGAAACGAATGCCAAAAGATGGATCCTCATTTGCAAGTTTTGCAAGTGCTTCACCCAGTTTACTCTGGTCTTTTCGCTTGGCGGGATTAATCTTCAATTCGATTACTGATGGCGGAATATGAATGTTTTCGAGGAATAGCGGATGGTTAAGGTCACAAAGTGTGTCACCTGTTTTGGTGAATTTCATACCAACCAGTGCAACGATATCGCCAGGACCTGCTTCGCTGATTTCTTCACGGTCTTTGGCGTGAATCCTGAAAATACGGCCAATACGTTCGTTTTTCCCTTTAGTGGTATTCAGAATCTGGATGCCATTTTTCAGTGTGCCCGAAAAAATCCTGATAAAGGTTTGTTGACCTACAAACGGGTCGTTGATAAGTTTGAAGGCAAGTGCTGCAAACGGGTCTTTTGCGGATGGATGACGGGTATGTGATTTTTCGGCATCGTCAACATCTATCCCAACTACGGCACCAACATCAATTGGTGATGGCAGGAAATCAATCACAGCATCGAGCAGCAACTGAATACCTTTATTTTTGTAGGCGGCACCGCATAAAACCGGTGTTATTAATAATTTGAGCGTGGCTTCACGAATGGCTTTTTTAAGCTGATCTGCCGGAACATCGCTGTCATCAAGGAACTGCGAAAGAATATCTTCATCAAAATCGGCTAGTTTTTCAACCATAAATGCATGAGCTTCTTTTGCCTGTTTCAGGTATTCCTGCGGGATTTCGATTTCGATGCCTTCACGTTCTTTAAAAATGTAGGCTTTCATCGTGATGAGGTCGATAATGCCGTTGAAATTTTCTTCGGCACCCATCGGCAAATGAACGGGCACTGCGTTGGCGTCGAGATATTTATTCATCTGACCCACAACTTCGGTAAAATCAGCACCGGTACGATCCATTTTGTTTACAAAGCCAATTCTTGGTACCCGGTGGCGATCTGCCTGATTCCAGACCGTTTCACTCTGGGGCTCAACACCGCCAACGGCACAGAATACGGCAATCATGCCGTCGAGTACGCGCAACGAACGTTCAACTTCCAGGGTAAAATCAACGTGACCCGGAGTGTCGATAATATTTATTTGTGATGTTTTCCAATGGCAGGTTATTGCAGCAGAGGCAATCGTAATTCCGCGTTCCTGTTCCTGTTTCATAAAGTCCATGGTGGCCTGACCGTCATGAACTTCACCCATTTTACGGTTTGTTCCTGTGTAAAACAGGATGCGTTCGGTTAATGTGGTTTTGCCGGCGTCGATGTGAGCAGCAATTCCAATGTTTCTAAGTTTGTTTAATGGCATTATGTTAGTTTGATATTAATTTTCAAATAAAACTATAGGTTAATTAAATGATTATTGTTCCCTCAAAACGGGCGGCAAAAGTATAATTAAATGAAATGTTGGATGTTAAGTTAAGATTAATAAACGTTAAACAATCTTTTTTCCAAAAAGTTTTTCTTCAGAATCCATTTCCAGGTTCAAATCATTAAACTCCTTAAAGATGTCCAACGTTTCTGCGGCTTCCTGTTCATCTATTTTTTGAAGTGCAAATCCGGCGTGCAGAAGGATGTATTCGCCGGTTTTAATATTGTCGACCAGGCTGAGATTTGCTTTGACCAGGGTTCCGCCTACTGATACTTCGGCTATTTGCCCATCAATACTGATCACCTGAGCGGGTATGCTTAAACACATTTAATAAAATTGATAAAAAAAATACTCATTTTGCGGCTGCAAAGATAGGATTATTTTGTAAGTGCTGTAATTTGCCTAAAAGAGGCCATGGTTACGCCAACAAGTTTGTGCCAGACTTTATGAAAGTTTAGTAAATCCAGGTCGGGAAAATCTTATCGGCAAATTGCAGTCGAAGGAAGTGAATGCCTGGTTCTTCAAAAGATGGCCCCTGAGCAAATCCTGAAATTTATTGGTTTATTGGAAATTCAATCGTAGCGTCATTTTTCAGTTTAATCAGATACGATTTTCCAGGAATCAGCGAATCAAGGCTGATGATGTTTCTTTCGGGCCACCATAACCTCAGACCAGCAATTTCTTTAATAATTTCGATGGAGTTTGAAGGCGAAACGATGATTTCGGAAATCAAAACCGGTGAATGCGAAAGCACTGGAATCTGGTTCCAACCGGCTGTCAGGTCAAGATGAGCAAAAGATACTGGAGCGCCATTAATTGAAAAAGTTGTGCTTTCGGCCAGTTTAATCATATAGCCGTTTTGTGATTCCCATTGAGATAAGGTATTTGTCGGGTTTCCGGGTTGATAGAAATTTCCCTCAGCATCCTGAATCAAAAACACCTCATTTTGATTATTGGCAAAAATCATATTAAAACTGGTATTTTCGGGAATCAGATAGGATGAAAGGCTATTCCATCCGCTGCTATAATTAAAATCCTGGTGTTGAATATTCCCATCAATTTTTTCGATTTTCAAATTATCAAAATAAAAGCCATCTTTCCGGGTGCCTGCATCAGTGATAATTGTAAACCTGATAATGATCTGATTTCCGCAAAAATCAGTCAAATCCATGGTTTCTTTTACCCAATCGGTCTGTTTTCCCATAAACATGGGCACAGCAGGCAGTGTGTTGACTTTTGGAATTGAGGTGTATTTTCCCGAAAGGATGTTCCAGTTTTGGCCTGAGTCAGCCGAAATTTCGCAAATAACGTAATCAGCGGCGCCATCCAAAGTCCACATGGCATTAAAGCTAAGCCATGCCGAAACTGCCCATTTCAGGTTAATTTCAGTTTTAAGAGTTATCAACGAATTTTCGTTGTTGAGATAAGAACTTCCCGGCGAATCGGTCATCGAATATTGTGGAGAGACATACGCTGTATTTGAAAAATGCCATTTGGCACTTTCCCAGTTGTTCATCGTCGAGCAATCATCATAAAGCTGGAGCTCTGAATTGCCAAAAGTTTTAATAATGGTATCGGTTCTTAAAAAGCTGCCACTCACTGCTTTGATAACATACTTAATCTGTTCGCCGGCCATGATTCCAGGCTTTAAAGTAAAGGAAATCGAATCGGTGATTTTTTGAAGTTGTTGAATGTTATTATAATTTTTGGCTCCGCCAATATTGGTAAAATGGTCACCAATACCTTGAATGCTGATTGTTAATGGGGTATTTGCAAGGCCTCGTCTTTCGGTTTTGAACGATAAAAATCCCTGGGAATTGCTGATATTAAAGGTGGTTAAGTCGTGAAGCAAAAAATATGACCCTGCTAATTTTGCTGCAGTAATATTTTGGTGCAAAACCTCGAAACATTGAGGGATAATCCGCTCCATCGGTGGCCAAAAGCCATCAACTTCAGTACCGACTTCCGGTGTAAACGAAAATATTCTGGGTTTTGATGTTTGTTCCCCATACATCCAGTCACTCGATTCGCCATTGACCCGGTAAAGCATTGTACCCGGAGTGCCAACCCGGTAATTATTTTCGTCGGCTAATTCCTGTCCAATTGCTGTAAAATAGGTATGATCGGTGGTTAAGGTACTTGATGTGTAACCCCATGAATGCAACAGGTAATTACCATAAGTATGGTAATTGAGCGCAATTTTGAAATTGTGTTCATTGCAAAAAAAACTGATCATTTGAGTTTCTGATTCAGAAAATGGCGCTGTGCCGCGGTAAGTAAGGTTTGAAGGAGTTGGTGACGAGCCAATATCATCAAAGCCCCACATAAAACCAAAATTCCGGTTGAGGTCCACGCCAAAAGAACCATCGCCGTTATTTCTCAGGTTTTTCCGCCATTGCCCGCCGCCATTGGGGTTTGTGGTTTGATTCCGGATATATCCATCAGGATTTACACACGGAACAAAATACATTTCGGTATTATCGACCAGTGACTTAATTTCGGGATTGGTTGCATAATTTTCGAGCAGATAATACATGTAAAACAGCAAAACCTGCATCGAGCCAGGCTCCCGGGCATGTGTTAAACCGGTGTAAAGTATTTCAGGCTCTTCCTCGTTAACTCCGGGGTTGTCCGAAATTTTAATCCAGTAAATCGGACGGCCTTCGATGGTAAGTTGCGATCCAATGGTTTGTTTTATGGTGATCAGGTCAGGATATGAAGCCGCCATGTTATCCAGGTGCGCCATTAATTCGTCATACGTGCAAAAACCACCCATCGAGCCAAGTGAAAAACCTTCGGGGACTTCATAATTTTTCATCGCCCTGAATTGCTCCGTAATTTCTTTTGGATTTTTGCCTCGGTTTCGCTCTGCATAAAAATTAGCTACATCATCAATCAAAATTTCATAGCGGATGCCTGCGGCAGATAATTTTTCCAGCTCATAGTCCGGGATTTCGAGAATGACGAACCGGTCGTCTTTAATAAAATCTGCTTCGAGTCCTGATTTGGAGATTAATTGTAAATTCTGAAGCGTGTATTCGATTTGAATACGTTTATATATTTGATCCTGAGCTAAAACACCATTTAAACAGAAAATATAAAATATGCTGAAAAGGAAATTTTTAATCATGTTTTGTCTTTCTTGCTACCCTGAGAACTACAAAACTAAAAAATTTAATCAAAGTACAGGTAAAAAACAATGATGGCTTTCCTTTGCACGCCTGTTGTTCCAGGTTTATATTCGAAAAATGGGACTTGTTACTGATGGTTTCCGTTATCTGACTACCCGTTTTTTATATCGATCAATTTTGCTAAAATGCTGATTGCGATTTCCTCCGGCGTTTGTGCGTTGAATTTTATTCCAATCGGCATATCAATTTTTTCGATTTCGCTTTCGGTAAGCTGGCCCGTGCTGAGATAATTTTGTTTTGCTGTGGCAACTTTCCGCTTACTCCCGATCATACCGAGATAGCGAAACTTTTTTTTGGCGCAGATGGCGGTAACCTTTTCGTCAAATTCATGTTTTGGAGTTGTGACCACGACACAGGTTTTTTCGTTAAAATCGGCTTCAATGGCAGCTTCCACAAAATTTTGTTCGATAATATCGTAACCTTGACCCTGAAGTTTTTGTAAAAGCTCCGTTCTGAAATCGATGAAAGTAATTTTGAATCCAAAATCTTTTGCATAATGCGCCAGCGCTGATCCCACATGGCCTGCGCCGAATATCACCAGTGGAATTAAAGGATTTATGGGTTCGATATAAATTTCCATCGTACCACCACAGTGCATGCCGGCATCGGCTTCGAGGGAAAGGGAGGATTTTTTGGGTTCATTTTTCCTGATTACAGCCATTGCCTCGGCTACCATTTTATATTCAACACTTCCACCGCCAATGGTGCCAAAGGTTTCACCCGATTCGGTTACCAGCATTTTTGACCCGGCTTTACGGGGCGTCGATCCTGTGGTTTCGATGACGATGCAAAGTGCTGCATTTTTACCGGAACGTTTTATTTCTTCTACTTTTGCAAAAATATCATCCATTTTTAAATCTTTTTCATGAATATTAAGTCGAACAAAATTAGTGATATCAGGCAAAGCTACCTCAACGAGTTGTCAGAAATCTATGAGCAACAGGAATCTGCCATTTTTCTGGACTTGATTTTTGAGGAAATTCTTGGTTTATCAAGGGTTGAAAGGGTTTTAAATCCTGAAAAAAGAGCGACAGAATCCGAAATCCTTAAAATTCACTTTGCAGTTAATGATTTAAAACAGCACAAACCGATACAATACATCCTGAAAAAGACTGAGTTTTACGGTTTGCCTTTTTATGTTGATGAGCGCGTGTTGATCCCCCGTCCCGAAACGGAAGAGCTGGTGGGATGGGTGCTGGAATTATCCGGGCAGGCGGTTAATTGCGAAATTCTGGATATTGGCACAGGCAGCGGGTGTATCGCAATTTCGATTAAAAAGAATCTGATTTCGGCCAATGTACGGGCGATGGATGTTTCGCCGCTTTCACTGGAGGTAGCCAAAATGAACGCGATTTCAAATCATGCCGACATACATTTTTTTCTTCAGGATATTTTAGAAAGTCCAATTTCAGAAAATCTTCCCCGGTTTGATGTCATCGTGAGCAATCCGCCTTATGTAAGGAATTCGGAGAAACTTCTGATGCAAAAAAATGTGCTGGATTATGAGCCTGCCCTTGCTCTTTTTGTTGAAGATAGCGATCCTTTAAAGTTTTACAGGGCCATTGCCGGCTTTTCCAGGGAGCACCTGAAGCCTGGCGGAACCTTATTTTTAGAGATCAATGAGGCACTTGCCTCCGAAACCGCCGGATTACTCGAATCGATGGGCTTTTCCGAAATTATCGTTAAGCAGGATATTCACGATAAAAACCGGATGATCAAAGCTAAGAAATCCTGAAAAAAGTCAGGCTTTAATTTCTGAAGAATTTATCCAGCAGATCAAGTGTTTCTTCATGAATCCCGGCAGCGTTTTTTTCGCTGGGTCCGGTAATATTTAAAACACTAATATTTTCTTTTTCAATCCAATTGGCTATTAACCTGTGATTGTGATTTATCGAAAATGCCCATACAAAAACAGGTTTTTGATAATCCAGTGCCAGATCGTAAGCCAGTTGAGTTGGCTCGTCCATTTCGTCATAAATGATGATCAAAATGCCATCGCTTTCGATGATGTTCTGCGCAATCCTTCCAATTAAATCTTCCGAGAAGGCTTCATGAAGCAAATACCGGGGAGGAATCAATCCATCATCGGCGAGCCGGCCATGGGGGCACCAACCTGAATAAAGCTGGCCGTTACAAAGTGCGTAATCAAGGGCAGCCCGCTCAACGCCGGTTTGGCCGCCACTTTTGATGCTGAGATTATTTCTTTTGAAGTTCAACAATAAAGTCCCTTTGCGATTTGAGTAAGTTTATCGAATAGAGCAACAGGTTTTTGGTCTCGGCCAGAATATCGAGGTATAGCAAGCTGCGGCGGGTTTGTATTTCGCGTTCGTTAATACGTTTGATCTGGTTTTTCCTGAATTCGCCCAGCATAGTCAATAATTCCTGCTGTTTGCCAATAATATGGCTCAGATCGCTAAAATTCCGCGTTTCAATCTTTACCATAATATCTTTAAAAAGAACATTGATGCCATTTTTCATGGTTAACAACTCAGCTTTTTGCTCGGTGCCAAGGCCTTCGTGGTTATTTTCGATATGTTCAAAACCAGGCGACACCATAAAATTGAGGCAATGAGCGATTTCGCGCATGTAATCAACACTTTGAACATAATAATGCCCGGTATCGATCTGATCGGCACGTAAGCTTATCACCGTTTCGTTGACGTTGTCCTTAACCTTCTTAATCTTTTTGTTATACTTTTTAACTTCTTGTCGAAGCTCGCTTAATATGCCCCTGTCTTCGTCAGAGAGTCCTTTCACCAGATTTTCGTAGAAACCAGGTATTTTTACAAGCGTTTTTATTGCATGATTCTGGCATTTTTCAAAAACGTGTGAGCCGCTTATTATTTCGGTAATCAGCTCATTTTCGGTTTCATCTTCCAATTTCTCTTTTACCTTTGAATTATGTAAAATATTGGTACGATAAAAGAAATAAATGGCAAGAATAAGCATTGCTACCACTGCGTACATGTGCCCCCAATAAAGTATAACAGCAAAAATAAATGCAACTGTAAAGGCAATCACAGCAGTGAGAAACCAACCTCCGATCACCAGAAATACTCCCTGAATCCTGTAAACTGCGCTATCGCGGCCCCAGGCTCTGTCGGATAATGAAGTTCCCATAGCTACCATGAAAGTTACGTAGGTTGTTGATAATGGTAGTTTTAGCGATGTTCCGCCGGCGATGAGGATACTTGCCACCACCAGGTTCACCGATGCCCTGATTACGTCAAAAGCGGGAGCATCCTTGCTTTTCATTTTTTTCTTTTCGGTTTTTGGGATTTCAAAACGCTGATCGATTTTTTTAGTCAGCGAATCTGGCAACCAGCGGGAAACCGACTTGTTCATCGAAAGCATCGATCTTACCAGCGATCGTGACAATACTGATGCTCCAAAACGCTCATCGCCTTTGCCTTGTCTGCCCAGATTAACTTCAGTCTCAATAACTGTGCGCGCTTTTTTTGAGAACCAAAGGGTAATCACCATCACCAGTCCAGCTAAAAGTAATAAGAATACATTCGGTACTATGTCCGCATTTAGACCTTCCATAGTGAATAAATCAGGATTTTGCCCGGGTACAGCGTTAAA
>CAYOWJ010000120.1:9200-10506 GCA_964407625.1 uncultured Lentimicrobiaceae bacterium
TTTTCGGTTTTTTCAATTCATTGGACTGCGAGGCCGACAAAACATTGTTAATGGCAAAAACAAAATTGCTCATTTTTTCGGTAAGTCCAAGTAATTCGTTAAAATATAAACCTGTCTGTAAAGGAATTCCGATGTTTTTTCCCTCGTCAAGATAGGTTGTTTTCAGATTCTTAAAAACATTTTTGATTTTTGTTTCAGTTTCAGCGATTTCGGTAAACCGGTTTTCATCAGTTCTGTTCGAGAGATTTAAGACTGTACTTTGTAAAGATTCCTCCAATAAATTGAATGCTTGATCAAGGCCATTCCTCATTTCCTGCGAAAACCAGGCTTTCGCTTCATTTTTTCGCTGGATGGTTAATGCCATTTGGAGGCAGGTTTCGCTTATGCTTTTAAGATGAGTAATGGTTTTCAACATATCCCTGATATGGCGTGTTTCATTCTCACTCAGTTCGTCCTGGGATAATCTTGTAATATAATTGTTGATTTCGGCTTCTTTGCTGGTGATTAAAATTACGAGTCCGCCAATTTTGTTGCTCATCTTCTGGAATTTTCGTTCGTTTTTCTCGACCAGAATCAAAGGGATCATCTCAAAAACAGTAAGACTGAGTTTGCCCATCATGGCAATTTCTTTGTTTGCCTGAATCATCGAAAGTTCAGATGTGGAGAGGATGGTGCTGCTGAAATAACTTAACCGAAACTCCTCATCACGGGTGTTTTCAGTTTTTATTAATAAAACACAAAGTCGCTCAAAGGGACGAATAAAAATGGTGAAAAGTAACGTATTGATAATATTAAAAGAAGTATGAAAGATCGAAATTCCAATGGGAATGATGCTTGCCTCGATAGCTCCGGTGGATGAAATGATGGTTTTTGTTGCAGATTCTATCAGTCCGGTAAAAAAATTAAAAAACAACAATACCCACCAAATCCCGATAGCGTTAAAAAGAAAATGTGCCAGCGCTGTCCTTTTTGCTGAATTATTTGCAACGACTGCAGCAATATTTGCGGTGACCGTTGTTCCAACATTCTCGCCCAAAACCATAGCCAGCGCATAATCCAGACTTATCCATCCTTCGGTTGCCAGCACCATGGTAAGCGCAATGGTGGCACTCGACGATTGAAAAATGCTGGTGATTACAAATCCAAGCAAAACAAAAAGCAATGCATTTATTATATTATCCGCTTGATAGGATTGAAAACTATGTAAAAATGAAGACGATTCATCAATTTGAGGAATGTTAAGCTTAAAAAAGTAAAGCCCCAAAAACAAAAGCACAAAGCCCATAACAAATTCGGAACTTGTTTT
>CAYOWJ010000121.1:0-10495 GCA_964407625.1 uncultured Lentimicrobiaceae bacterium
CTGATCTGAAAATTTCCAAGCAGATTTTCCCAGTAATTTTTCAAACCGGTAAGTGCATCCTCAACATCGGCGGAGGTTTTGAAGCGGTTTATCATCAAATGCGCTTTTTCCTTGTTTATCACGCCTGGAGCGATGAATTTTTGAGACTCTTCATTTTCGACATAACCCAGCACAAAAACAAATTCCCGGGATTCGCCAGGTTTCAGTTCGACTTCGAGGCAATGCGAGGCTATCGGCGACCAGCCATGTGCAACCGAATTTCCGGAGGCTTTGGCAAGCACTTTTTCGGGAGCATCAAAACCGTTGTACAAGCCCAGAAATGTTTCGCGATCGGTGTCGAAGCCACAGATCGGGCTGTTAACCGAGTAAAAAGCGTAATGGTCGCGCCTTTCGCGGTACTCGGTTTTATGGTAAATTACCGGGCCTTCCACCTCAACTTCGCCAATCGAGAAGTTGCGCTGGAAATTGGTCATATCGTCAAGGGCGTTCCAGAGACACCATTCCACCAGCGAAAAAACAGCGAGTTTTTTCGTTTCTGTTCCTTCATTTTTAAGTTTCAATCGCTGAACTTCTCCATTAAAATCCATCGGGACAAAATACAGCACTTCGGCGCTGATACCATTTTTTTCACTTTTCAGGATGGTGTAGCCAAGCCCGTGACGACATTCGTATTTATCGAGCGGGGTTTTTACGGGTTTCCATCCCGGCGACCAGACGGTGCCGCCATCGTTGATATAAAAATATTTCCCGCCGTCATCGAGCGGAACATTGTTGTAACGATAGCGCGTAATCCTACGCAGGCGGGCATCGCGGTAAAAACTATAGCCGCCTCCGGTGTTGGAGATAATGCTGAAAAAATCGGCATTTCCAAGGTAATTAATCCACGGATAGGGAGTTTTCGGCTCTGTAATCACATACTCCCTTTTCTTATCATCAAAAAATCCAAATTTCATACACTAAATTTTTGAGGGTTAATTTTCGGGAAGTTTGTTCCACCAGGTAAATTTTAAAATAGCCGACGTAAAAAGGATAATGATTAGCGTAAAAGTCATCGGCCACCATTGCCGCAGAACCATGAAAACCGGCGCTGCCACCAGTGCTGATTGCCAAACAATGCCTATGGCCACATTCATCATGTCTATTTTAAAATTTTTGTTTTCGACAAAGGATGAATCAGCAGCCATAACTCTTGCTTTAACAGGCTTCCAGAAACCCCAGGGTTTTATCGTTTTGTAAAACGAATCGAGTACAACCTGGTTTGTGGCAGGTTTGAGATAAGTTCCTGCAATAGCCCCGATAGCTGAGGTGAGCAGCAACCAGGGGAAATAATACAATTCGAGGGTTTCTTTAAAAATGAGCGGAAAAATAAGGGCAGGAATCAGTCCGGCCAGCATCCCCCAGAAATAGCCGTGTGCGTTAAATCGCCACCAGTACCATTTTAAAACATTCGAAACCACGTAACTTCCCCACAGCGCCGAAACAATCCATTGTAAAAGGCTGTTCACGTTTTTGGCATAAATTCCCAATACAATACTCACACCAACCACCACTACGCCAACGAGATAGTTCATCTTTTTTATCTGGTTGTTGGTGGCATCTTTTTTGGTTTTCAGATAAATGTCGTTTACAATGTAGGCCTGTGCAGCATTGAGCGTTCCTGCAAAAGTCGACATAAAAGCCGCCAGCAGTCCGGCGAGCAGCAATCCGGTCAGTCCAACCGGCACAAATTCGCGGATGGCCGAAGGCAGGATTTGCTCAAAATCAATTTTACCACCAACAATCAGGTTAAGTTTATCGTAATACAAAACTGCCAGAACCACAAAACCAGTAATCATAAAATACCTGACCGGATTGAGCACAACCGAAACAAACCCGCTCATTTTGGCGGCATCCTTTGGCGAGCGTGTCGAAAGGATTTTCTGCATGTCGTAATTGGGTGCAGGGCCGGCAGCACTTACCAGGAATCCTTTAAAGAGCATCATCATAAAAAAGATCGAAAAGAGTGAAAACCCATCATCGGCAATTTTCTGGTTTACCTCGGCAATAATGCCGCTCCAATCGAGATCGAGATTCCAGCCAAACCAGGGCGACATCCAGCCATCCGGAACGTTTAACTGGTTGTAAGCAAGCGCATTCATCGCAATAATGCCAATAATTACCGAGGCCACCGTCATTATCGCATATTGCAGCATGTCGGTCCACACAATGCTTATCATCCCGCCAATTACTGCGTAAAATGTAGCAAACAAGGTAAATACCAGGCCGTAAAAGTGCGGGATGTATTGAGGCGCAATAATATCCGGAGGAAGGCCGGTTACGCTGCAAACCCATTCCCATGGGATGAAAATGAGCATGAACTTACCCAACCCAATAAAGCCATAAGCCAGAAAGCCCAGGCAACTGATGAGTGCGTAAACAACAACGATATTGTGCGAAAGTGACGCTCCTTTTCCGGTGCCAAAGCGCGTTTGAATCCATTCGGCGCCGGTTGTAACATTTGATCTCCGGAGCCAGATGGAGAGAAAAATCATCAGAAAAATTTGGTTAAAAACCGGCCACAGCCAGGGAATCCAGATGCTTTTGAGGCCATAAACAAAACCAAGTGTTACAAGCCACATCGTTCCCGAAATGTCGAACATGCCTGAAGCATTTGATAAGCCCAGCATGTACCATGGAAGATCGTTCCCGCCCAGCAGGTAAGATTTTTTGTTTTTCTGAGCTTTCTTTTTCAGAAAAAAGCCAATCATCACCGTTGCCAGGAGGTAAGCACCTATTATTAGAAAGTCGATTAAGTGTAACGTCATCATCCTTAAATATTAAAAATTAGTAAGAATCCATTTGTTGCCAAACAGCAAAACAATTATGCTATTTAACAGTGAATGAGTAATTTAAACACTTAATCAAAAAAAATCAGTAAAATCTATATCGAAAAGTCCAGTTTCTCAATTTTCGTCCTGTCGTAAACATCTCTGCTGAAGATGAATTTTTGCGCCGGTTTGTGTGCCACCCCGGTTTGTTTTTCGGCAAGCGGGATCAGGTATTTCATTTGTAATACTTTTTTGCGGAAGTTACGCCGGTCGAATTTAGTTCCCAAAATGCATTCGTACAAATCCTGAAGTTCCCTGATGGTAAATTTTTCGGGAAGAAGCTCATAAGCGATGGGCTCTAACCGCACTTTCAATCTCAGATGTTCGAGCGCTTTTGCAAGAATTTCGGCATGATCGAAGGCTAACTCAGGTACTTCATCTACAGGAAACCATTGTGCTTCGGGATGTTCCTTGTCGGGGCTTGTTTTGGTGCTGTCGACCAGCGAAAAATACCCAACCGAAATCACGTGGTTGCTCACATTGAGATTGAGGTGCTGCAGCCAGCATTGATCTTTCTCACTGGAAAGCCTTTGGGTGCTTCCAAAAGCATAAAATTGCTCCAAAAAAATGTTGGCAAGCCCCGTAATGTTATATAAGGTGCGTGCCGCGGCAGTATCAAGATTTTCACCTTCAAACACATGGAAGCCTGTAAGTGTGAAATCGTTAATCAATACTTCACCCGTTTGTGGGTCAACAAGTTTTCGCTCCTTTAATAATACATTCAGTTTATTGGCACCAAAGCCAAAAATCACACAATCAACCGAAAGATTTGGAATAATGTTTTCCATAATAGCAATGTGTATTTCTTACACAATGCAAAAGTAGTATTATTTATTATTTCAAAAAAAAATTTTCAAAAAATTATTTTTATCTAAAAATCTATTAATCAAATTAATAATAACATTCAGAACCGTGTTAATTTCATTTTATTAAAAATATTAATTTTTTTTAATAAAAAATTTGGTAGGTTAAAAATAATTGTATTTTTGTCTGCGTAAATAATACGCATTAATCAACAGATTGATAATATGTTTTTTGCAACAGTTACTTGATAAAGGGGTAATATTTACGTAATAATCAAAGAAAGTCAGTTATTCTTCCAGTTCGAAAAGTCAGCATTTAATTCAAATAACTTAATTACTTAATTTTAAATCTTTAACTAATGAAAAAATGTCTTTACGCTTTGTTCAGGTTGGACACTTTACGGCAGAAGTTGTTGCTTTTGCTGGGATTTCTGTTAATAGGTGTATTTAATACACTTACTGCTCAAACGGTTTACCGTTATACCGGAACCGTTTCGGATGTTACCGGTGTAACGCTGCCAGGTGTTAATGTTATCGAAGAAGGCACCACAAATGGCGCATCAACTGATGCCAACGGCTTTTTTATGCTCGAGTCGCTTGCACCAAAAGCAATACTCAGCTTTTCGTTTGTTGGCTACGTTCCACAAAAAATCGAAGCTACTCCGGGTACATCCTTAAAAATTACCCTCGAAGAGAGTGTTGTAGCTTTAAAGGAAGTAATGGTTGTTGGTTATGGTACACAGAAAAAGAGCTATATTACCGGTGCAATTTCCAAAATCGACTCCAAACAATTAAAAGGTATTCCATCAGCCAGAGTTGATCAGGCCATTCAGGGCCGTATCGCTGGCGTTAGTGTACTCCCTAATTCAGGTTCGCCGGGTGCATCCTTGAAAGTAAGAATCCGCGGTACCAGCACCAATGGTAATTCCGACCCGCTTTACATTGTTGATGGAATGAAAACAACCGATATCAGCAATATCGAACCTTCCGACATCGAATCGATCGAAGTGTTGAAAGATGGTGCATCGGCTGCAATTTACGGAGCTGAAGCTGCCAACGGCGTTATTCTTGTTACCACAAAATCGGGTAAATCAGGCCTGGGGAAAATCAACTACGATTTCCAGTATGGCATTCAAACTCCAGGAAAACTTGTTGATGTGATGAATGCAAAAGACTGGACAACATGGGTTAATGAAGCAAATGTTGGCGTAACCATTCCTGCAAATCCACAATACAACACCAACTGGCTCGAAGAAGAAACCAGTACAGCCCCCATGCAGAAACATTATTTGTCGTTTACCGGCGGTAATGAAAAATCAAGTTATTTATTATCTGCATCATACACAAATCAGGATGGTATTGTTGGAAAAGACAACTCAAATTACGATCGTTTTACCGTTCGTTTAAATTCTGATCATAAGGTTAAAGACTGGCTTGAAGTCGGAAACAACCTGACCGTTTCACAAATTAACCGCGAAGCCATTACCGAAGATAATGAGTTTGGTGGTATTGTAAATGACGGACTTTTATTTGATCCCAGTGTTCCGGTGGTTTATGATGGTGCACTTCCTGATTTTGCTCAAAATGCGTTGAACAGTGGTTACACCCTTTTACAGAATGGTAGCGGCCAGTATTATGGTTTATCTCAGTTTGTAACCGGCGAAATTGCCAACCCGATTGCAAAAATTGCCCTCGAAAAAGGAAACACCAAACAAAATAAAATTTTCGGAAGTTTTTATGCAAAATTTAAACTGTACGAAGGACTGACTTTTACCTCTAGACTAGGGGTTGATTATGCCGACCAGCTTTTCCATACCTGGTATCCCTCATACTGGTTCTCGCCTGAGCGTAACAATTCGACACCAAACGTAAGAGACAATACCGATACCTGGACCACCTGGCTCTGGGAAAATTATGCCAACTACACCAAACAAATCGGCGATCATAACGTAACTGCATTGTTGGGCATTTCGGCACAGCGAAATCAGCATAAATATCTCACAACCCTTTCGGGTCCAATGTTTATCGAAGATGAAACTTTTGCCCAACATGGTGCAACACCGGTTGACGGAACCGTTAGCGGAAACCTTGAAGATAAAAGGCTGCAATCGTATTTTGGAAGATTGTCGTACAATTACAAAGGAAAATACATGGTCGATGTGTCAGTACGTCGCGACGGATCATCATTACTTGCAGCCGGAAAAAAATGGGGAACCTTCCCTGCCGTTTCTGCAGGCTGGATTATCAGTGAAGAAGATTTCTTTAAAGCTTCATCAATCGAATTCTTTAAATTGCGTGCCAGTTGGGGACAAAACGGAAGTTTGTCAAACCTTGGCTACGACCAGTTCACATCGTTAATTACAACTTCAGGGATAAAATACCCCAAACCAGGCGGCGGTTTTTATACCGGTGCTGAGCCTGATTTACTTGCAAACCCCGAATTGACCTGGGAAACTTCTGAACAGTTGGATTTTGGTGTTGACATGCGTTTCTTTGGTGGCAAAATGACTTTTGCAATGGATTATTTTAACAAGAAAACCAAAGACCTGCTCACACCTTCTTCACCACCTTTATCAGTAGGAAACGATTCTCCGTTTGTTAATGCAGGCGATGTTACCAACAAAGGTTTTGAATTTGAACTGGGCTGGAGAAAAATGGATGGCGCATTTAATTACAACATCAACTTCAACCTCACCACCATGAAAAACGAGGTTACCTATCTTAACCCGCTGCTCGAAAGAGTTAAAGGTACAAGCGTTGGTACAGGCTGGACAGCAACTTATTTTGAAGAAGGACAGCCCGTTTGGTACTTCAGAGGTTATGATACTGATGGAATATTCCAGAATCAGGCTCAAATTGACCAATATGTTGCCGACAACAGCCTGACCGGTTATGCACCAAAACCAGGCGACCCGATTGTTGTAAATACAAATGGCGACAATGTAATTAACGAAGAAGACCAGACCTACATTGGCGATCCAAACCCAAATACACTGCTTGGTGCAATGTTTAACTGTACCTATAAAAACTTCGATTTGAATGTCTTCCTTCAGGGTTCGTTTGGTAACGATATTTTGATGGGATGGAACCGCACCGACCGTTCGACTTCAAACAGGCCACAGTTTTTCTTTGACGACCGCTGGACCGGCGATGGCAGCACCAACGACTGGTTCCGTGCTGATCCTTCAAATCCTTACGCTTATTACAGCGACCTGATGGTTTATGATGGATCTTACGTTCGCATCAAACAAATTCAGTTGGGTTACACTTTGCCTTCTTCGGTGATGAATAAAATGAAAATCGACCACCTGCGCTTCTATGTTTCTCTGGACGATTATTTCACATTCACCAAATATCCTGGAATGGATCCTGAAGCAGGAAGCAACAACAACAACAGCCAGGGTGTCGATCGCGGCGTTTATCCTATGCCTAAAAAATTCCTCATGGGTTTACAAATTTCCTTATAAGCTAATTTAATCATACTTTTAACTTTTAAAATTTAGAAAAATGAAAAATAATGCACTTTTAAAAATAATGGGAATCTTTGCACTTATCGGCGCACTCATGGCTTGCAAAAAAGATTTTCTCGAAACCGACCCTATTGGAAAGCTCTCGGTGGATGCATTTTATAAAACCGATGCCGATGCACTCAAAGCAGTGATAGCTACTTATGATATCCTTCAATGGATGTATGCCCGCGACTGGAACAGCGCCTATCTTGTAAAAACCTTCCCATCTGACGAATCACTCGCTGGTGGCGGCGACAGCGGCGACCAGCCTCCTTATCAGGAACTCGACATTTTTACCTATTCTGCAGGGAATCCTACCATCACAGCAGTTTATCAATCGTGCTATTATGGTATTTACCGGGCAAATATGGTCATCAACAAAGTGGTGGCCGAAACCGATGTCAGAAAGCAAATCGTTGCCGAAGCAAAATGTTTGCGCGCTTTCTTCTATTTCGAACTTGTTTCGATGTACGGCAAAGTTCCTTTGAATTTGACCGAACTTGCGCCCAGCGAATATGGCCAGCCTGCTGCTGAAGTAGTAGATATTTACGCTCAGATTGAAAAAGACCTCAAAGAAGCCATCGAAGTATTGCCAGTAAAGAGCGCTCTTGCTGCTGAAGATAAATTCAGGGTAAGCAAAGGAACTGCTCAAACCCTTTTAGGCAAGGCTTATCTTTATCAGGAAAAATGGGCTGATGCCGAAAATTATCTCGATCAGGTGATTGCTTCTGGTGAATATGGATTGAGTGATGATTACAGCACATTATTTCTGGTTGACCAGGAGTTTGGTGTGGAATCGATCATGGAAGTTTCATGGGTAACTACCGAAGGTTACGATTGGGGAACATTCCAATGGGGTGGAAACAGGGCAATGGAAAACAACATTACCTGGCAGCTCACCGGACCAAGAGGTGATTACTTTAATGCCGGAACCAGCGGATTAATTGGCGGCTGGGGATTTAACTATCCAACATCTGCACTCTATCAGGCCTTTGTTGATGCAGGCGACACCTACCGTAGGGAAAACACCGTCTGGAATACCGCCGACCTCGAAGCTGTTGGCGGTGGCTGGAGCAATCCCGAAGCCTGGGGCTGGGATGGTTGTATCCGTATTAAATATGCTACACGAATGAGCGAAACCAGCAATGCCGGTGGTGCAGTTCCTGAATTAAATTATGGAACCAACCTTCGCCTGCTGCGTTATGCCGACGTATTGCTGATGGCTGCCGAAGCCAAATATCGTGCCGGTGATGGTGCCGGTTCACTTGCCGAACTTAATAAAGTAAGAGAAAGAGCCCAGCTTGCTGATGTTTCGGCAACTGGTGATGCTTTGTTCCAGGCTATCGTTACCGAGCGCCAGTTGGAACTTGCTTTTGAAGGCGTTCGTTTCATGGATCTTATCCGTTGGGGCCTTGCTCCGCAGGTTTTGGGAACTTATGGATTTGTTACCGGAAAACACGAGTTGTATCCTATTCCACTCGACGAAATCCGTAACAATCCAAAAATGCAGCAAAATCCAAATTACTAAGATTGCAATTGCTATGATAATTGCAATGCATAAGTAGTGTTTTATCATAAGTTTTGGTTTTGTTTCTCTGTAAGGGTACCTCTCATAATTGGGTACCCTTACTCTTTTTTAGGTTGGAGATAAAAACGGGTTTGCAGGAAAGTTACTGGTGAAGGTTTTTTTAAGTCCGGCACTTTATCGAAATACGATAACTTTGCAAAAATTGTTTGTTAAGGCTGTGAGATCATCAAAAATAAAATACCTGTTCCTGTTAATTGCAGTAATCGTAGGCTTTTCGGGCTGTAACGCACTTTTTGCGCAGAAAAAAACCAAGATACAACTGGAACGCGCCGATAATTTGATCGGAGATAAAACCACTGGTTCTGATCTTAATATTTTTGTAGGAAACGTGATCTTTCAGCACGAAGGCACTTTCCTGTATTGCGACAGCGCTGTTTTTAACAACAAAGCCAACAACCTCGATGCATTCGGTAAAGTGCATGTGCTGGTCAACGATACGCTTAGCCTTTTCGGCGACATGCTCAATTACGACGGCAACACAAAAATAGCCATCGTCACCGGAGTTGTAAAACTCATCGACAACCGCTCAACCCTCACTACCGACAGGCTCGTTTACGACAGAAATACCCAGATTGCCTTTTACACCACCGGCGGCACCATTGTGAATAAAGACAACACCCTTGTGAGCCGGCGTGGATATTATCACACCAGTATCAACGAATTATTTTTCAAAGACAGCGTCGTACTCGTCAATCCCGAATACGTGGTAAACTCTGACACGCTGCAATACAACACTGCAACCGAAATCGTCTATATTTCAGGGCCAACAACCATTAAAGGCGAAGATGAATTTTTGTATGCCGAAGATGGCTGGTACGATACCAAATCCGACAAATCAGAACTGATAAAGAATCCTTCGTTAACCTACAAAGAGCAGTTTCTTTCGGGCGATAAAATTTATTATGATAAAGAAACCGGCATAGGAAAGGCTTTCGGGAATGTATTTATGAAAGACACGGTCCAGAATATTATTCTGAAAAGCGAGTTTGCCGATTACCGCCGAAAAGATGGCTACGCCTACTCTACCGACAGTGCACTTGCAATTTTGATTGATAAAACCGATAGCCTTTTTATGCACGCCGACACCCTCAGGATGATATTTGATTCGTTGGAAAACCCAACTCACCTGAAATCTTATTATCATACCAAATTTTACAAAACCGATCTTCAGGGAAAATGTGACTCGCTGGTTTACAGTTTCAACGATTCCACGATAACCATGATTGGCCGTCCGGCACTCTGGACTCAGGCTAACCAGCTTACAGCCAACCAGATTACCATCTATAGTTCGGGACAGAAAATTGATTCCCTTTTTCTGGATAATGCCTCCTTTATTATTTCGGTTGATAAATACGACATTTCAAAATACAACCAGATTAAAGGAAAAACCATGACCGGCTATTTTAAGGAAAATGAGTTAAATCAGATTGATGTGGAGGGCAATAGTGAGACCATTTATTTTGTCCGTGAGGAAGAGGGTGGCCTGATGGGGATCAATAAAGCCGTTTCGAGTTCAATGAAAATCCTGATCAAAGAGCGGCAGATCAGCGAAATATATTATTTCGGGCAGCCGGATGCCACACTTTATCCCGAAAAGGAATACCCGGTTGAAGAATTAAAACTGAAAGATTTCAAATGGCTCGGAAAAGAACGGCCCAAAAGCAAATACGAAATATTCAGGTGGGAAGAAGAACCTCAGCCTGTGCTTAAAAGGTAGGATTTGCTGCT
>CAYOWJ010000122.1:0-10323 GCA_964407625.1 uncultured Lentimicrobiaceae bacterium
CCATCTTGTCCTGGATGTTTGCCGAAGTTACCGGAACACCTGAGAAGTTGATGAAATTCACGTTGGCATAAGTGGTGAGCTTGGCCTCATACATTTTTTTGAGAATGGTAAGGAAACCATCCATTGATCCGCCAGTTGCCTGACCAGCTTCACCGTCGGCATCATTTAAACCGGTAGTAGTATAAACTCCGGTACCAATTAAGCGCAGTTCACGATCTTCGGCAACCTTTGGAAGGATCAGCTTTTCGATGATGTACTTAGTAATTGGCATTTCAGCCGGAGTCAATCTTTCGTCATACAGGAACGACAGCCATGAAAGGTTGATTTCGTCCGGAGTAATCGGGACGTTGATCTTGTGACGGCGGTTCTGAATTTCGATAGGCGTAAAAGCAGCCTTTCCCAAAGGCGTCCATTTGGCAACAAATTGCTGTACTACCGAATTTATCTCGGATTTTGAGGCTCTCCAATATTCAATGGCGACTTTGGTCGTCATGAACTCTTCCGATTTTGTTGGAGCTGTAAGCGTGGCAACAATCGGGCGGTCGGTCTGGCTGATATAAGTACCAAACTCGGTTTTCAGGTCACCAACGTCGATCGTGGTTCCTGTCATCACGATATCGCCACCCTCGGCTTTCATTTTAGCTTCGGCCCAGCGGTTGTGGGCGTGCTTCATGTTGATTTTGAAAGGCACTTTTTTCCCTCCTGTGGTTGGTTGTGGAATAATTTCTTCGGCTTCGGGAGCTTTGCTCAACTTTTCGATTTTTGAGTTAGCATCCACTTTAAAGGCATCAAAATCAGCCTGCATTTTCTGCATCTGTTTTGCGTTTTCGGCTTGTACCGAATCAAGCATAGCTTTTAAAGCTGCGGCCTGATCCTGGGCGGAAGTGTCGGCAAGTTGTTTATCAACTGCTTCATTGAATTTTTCTACAAAGTCGGCTCCCAATTGATCAGCAAGTTTTTTGCGCTGGTCATCCGAAAGCACAACTTTACCATCCTTAGTCTCGAATTTTGCGATCCCAAGTATGGTCATTGCGATTGATTTAAATTTCTCTAACATTTTATTTTTTGGGTGTTGGTTAAGAATTCATGAATTTTTTTACGTCGGCAAGCAACAGGGCTTTTTCGATGGCTTTTTGCATATTGCCAATGCTATCAATGAGGCCACTCTCCAGGGAATCTTCGCCAAAAAACATTTTGCCTGTCAGGAGTCCTGGAGTTTCAATTTTTAGCTTCGCTCCCCGGGATTGTTTTACGTGGTTTTGAAACTTTATGGCCAGTGGCGAAAGGATCTCGTCCTGCATCATTTCATAATCGCCCTTCAGGGCTTTTTCGAATGCCAGGTTTTTGTCTTTACTCTCTTTTGCGTAGATGGTATGAAACTTCACACCCTGCATTTCCCAGAAAGGCTGCATATCTACAAATGAGGTAACAACCCCGATGGAGCCAAAGCCGGCCGAAAGGTTGTTGTCGGCCATAATATGATCTGAAGCAGAGGCAACATAATAGGCTGCACTTGCAGCCGTATCGCATAAAGCAACAACAGGTTTCGATTTTGACGAAAGAAGGTTGGCAAGTGGTGCGATAGCGTTTACTGCACCACCACCCGAATCGATGTCCATGACGATGGCTGCAATTTTTTTGGAAGAAAGGGCGGCGGCAAACTGTGAGGCAATTTCTTCGGTGCCATAGCTGCACATTGTTCCGTACTTCATCATGGTTCCCTTTAAGGGGATGATGGCAACAGAACCTGCAGGAGCATCTTTGTAATTATCTGAAGTAACAATACCTGATCCTGCCGAAACTAAATGAAGAAATTCGGAACGTGGTTGGAAGTTTTCTGATTTGCCTGAAATAAGCGAAGCCACAAGCGAGCTGTGCGACAGCGCCGTTTGTGGCTCGATGGCCCATTGGCCGCGAAGGATTTCAGAGAGAATGTGTGAAAAGTTCATTGCATCAGATTTATCTGGTGCAATGTTAAAGGCAGAAACGTTCTAAATATAGGACTTGCGGAAGCCGCTAAATATCAAAATCCTCCGAAAAATCATCCGAGAAAGCACCACCGACGGTGGTCACTGTCGATTCGACAAAGTAAGGTTCAACATCATGGATGGCATCCACAACCACCGTCCGTTGGTTCCTTCCCGCTCCAGGGATGTTCATTTTGTACGATAACCTGGCCGGCGATTCAACCGAACCAACCAGCATCACGTTTTCGTTCTGGTCGGTGAGCAGGAAGATGAAATCTTTTTGCTCGAGATCGGCAAAGGTTTTGGCGTTTGTTTCGCTTAGCTTTGGATTGATCAGCTTAACTTCTACATCATAGCCCTGATCTTTTCGGGCTTCGATGCTCACATCTTCGGTGGTGGGTGTAAAATAGATTTCATCGAAATCGAAATTGTTTTTCAATTCGACACTTACCAGCCTGCCGGAATCCGGTGGTGATATTCTTTTAACCTTCGAGGTTAAACAAAATTTTACCCGGCACAAACCGGATAAATTAAAGCCTGAATTCTTTGAAATTTTCATAGGACAAATTGGGCATTTATGTGACGAAATAAATAATAAAATTTTCTTGTTTTGCACTCCAACATTCGTGAAGATTGCCGGTAAATGCTGTCAAAATTCACATCATCTTCGGTAATATTGTAAAGGCCTAAAAAATGATGTAAAATAACTTTTCGATGCACGCCTTTATCAATATTAAATACCAGGTACTTGTTAAGTTCGAGATAAAACCGGGATGTAATTTCATCTACTATTATCCGATTGTTATGATCAGATAAATAGTTTTTGTAAAGCACATTAAAATTCCGGTTGTATGGAAGTTGGATTTCGCACCACTCACCGCGCGGCCATCGTTGATTAAAATAAGCATAAACAAATTCCTTATCGTTAATCGAAAGAAATTTTTGCTGATCATGATTTGTAAGGCAGCTAAAAATAATATCGCCAAACTCATCTTTACGGTCGAACAAAAGAGGTTCCTCTTTATTGATACTTTTTTCGAGAAGATATTTTTTGAGGTACGGCTTAATCTTAAGCTTAACTGTTACGGGTGACGGCAATTCGTTAAAATTTTAATTCCCATCGCGGCAAGGCAAAGATAAAAAAATTGGCTTTATCAGGTCTCATTAAACATAAAAAAACAGGCAGGAAGGGTAAATATGGGTGGATTTTTGCACACACACGCGCCACTGGAGACTTGCCTGTAACTGTGAAAATTTTCGTGCAGGGGTGCAAGTAGTGCGCTTAATACTTATACCCGGTGTAAATCAATACATTAACATTTTTAAAACCGTACAAAAACGGGTATTCGTGCAATTAGTACGGATTCGTGCAAAATAGTACGAAAAACAGTCGTCTACAAGCCGCGCCAACAGCCTCATATGGTGGAACAGTATATTTGTGCGCACTGTTGCACGAATTTTTTCAGCATTTTTGATAAGTCTATTTTCACAATAAAGCGGTAATAAAAATAATAATATACTATATATCAGCCACTTAAAAAAAATAGAAAAAGTTAGTGCAAAAAAAAACGTCCCGCTTTAAGGCGGGACGTTTTAAATTCGTGCAGAAAAAGCAACCATCAGGTCATATCCGAAACATCCTGATGGCAACAACAACCCTGACAGCCTTCGTTAACTGGCTCGAAGTCGGTTGGGTTGTAGTAAGCTTTTACAAACTGATCATCATCAACCAGGATCATCATATCATCCTGGCGGCGCCAGAGCGCGCCTGCTTCGATGTTTGCAACCTCGGTAAGGTTACGGTAAAATTCTGGCATTTTGTTTCCTCCTACACAGGGAAACCCGTGCAGGTTTGTCACAGCTCTTAGAAGCTGCCGGCGCCTCACGGCAACCGGAACCTGCACGGGTTTCCCTTATTTGTAGTAAGATGTACCAATTTTTCTAAGATTTTGACCTTACAAAGTAAAGGAAGAAATGTTTGATGAGCAAAACAAATTACCAGTCTGTATCAATTTTCTTATAATTATTCACATAAAAATCAATATTATCAAGTAAAACAGGAATTTTTGCAGCGAGATCCATGTAAAGAGGTTTGTACATTTTAATAATTGATCCATCATCTTTAAAAATCGACATTTCAGCAGAATATGTGTCGTTTTCAAAATCAGTAATTACAACCTTGAATCTATTATCCTTAATAGCTATTTCAATTGATGACTTTACCTTAACATAATAAATTTTGCCCATTGTTTTATAGCCTTTATAATCATCATAGAAAATCCCATTAATCTTGCCTGTTTCACGGTTATTGAATCTTATTACGCTTTCAGGGTTTTTAAAAGCATGACCATACCAATCAATCAATCGAATGTAAATAGAATCTGCACTTACACCAGGAACCTGGATAACTCGTTCGAAAAATATTTTACCACTTTCATTGAGTACTAAAGGATTATTCAAATAATAATATTTTTGATAGAGCTCAAGCCAATCAACTATATCATCATCATGAACCCACATCTCATAATATTGATTATTGTAATCTCTTCTGAGAAAAATGGAATCTGGATTAATCTTTTGAACTGATGCTTCGAATTTGGCCCCGTTTTTCAAATTTATCATTTCAACATCTTGAGCAAGCAAATAAATCGGAAATAAAAAAACTAATAGTAACATGTGTTTCATAAGGCATAAAAATTTAGGATTAAACAATCCGCCAAAATTCTAAAATCAATCATTAAGAAACAATACAAATAAAAATCCCGGCAATAAATGCGCCTAAGCGGATAAATTGCCGGGATCCCGATGATTCCTGGTAAGAAAAATCAAGACTCCTTTTCGTAAAGATCAGGCCACAGCAATACCAAATCATCAAGGTACTTTTCGCAATCTTGCTTATTCTTACAAGATACTGCAGTTGCTAAATTTTTCCATCCGCCACATCCTTCAGTTGTTTTGGCTACAACTTTATACCAGCCTTTTTTTCCATCGTACTGCACGCGTAAAATCGTTTTTTCGCTCATATTGTTTCTCCTTGTTTTTACGAATATTTTTGAAATAAATCAAGTTGTTGAATCTTCTTTTTACTGGTATTTAAACCAAATGTTTCGATAAATTCGATGTTCATTTCCTTTTGCTGCAGATTAAAAACAAATGAACCGATAATCATTTTACTGCCCCAGTTTTCATCAATGCAATCCTTTACAAAAAGCCGTGCATCAGCGATGTTTGAGAATACTTTGCCATCGTGTTGTTCAATAGTGGAATCGAGCACAAAAACGATAAACCTCAAATCTTCAACTTTCATCCGTTATCTCTCCTTTGGCCAGCATTACTTTTTTCAATAGTCTCAACCCTTCTTTCCAGTACGGCGCCATCCACGGCATTTTAGTATAATAAAACATCTTGCCATCAGGGCGTACTTTCGAAACCAACCGGCCTTCCTCGATATCCACAAGCATGGTGTACCATTCAAAACTTAAATGCCTTTTCGCAGGACTAAGATGCTCAAAGTACCTGGTAACTTTATCGTGACTGGTCTGCCTTTGCTCCTCAGTACGTTTATCCAGGTTAAAATAATCGGGTACTGCTGTTTCTATGTTACGCTGAATGTGATAAGTGATGATGCTCCGGACGGACTGGAGCAGGGCGACTATCTTTACGGCATTTATCCAGGAGCTTATCAACTTCTTCCTGGGTAGGATCAGGCTTTGCTTTTTTGGCTAACATTACTTTTTTATAGTTCCGTTGGTAGCACTTGCCGGAACAGTATTCACTTTTATTCCGGCCTTGATAAGGAGTTCCACAGCAAATGCAATGTTTAACTGTATCTCCAGAGTGTTTTGCGATTGCGCCTTTTGGTCGCGCATCCATTATTAATCCGGTATCAAAAACTGATGGAACCGGAACCGGTTCATTTTTGTGAATTTCCTGTAAAAAGCGGTCCAGTGCTGTACCTGAGTCATCTTTTACATTAACTGACATCAGTTCTCTTAATTCGTCAATTGTTTCGAGTTCGATTGTGATTTTCATTGTGTATCCTCTTTTTGTGATTCTTGTTTAATAAATTCATCGGCAATTGAAAAAGCATCTTTAACCAGGTAATTAATATCTCCATCATCACATGAAATAAATTTCATACGATAAACCGGTTCAGATTTATATTCATCATTAACGCCATCCTTTTCCCAGCTCGTTACACTTTGCTTCAAAAGCGCCTTCATAGCCTTGAGTGCAATTTTCCTTCTAAGTTTCTTCAACTTCTTTGCTTGCTTGATTTCAAAATTAAATTGTGTCATTATTCTCTATTTTTTAGTGGAACATTTTCTTCCAAATCAACCCGCTCAAAAATTAGCTTGTATTTGGATCCATCGCTAACATCAATAGTCGCCACAAGCATTGGGTTTTCGATTTTTTCTTTCAAGCAAAATTCTAACAAGATTTTTACAGCCTGTCCTGTCGCGCTCTTTTCTCTTAGTTTTATTGTTTTTTTAGGCATAATTTCTATTATTTAGTTAAACATCAATACTTTCCATTGCTTATTGTAAAATTCTCTACGCCGCCTGATTTGTCGTCGGCACCAGGGCGGCCCTGGTTGTCGAAATTGATTGGGTTAAACAGCAATCCACGGAACTTGCACCAGGTGGTAATCTTCTTTTTAAAGCGATATGCCGTGGTGTGCTTGCGGTGGAATGGGTTTTTATCAAGGAAGTTATTAAACAGTTCCTGGCGAGGGATGGGCACGTTCAGGTTAGGACTGTTAACCTGCTTTAAATCTTCTGGCGAATCGAAATCCGATATTCCAAAATACTCATTTGCCCAGCTCAGGAAGTCCTCGCCAATAAACTGGCGCATGCGGCGCATCTCGATCCGCTCGATTGGTGGAAGCACCAGCCCCGATCCCGATTGTCCCCAGCCATTGTCGCGGGCCATAAAGTAAAGCTGCAGGCAATCGCTCATAAAATTGTAAAACAGGTTCCACTGGATCTTGTCCCACTCAACAAAAAAGTTGGTGCCAAAATCGTCAACCGGCTTGTGGGTTTCGTTGTAATAATCCGAAAACACAATAATAGCCTGCCGGTCCCGAAATGATGAAGTATCGCCGTTTATGGCGTGGTTCGTTGTGAGGAATAGCTTGGGTGTTTGCTCGTCGGTAAGGGTAAACTTCTTCTTGCCCTTCACGTTGATGGTGATGCGCCCGGTGATGATCGGGAAAAAGAACTCAAAATCAATGTTGGTGCGCACGTCGTCCAGGAAAACATTGTCTGTTTTCTCGGTAACTTCTTCCCAGATGAATGGATCTTCGGTAAGATTTTTACTCTTGCCCGGGATGTAGCTCTGCGGGATCATCTGCCCGATGGCGAAGCCCAGGAGCGATTTACCGGTCCGTCCGTTGCTCTCGCCAACTTCACTTATCTTGCCATCCATGGCAATAACGGCCTTCTCACAACTTTTATCCCGGAATTTATGCAGCAGGTACCCGATGGCTGTCATTTTGCTCACGAAGTGCATGTTGGTCTCGAAACGCTCTTCGGCTGTGCGCTCGTCCATAATCTTTTCGCGGGTTTCGGGATTCATAAACTTGCGCCAGTTAAACTCGGAAGAGTTGAACAGGAAGCGCGCAAAATGGCAGTTGGCGCCTTCTTTCGAAAACTTAACGCTAAAATTGCCGTCGCGTTTATCAATCTTCACAATGGGTTCGGCCAGCTTGGTAGCGTCAAAATCGATAATCTTGTCGCGCCAAACATGGTAATCCAGGTTTGAGATGGCTTTCTCTTCGATGCCACCTGCAGATATCTGCCAGTACTTGTTTTTAAAGAACAGCCGCTGGCTGGTCTGGTTGGCTTTGATGAATTCCGGGATGAAGTATCGGAGCGAACCCAGGCTTTCGGGACCGAGATACATCCTTCCACCACGGTAAAGCATGTTGCGCACATCCTTGGGGCATATCTCCTGCATGATTTCCAAAACATAATCCTTTACCTGGAACGGCTCAACAATCTCCACAATCTTCCCATCCAAATGGCAGAAGAAATACTGTCCGTTGGCCATCATAATACGGCCAAAACCACGGTTGCGCAGGAAGTTGTAAGCATTCTCATAATCGAAAGTGATGGTTTGCTTGTCGTTGCCCGAACGGTCCTGGTTGTTTACAACACTCCAGAAAATTTCGTCGTCGTGCAAAGGCTGTGCAAGCTCCAGCTTTTTGTTTTCGCCAAAGCGCCACAGGTGCTTGCCAATTTTAAATTCTTTGATCTCTTCAAGCTGCTCGCGGTATCGTTCGGCAAACGATTCTGCCGACTGCAGCGACCAAAGCTCCATCAGCTTGCCATCGCTTGTGGTGGTGATCTTGTGCAGGTCGATGTACTTCCCGGCGCCATCCTTCAGGTTGATCGATTTCTCGAAATCATCAAAAAGGTCTTGTTCGTTGCCTTTGAGCGTGTTGGTCAGCAGGTCATCAATGCCTTTGTCCTTTTTTTCGTTGGCTTTAATGTGCGCAAAATAAATTTCGAGATAAAAGCCACCATTTACCAGTCCTTTGATGTATTCTTTGTACGATTTTACGGCATTAAAAAACGACCATGGGCGGCTGTCAACCTTCGATCCGGTTTGGATAGAGTGCGACAGCTCGTCCCAATCCGAATCGAGTACAAAAATAATTTCGGAAACCTGGCACCGCTTTATAATCAATTGCATGTCGTAAGGAAGTTGCCCATGGCTGCCCAGGGCATGGATGCCCATAATACCCACCGACGGCATGCCGTGTTTGCAGGCTTTGATCGATTTCTTTTCGCCTTCCTGGATGTACAACCGTTTGATGATCCGGCCTTCTTTGTACATCTTGCGCAATATTTCAGGAATGTACAGATGCGTGCCCGAACCATAAGGGCTGCTGTACTTCATCGGGTTGCCACTCTTGTCGCAGTGGATGTCGGGGTTCTGCCAGCGGATCCGCCAAAGATGTTCTGTTTTTTTATGCTTTGGCGCCAAAAACTCAACCGGCTTTCCTTCCAGGTCGTAATACCAGATAATCATGTCGTCACCGGTATCTTCGGTGATTACTCCGTAATCGTTTCGGGTACCCGAAACGATGGTATCAACAATCTTTTCGGTATCGTCGGCAACAAAAACGGTGGCTTTCTGGTCGTTCTCATCCAGGCCGGATTGCTTAAGCTGAATATTCCTGAACGACTCCGGCAGGTTTCCGCCACGTTTTTGCGGTCCTTTGGGTTCGGGGCGTTCGTCCAGACTGATGTTGTACATTTCGGCAACCTGTTTAACAGCATCAATAAAACCTATGGCCTGGGTCTCCATCACAAATGTAATGGCGTTGTTTCCACCAAAATCGCAACTGAAGCATTTGAAAACCTGTTTCGATTTGGTAACGATTAAGCCTTTTCCTTTACCCGATTTGCCGCATTTTGGGCAGGTAGTATAAAGCGAAGCCCCCGACTTTTTAAGATCGTAGTATTTTGCAACAACATCCTCGATACGTGCAACACGCAAAACCTCCTGTTTTTTTTCAGGGCTGATCATAGGTTAAGATTGTTTAGGGTTCGTTGTTTGGTGTTCGGTGTTGGCAGAATCAATATTTATAGACTGATCAATACTATCAAGCCATTGTCTGATTTCCTTTTGTTCTTTTTCAAAGTCAATCATTTTTTGTTTAGCTTCTTTATATCGTTTTATTGCCATGATAACATCATCCCTGAGTATATCTAACGGTATCCCAAAATTGTAAAATTCTGCTGATGCTTCTAATTCAGCAATTTGGATAATACTTTTTGGAGGCTTCATAGATTAAATATTTTTAAAGGTTTATTAAAAGATACTTGCGCTGGTGAGTTGAAAAATATAACCGGGTTCCATCTGGCCGTCCCATTTATAGTTTCTGCGGAGTTTTTGTAGCTCAGCTTGTTTTTCGCGGCATTGGGTTGCATCGCAGTTTACGGCTTCGCTCCACTGTGGCATTTGCTTGCCGCAAAACATGCAGTAAGTTTTTGCAACCGGGGTAAGTACAGGTGCCGGCAGTTTTTTTGTGAATTTAATTTTACGTTGTGGCATGGCTAGAAGTTTAATAGGTGTATTCAATAATTTTTGGAGATCCGTTTTCGGCTAAAACATTTACTGAACGGTATTTTGGGTTTTGGATAATAAATGGATCGTTTCCATAAATTCCTACTTTATAGCAATTATTCCATTCTTCAACACTCATTACGATGCCTACATTTATTATCCGGTGCCCAGGAACCAATTCTTTTGGCATAACAAGAGCGACTTCAATTTTTTCGATGATCATAGTTAAGCTGCTATTAAATGATTAATAAAGTTTTCAAATTTTGCTTCGCAGTTCGAT
>CAYOWJ010000123.1:0-1589 GCA_964407625.1 uncultured Lentimicrobiaceae bacterium
TCAGGGCTTTAGCCACAATAATAATATTTGTAGAGCCTATTTAGGCTGGACTCCATAATCCAACATTTCCTTACCCGGTATTACTCGCTATTCGCCCCTATATTTTTATATTATTTCCATCTTTTTGCCCCGATATTTTCAGGTTTTGTGTTTATCTTTGCCTCTATATTTTAAGGATTTAGTATTTAATAGATTGATTGATAACATGAAACGCACAATTGATTTTCATCTTGACCAATGGATCGCCTCTCCTCAGCGCAAAGTAATGCTTTTAAGAGGCGCCAGGCAAGTAGGAAAAACATGGTCGGTACGAAACCTTGCAGCGAAATTCAAATATTTTGTTGAAGTAAATTTTGAAGCCGATCGCTCGGTTCATCAGTTTTTTCGGGGCGATCTCGATCCTGCCGAAATTTGCGCAAACCTTTCTGCTTTTTATAAAACGCCCTTTAAAGATGGTGAAACCTTGCTGTTTTTTGATGAAATCCAGGCATGCTTGCCGGCCATTTCATCACTGAGATTTTTTCAGGAAAAACGCCCTGGTTTGCATCTTGTGGCTGCCGGCTCATTGCTCGAATTTGCCCTGAATGAACTGCCATCATTCGGAGTTGGCCGCATCCAGTTTCTATTTATGTATCCTATGTCGTTTAAAGAATTTTTATTGGCCAATGACGAAACAGAACTCCTCGAAATGCTCCGACTGGCAAATCCTCAAACACCCTTGCATGATGTTTTCCATGAAAAATTAAAAAGGTACCTCAAAAAGTTTTTGTTTACCGGAGGACTGCCCGAAGTGGTGGATGCCTTTATCCGCACCAACGATTTATACCAGGCCCAAATTATTCTCGACCGCCTGATTACTGGATTTGACGATGATTTTGCAAAGTATAAAAACAGGATTCCGGCTTATCGCCTCAGGGAAGTATTTCAGGCTGTTGCTGCGCAATCGGGCAGCAAGTTTTCGTTTTCAAAATCGTCGGAGAAAATGAGCGTTGAGCAGGTAAAAGTTTCGCTCGAACTACTCGAAATGGCCGGACTTATTTACAAGGTTAAACACAGCAGTGCCAACGGACTTCCACTTGGCGCCGGTGTCAATCCTAAGCTGTTCAAAGTGATTATGTTCGATCATGGTATTTTTCAGAGGGTTTTGGGATTAAAACTTTCGGAACATATTCTGGCTGAAGATTTTGAGGTCATCAACAAAGGATTTCTGGCTGAGCAATTTGCCGGAACTGAACTAATCAAATACAGCAGCCCACTGTCGAAAACGCAGCTTTATTACTGGCATCGCGAAAAGCAGGGTAGTACGGCTGAAGTTGATTATGTAATTCAAAAATCTGATAACCTGATTCCTGTTGAAGTGAAATCGGGTACACAGGGAAAAATGCAAAGCCTGTGGCAGTTTTTAAAGGAAAAAGAACTGCATCAGGGCATCCGGATTTCGCTGGAGAATTTTACACATTATCAGGGAGTTGATGTGTTTCCTTTGTATGCCATCGAAAATATTGTAGGTTGAAATTTTCATCCCGCAAAATATAAAAATAAAAAATCCAGTCAAGCAAAAAAGTCAACTGGAAATTTGTGGTTGACAC
>CAYOWJ010000123.1:1689-8335 GCA_964407625.1 uncultured Lentimicrobiaceae bacterium
GTCATGAATTTTCCTGCAAAAATCACCATCAAAATCAGCATGGTGATAATTTCTGGTAAAAGCATTCTTTTGGATTGCGAAAAGTAAGTTCCAAAAATTGCCGAAACCGGAATGGCAGCAAGTGAAAGGTGCATCCTGAAATTTTCACCCGAATAAACCGACGAAACTGCAACCATGAATAAAAAGAATAATACCACGCGGTTTTTCTTTCGTAAATCACTGATGCTTTCGGCAATACCTTTGAGCATCCTGCTAAAAACAAGTAAAACCAAAAACGTAAGCAAGCCCCAGATAATAAAGGCGTAGGTATTGGTAGAAACGATAATTGGCTTGATTTCATAAAAATGCGTTACATACTTTCGTAAAACTTCCAAAAGATCGTCGGTGTAAAAATAATAGGTACCCAAAAAGAGGTACGGGATCAAAAATGCAAATATCGAAATCACCCACTCGCGCCAGGTAAAAATCTGGAATACGACAAAGCAGAGCCAGATAAAAACAATGAAAACAGCAGCCGGAAAATAGAGGAGTGAAGCGATTCCCACGAGAAAGGCTGCATCGAAAACCTGACGGTAAGGTTCATGCTTGCCCAAAATATTCAGCATGGTATTTATGAGGATAATCATCAAAAAATTGACAATGATCATAATATTTGGCCTCACAAGAATAGGTGTGCTGCTCATCAGCAGAATATAAAATGCCGCAACAAGCATCTGGTTGCGTTCGGCAAGCCGGTGGTTGTCGTGAATCTGGTTGAAAACCAATGCCTGGAACATCAATAAACCGATGGATAGAATTACGGTAATCAACGGAAAACCGGTAAAAATCTTGTCAAGCCAGGCGGCACCGGTACTTTGCAGTGCTAAATTGATTTTTACTGGGTTTATTAAAACATCAATCCAGAGCGCAAAAGCGAGGATAAAAAACAGCAGGTATTGTAAAAAATATTTCGATCGAAAAATGCGGATGAACATAAACAGGTTTTTATTGCTAAACGATGAGAATTCGTGTTGATTAAGCGAATTTATAAAAGATCTTTTCCAAGGTCGCTGCGATAATATTTTCCTTCAAAATTTATTACCGCTGCGTTTTTGTATGAAACAGCCAAAGCTTCGTTGATTCCGGTGCCAAAAGAGGTTATTGCCAAAACCCGCCCGCCGTCGGTTACAATTTTTTTACCATCGGACTTTGTGCCTGCATGAAAAACCAGACTGCCTGTTGTTTCGCTGATTCCGGTAATTTCTTTGCCTTTTTGATATTCGCCGGGATAACCACCCGAAACCAGGAATACCGTTGTTGCCGTGGAAGTCTCAAAACCGATGGTTTGTTCATGTAATTTTTGATGTTTCACAGCGGCAAAAAGGTCGGTTAAGTCGCTCTTTATCCGTGGGATAATTACTTCCGATTCAGGATCACCAAGGCGGCAGTTGTACTCGATTACAAAAGGCTCTTCATCGACTTTTATCAAACCAAAGAAAATAAATCCCTGATAAAGGATATTTTGTTTTTGCAATCCCAAAATAGTGGGCCGGATGATCCGGTCTTCGACTTTTTGCATAAAAGCCTTGTCCGCAAAAGGAACCGGAGAAACAGCGCCCATTCCGCCTGTGTTTGGACCGGTGTCGCCTTCGCCAATCCGTTTATAATCTTTGGCTTCCGGCAAAAGCAGGTATGATTTTCCATCGGTCAAAACAAAAACTGAAACTTCGATGCCATCGAGAAATTCTTCGATGACCACTTTTTGACTCGCCTGGCCGAATTTTTTATCGTCGAGCATCTGCCTGAGGTTTTCACGGGCATCTTCGATTTTATCGCAGATAATCACGCCTTTGCCTGCTGCCAGCCCGTCGGCCTTTAAAACATAAGGAGGTTTCATCGTTTCCAGGAAACGAAATCCGTCAAGGGTTTCACCGGCTTTGAAGGTTTTGTAGGCAGCGGTTGGAATGGCATTTTTTTGCATGAAATCTTTCGCAAAATCCTTGCTGCCTTCGAGCATGGCACCTGCTTTTGAAGGCCCGATTAACGTAACTTCCGATAAATCCTGACGTGCATCAAAATAATCCCGGATACCTTCGACCAGTGGCGCCTCTGAGCCAACAACAACCATATCGATATGGTTTTCCAATACAAAAGTTGCGATACTTTTAAAATCGCTGATATTTAAAGGTGCATTAATGCCAACCTGCGCTGTACCTGCATTTCCGGGTGCGATAAAAAGTTTTTCGCATTTTGGGCTTTGCGCAATCTTCCATGCCAGTGCGTGCTCTCTTCCACCCGAACCAAGGATTAAAACCTTCATAAATTTTTTTGTGCAAATTAACGCAAATTATCACTGATTTGGTAAGGAGGTATCATCAAATTAATCTTCCGGCCAGCCGTTATCCTCACAATTTATATCTTTGCCGGCTTTGAATTTTCGGTTATGTTGATCAATAAAACACACACACTTTTTCTTGTTTTACTGTTGTTTTGCGCACAGCTCGTGGCAAGCAACCCGGATGGTTTTACCGTTTATGGCAAAACCGGTTACAGCTTTCGCTACGATCCGGCGGATGGCAGGTCGCTTGAAAATTTCTTTATCAAGGAAATTGCAAAATATAATTATCTCGAACTCTACAAAACCCACTATAATCTTAGCTATGAGCATGTTGTTGGTTTTCATGAGATGCCGGGAAGGAATTACGAAATTACCAGTTCGATGACCCTAAAAAGCATGGACGGAGATGTTTTTTATGAAGGTTTTGATATTTCCGGCGTTTTGATGCCATCGACTTACAGTTTCGATATTTCGGTTTATGATCAGGATTTGCGTTTAATCAATGTTTTGCCTTTTAATAATCTGGCCATTAAAGGGAGTGCCAATGAAGTGATTTATTCGATGGAGATTCCGGTTCAAACGGGATTAATCTACAAAGTCAACAATACCGGTTTTAAATATCTCGAAAAGGATAAAGCCGAATTTACGCAGCGCATCGGACAGGTGAACGATTTTTTGGGATTTCTTGATTTATCCGGTAAAATGTTAAAAAAGGCCGATCTGATAAATCCCGATGAAGAGGAAAAAGTGCTGTCGAGCTTCCTCAAATTATACGATTTGGAACGTTTCAGTAAAATTATTGCAAAGCAGCATTTTGACCCGGATTTACAAATTCCTGTTAAAGAATCAACCTTGTATTCCGAAAATCTGAGCATTCATTCCGTAAATCTTCGCAGGTTAAAAACCATTTACGAGCAAAATGTCGACACGTTGCATCAAGAAATTGGTGAGGCCGAAGTTGCGGCGGCAGCCGGCGAAATCGTCAATCTGCAGTTGGGTTACCTGAAAAGCCTGAGCCTGTCGAGTTATATGTTTCAACCGGTTTATGAGCAAATGGCCGAAATGTTTAAGGATGATCATTCGTGGAGGTTTTTGCTGGATGAAATGATGGCTTTTTTCTCGTCCCGGAAAAATATCGTTTTCCAGCCTGGTTTTGAAAGGTATTTTGGACAACGATTGTATCAGACAGCTCTGAACGCGACAGATTCGCTGCTCATGCAGCAAAATTACAACGAGGCGGTTTTTATGCTCGAAACTGCCGGTGCAATCTGTAGTTATCAGCCGGAAGCCGATTGTGATCTTGATGTATTTCACCGGCTTTCGAAAGCAAAATACGGGATTTACACTTCCTTCATTAAAATTGCCGATCAGTCGCTCCAGAAAAAAAATCTCGAACTTGCTAAAAATTACCTCGAGCTGGCACACGATTTTCAATCGACAAACAGGAGTATGATCATTTCGGATGAGCTGACCAATGAATATTTCGTGAAGCTTGCCTATGAATTTCTTCAGCGTGGCAGGCAGGATTCAAAGGATGGATTTTACATCGAAGCGTTGAATGACTTATCGCGGGCAAAAGGCATTTACCAGCAGTTGCATCGAAACGATTTTTTGGTGCAGTGCGAAAATGAAATGAATAGCGCTTTTGAGATGAAGTTTTTGGAATTGGTCAAAAAAAGCGAAAAAGGTCTTGAGGAAGGCAATCTTGATCAGGCCGAGCATTTTCTGGCGCAGATTCAATCGCTGGCAAGCCAATATCCCGGGGTGAAATCCGATAAAAGGGCCTTTGAAAATTTGACGGCTAGTATTCGGGAAGCCAGGTTTAAAAATCAGTTAATCAGCCTGAAAATGGCCTTAAAGGAAGAAAGTTTTGATCAGGCAGCCGTCCGGTTAAAAACGTTAAAGGGAAGTTTTCCAGAGGATTTAAAGAAGTCGGAGCACGAAATTTCCGGATATTTTCAGGAATATTTCAAACCTGCAATGCTTCAAAAAATCAATGCCACCGAAACATTTTTAGTTGTTGGCCAGCGAAATGAGGCGGAGCAGATGTTTTCAGGAATCGTAAAACTGAGAAACAACTTTCCGGATTTTCACGATCAGGAAATTGATGAAGCTTTCGCTGAATTGATAAAATCATTCGAATCGGAGGAATGCAGCCTTTTAAAAAGCAATGTTGCCGACCAGACTGATCACGCAATCCGACTGATTGAAGCGAAAAAATATTCCGAAGCTCAACAAACCATTAATCAGGCACTGCTTGATGCACATTCACTTAAAGATTGCAAAATCAGCGATTCAATACTGGTAAACCTGCAAACCGAATTTGGCGACGTTTTCGCCTATTATCAGTTGCTCAACCAGGCTGACGAAAAATTTAGCAAAAGCGACTTTCTGGCCTCCATCGAAATTCATCTGAAAGCCGAAAACTTTTTTTATCAGAAAAATATTTCCCGTTTCGACGAAACGTACCAGCCTATCGAAGGGTTTATCATGGCAAAATCAAGCCCCGGGCTTAATTCAACAGCCATCGGATATTATAGCCGGAAGCAGGATTATCGTAAAATGATCAGCCTATTTCATGTTTATCTCCAAAATGGGTACGACATCGCAAAATACGAAGCTTATTTAGCCGAAGCAGGAACATTCATGGCCAATTACGACAAGGAGCGTTTCCCGCAAAACGACCCGGTTTTTATGCTCGAAAAATTAACTTTGGGAAAACAAGACTTCCAGCCGTTTAAATCGGCTTATTTGAAAACCTGGAAAAACAAGAAATAAATCATAAAGTTGGCCATACTTTATAAATTATTTAAGATATTTGCCAACGAAAAACTAAATGAAAGATACAAGAATATGAAACAGAAATTATTACTCATCAGCAACTCGACAAATTTTGGAGAGGCCTACCTGGGCTGGCCCCGCGATTTTATCAGCGAATTTATGAAACCCACCGGGGTAAAACGGATTTTATTCATTCCTTATGCCGGAGTTGGTTTATCACCGGAAGGTCTTAGCGAATCCTTCGACGCTTACGAACAGCGTGTTAACGGTGTTTTTAACACCCTGGGTTACGAAATTTATTCGATTCATCACGAAAAAGATGCCATAGCAGCGGTCAATCAGGCCGAAGCCATCGCAGTTGGTGGTGGAAATACTTTTCACCTGGTTTACCTGATGCACAAAATGGGAATCATGGACGCCATCAGAAACCGCGTGCAGCAAGGAATTCCTTATATGGGATGGAGTGCCGGCGCCAATGTGGCCTGCCCTTCGTTAAAAACCACCAACGATATGCCCATCATCGAACCCGAAAGTTTTAATTGTCTCGACCTGGTTCCTTTCCAGATCAATCCGCATTATCTCGATGCAAATCCTGCAGGTCACGGTGGCGAAACCCGTCAGCAACGCATCGAAGAGTTTTTAATCGTCAACCGTGAAACTACGGTCGTTGGATTACGTGAAGCAACTTTGCTTTGGGTCGAAAATGGCCAGATCCACCTCAAGGGTGCAAGGCCGATGCGGGTTTTCAACTTTATGAAAGAGCCGGTGGAATATACTCCGGGCACTGATATCGATTTCCTCTTAAAGTAAATTTGCATGAATTTTTGGGATAGCCGCTTTGGCGGAGAAGGTTTTCTTTATGGCAAAGAACCTAACGAGTTTTTTGCTGAGTTTTTGTTAACGATCGATAAGACAGGTAAACTCCTGTTGCCGGCTGAAGGCGAAGGCCGGAATGCGATATTTGCTGCAAAAGCCGGCTGGGAAGTTACAGCAATCGACAGCAGCGCGGTTGGCCGCGAAAAGGCCCTCAAATTTGCTGAAGATGAAGGCGTCGAAATTGAATACGAAATTCTTGACCTTCAAAATTTTGAAGCCAGGCCTGATCAATACGATTTTATCGCCATTATTTTTGGACATTTTCCTTCGGATTTCAGGCAGAATTTACATCAGAAGTTTGTAAAATCGTTAAAAGCCGGTGGCCATATCCTCATCGAAGCCTTTGCCAAAGAACAGATCAACAACACTTCCGGTGGCCCTCAGGATGTTGATATGCTTTATTCGCTTCCTTTTCTCGAAGAAGATTTCTCCGGGTTAACCATCAAAAAACTCTCCTACGAAAAAGTCTTTCTAAACGAAGGTAAGCATCATGGCTGGGCAGATGTGGTTAGGTTTATAGGAAGTAAGGCGTAAGGCGTAAGGCGTAAGGCGTAAGGAGTAAGGCATAAGGCGTAAGACTGTAGGCAGAAGGAAACTTTCAGATTCATTTTTTCAATTGTCGAATTGCCGAATAGTCTCATCGTTCCATTCTTCCAAATTTCCATTCTTACA
>CAYOWJ010000123.1:8435-10306 GCA_964407625.1 uncultured Lentimicrobiaceae bacterium
ACCGAAAACATGGAGATTCCGTCGAATTCAAACATCAAAATTCTGGGAGGAGATTATGTTTTTGGCGATTATCAGCTTGACGGAGTTATTAAAATTGTAGGTAAAGAAAACATCGTCATTGACGGCGACAGCGTAACGGTGCAGGGCGGTAATTTTGCAGGTTATATGATCAACATCGAAAACTCCACCAACATCATTATCAAAAACTTCGATCTGGTAAATAATTACAAATATGCTGTCCGCTGCCTCAATTCGCACGACATCATGATCGAAGGAAACAACTTTTCTCATAATAAAAAAGACACTACCGGATGGATTCAAATCTGGACTGCCTATACTGCGGCACTTGGTGGTGGTGTTTTGTTTTATAACTCTTCGCGTCTCGATGTCCACGATAACCTGATGACCCAGCAAAACGACGGCGTTGCCATGTACCAGTGCGACAGTGCCGTCATTTACAACAACATCATGAACTGGAACTGCGGATTTGGCGTCCGGATGAATTTTACCGACAATTGCTGGATTCATCACAACGACCTTTCCAACGTCAACCGCGAAACCGACCCAAGCGATTGTGCGGCCATTTTGCTCATCGTGGCAAACAACAACCTTGTCGAATATAACGACCTGACCAATTCCGGCGACGGGGTTTTCCTCGGGCAATACGAGTATTCGCAAATCCCGAACAACAACCGCTTTTATTACAACGATTGCTCCTACTCGCCCCATAACGCCATCGAAGCCACTTTTGCCGACGGCAATATTTACAAATTCAACAACTGCAATTACAGCCAGTATGGGTTTTGGCTGGGATATTCCTACAATTCTATCGTTGACAGCAACGAGGTAATCGGCAACCAGAACACGGGAATTGCCATTGACCGCGGGTTTAATAATTCCTTTACAGGAAACCAGATCAGCGAAAACCCTGTTGGACTTGATGTTTGGGAAGGCAGCGCCATTACGCCTTACCAGGATCAGTTTTCGCACGATTACTTTTTGTACAACAACCTTTTCGAAGGAAATTTCAGGGCTGTTCAGGCTAAGAAAACCGAGCATCTCGTAGCCAAAAACAACCATTTCCTGAATAACCGTTCCGATTTTTATTTTGAAGGCGATTCGTTCGATGACACCATTTCCGAAAACATTTTCGAAGGAACAACCACTTTTTATTTCGAGAATAAATCACCCGACAATATTTATGCTGCCAATAACCAGTTTATCTGGATGGATGATGAACTGACGGCATGCAAAATCTATGATAAAACCGACAACACTGCTTATGGCGATGTAATCTGGCAGCCTTACCAACCGGGGCAGGCACCTGTTTATCAAACCATCCCTGAAGCCGACATGACCGAGCCGCCTGCCGTTTGGTACGCCTATCCCGAAGCCTGCCTGGGTTACGGTTTGCACCAGCCAACCACCGTTGACTGGGATTATGACCTGAAAATGGTTGGCGAAGCCTCCATTCATCTCAACACGGCCAATGGCTGGGATTTGGGAATGATGTACCGTCCCGGCAATGGCGAACTTCCATCCTGGAACCTCACCGAGCAGGATTCGCTGGTTATCTGGCTAAAATCGGTAAACAACACCGGTTATGGCTTTCAGTTTTGCCACATCAAACTGGGCAACAACTGCGGTGGATATTATAAATACACGGCTTCGGCAGTCACCATCCTCAATCCGACCATGACACAGTGGAAACGCTATAAAGTACCGTTGGCCGGAGGTCAGCCCTGGACAAGATCTATAGTTGGCGATGTTTCGCTTTCGGATATCAGCTATGTCGAATTTCATGCCGATACCTGGGACATGGGTTTTGAGCTCTGGATTGATGGCATGACCTTTACCCCGTTTGTAACTTC
>CAYOWJ010000124.1:0-10151 GCA_964407625.1 uncultured Lentimicrobiaceae bacterium
ATCGAACTGCGAAGCAAAATTTGAAAACTTTATTAATCATTTAATAGCAGCTTAATTATGAAAACCCATCCAATCATTTTCAGCACCACAATGGTGCAGGCCATCCTCGAAGGCCGCAAAACAATGACGAGACGTATTGTGAAACCACAGCCATACGTTGATGACAAATTTAGATTATGGACGTGGGACGGCCCGCGCCCAAAAGCTAAAAGAAACACTGGTGCAATTGCATCAACTCATTTGGATAGCCATCTACAATCACTATCGTTTTGTGGTAAATATCAACCAGGCGACGTGCTTTGGGTAAGGGAAAGTTTTTACGAACCTAATGTTAATTTTTTGAAAGGCAAATATTTTTACAAGTGTGATTTAGAAAAACAAGGCTGGAATTTTAAATGGAAATCCCCCATCCACATGCCAAAAGTCGCTGCCAGGATATTTCTTGAAGTTGTAAGCATCAGGGTAGAGCGAATGGAAGACATAAGAACGGAAGATATTATAAAAGAAGGATTGCCAAAGAATTTTGAACAGCCATCACCGGCAGAATGGTATCGGGAACTGTGGGAAAAAATAAACGGCACCAAATCGCTAAAAGCAAACCCCTGGGTATGGGTAATCGAATTTAAACGCATCGAAAAACCTGAAAATTTTTAGCCCATGCCAGCACGTAAAATAGTCATCCGCAAGCCACAGGTTGAAGAAACCAAACCAACATGCCTGGCACCGGCAACCTACTGCATGTTTTGCAACGCCAAATTACCACCATTCCACGAAACGGTTGTTTGCAAAGCTCCAGCATGCCGCCAAAAGCAGGCACAACTCCAACAACTCCGCCGCGACCATCGCTGGGACGGAGTTATCGAACCTGGTTATATCTTCCAGTGCACCCAGGCATGTATCTTTTAATAAACCTTTAAAAATATTTAATCTATGAAGCCTCCAAAAAGAATTATCCAAATTGCTGAATTTGAAGCATCAGCAGAATTTTACAATTTTGGGATACCGTTAGCTATACTCAGGGATGATGTTACCAGGGCAATAAAGAATTATAGAGAAGCTAAACAAAAAATGATTGACTTTGAAAACGAACAAAAGGAAATCAGACAATGGCTTGATAGTATTTACGATCAGTCTATAAATATTGATTCTGCCAACACCGAACACCAAACAACAAACCCTAAACAATCTTAATATGATCAGCCCTGAAAAAAAACAGGAGGTTTTGCGTGTTGCACGTATCGAGGATGTTGTTGCAAAATACTACGATCTTAAAAAGTCGGGGGCTTCGCTTTATACTACCTGCCCAAAATGCGGCAAATCGGGTAAAGGAAAAGGCTTAATCGTTACCAAATCGAAACAGGTTTTCAAATGCTTCAGTTGCGATTTTGGTGGAAACAACGCCATTACATTTGTGATGGAGACCCAGGCCATAGGTTTTATTGATGCTGTTAAACAGGTTGCCGAAATGTACAACATCAGTCTGGACGAACGCCCCGAACCCAAAGGACCGCAAAAGCGTGGTGGAAACCTGCCGGAGTCGTTCCGCTGCCTTCAGCTTAAGCAATCAGGTTTGGATGAGAACGACCAGAAAGCCACCGTGTTTGTTGCCGACGATACCGAAAAGATTGTTGATACCATCGTGGCCGGTACCCGGAACGATTACGGAGTAATCACCGAAGATACCGGTGACGACATGATTATCTGGTATTACGACCTGGAAGGAAAGCCGGTTGAATTTATGGCGCCAAAGCATAAAAAAACAGAACATCTATGGCGGATACGTTGGCAGAACCCCGACATCCATTGCGACAAGAGCGGAAACCCGATGAAGTATCAATCGCCTTACGGATCGGGAACGCATTTGTATATCCCTGAAATCATGCGCAAGATGTACAAAGAAGGCCGGATTATTAAGCGGCTGTACATCCAGGAAGGCGAAAAGAAAGCGATCAAAGCCTGCAAACACGGGATGCCATCCGTGGGCATTATGGGCATCCATGCCCTTGGCAGCCATGGGCAGCTCCCGTACGACATGCAATTGATTATAAAGCGTTGCCAGGTAACCGAAATTATTTTTGTACTCGATTCTGATTGGGATGAGCTTTCGCACTCCATCCAAACCGGATCGAAGGTTGACAGCCGCCCATGGTCGTTTTTTAATGCCGTAAAATCGTACAAAGAATACATCAAAGGACTGGTGAATGGCGGTTATTATCTTGAGATTTATTTCGCGCACATAAAAGCTAACGAAAAACGTGACAAAGGCATTGATGACCTGCTGACAAACACACTCAAAGGAAACGAACACGAGCTTTTTGAAGATTTTGAGAAAAGCATCAACCTGAAGGACGGCGCCGGAAAGTACATCGACCTGCACAAGATCACCACCACGAGCGATGGCAAGCTGATGGAGCTTTGGTCGCTGCAATCAGCAGAATCGTTTGCCGAGCGTTACCGCGAGCAGCTCGAAGAGATTAAAGAATTCAAGATCGGCAAGCACCTGTGGCGCTTCGACGAAAATAAAAAGCTGGAGCTTGCTCAGCCTTTGCACGACGACGAAATATTCTGGAGTGTTGTAAATAACCGCGACCGCTCGGGAAACGATAAGCAAACCATAACTTTCGATTATGAGAATGCTTACAATTTCCTGCGCAACCGTGGTTTTGGCCGCATCATGATGGCCAACGGGCAGTATTTCTTCTGCCACCTTGACGGCAAAATTGTGGAGATTGTTGAACCCTTCCAGGTTAAAGATTATGTGCTCGAAATTATGCAGGAGATATGCCCCAAGGATGTGCGCAACATGCTTTATCGTGGCGGACGGATGTATCTTGGTCCCGAAAGCCTTGGTTCGCTCCGTTACTTTATTCCGGAGTTTGCAAAAGCCAACCAGACCAGCCAGCGGCTGTTTTTTAAAAACAAGTACTGGCAGATTTCGGCTGGTGGCATCGAAGAAAAAGCCATCACTAACCTCGATTACCATGTTTGGCGCGATAAGATTATCGATTTTGACGCTACCAAGCTGGCCGAACCCATTGTGAAGGTTGATAAACGCGACGGCAATTTTAGTGTTAAGTTTTCGAAAGAAGGCGCCAATTGCCACTTCGCACGCTTCCTGTTCAACTCATCCGAGTTTAACTGGCGCAAGTTTATTAATCCCGAAACCCGCGAAAAGATTATGGACGAGCGCACCGCCGAAGAGCGTTTCGAAACCAACATGCACTTCGTGAGCAAGATGACGGCCATCGGGTACCTGCTGCATAAATTCCGGGATAAGAGTTGCGAAAAGGCTGTGATTGCCATGGATGGCAAGATAAGCGAAGTTGGCGAGAGCAACGGACGGACAGGTAAATCGCTACTCGGCTTCGCCATCGGGCAGATGATCCCGCAGAGCTACATCCCGGGCAAGAGTAAAAACCTTACCGAAGATCCTTTTATCTGGGAAGAAGTTACCGAGAAAACAGACAACGTTTTTCTGGACGACGTGCGCACCAACATCGATTTTGAGTTCTTTTTCCCGATCATCACCGGGCGCATCACCATCAACGTAAAGGGCAAAAAGAAGTTTACCCTTACCGATGAGCAGACACCCAAACTATTCCTCACAACGAACCACGCCATCAATGGCGATACTTCATCGTTCCGTGACCGGCAGGCCATCATTGTGTTTTCGGATTTTTACAACGAAACCCACAAGCCGGTTGACGATTTTGGCACCAACTTTTTTGTTGAGTGGGACAAGATCCAGTGGAACCTGTTTTACAACTTCATGAGCGACTGCCTGCAGCTATATTTTATGGCCCGCGACAATGGCTGGGGACAATCTGGATCCGGACTGGTGCTTCCACCCATCGAGCGCATCGAGATGCGCCGGATGCGCCAGTTTATTGGCGAGGACTTCCTGAGCTGGGCAAACGAGTATTTTGGCATTTCTGATTTCGATTCGCCCGAAGATTTAAAGCAGGTTAACAGTCCTAACCTGAACGTGCCCATCCCGCGCCAGGAACTGTTTAATAACTTTTTAGATAAAAACCCATTCCACCGCAAGCACACCACGGCATATCGCTTTAAAAAGAAGATTACCACCTGGTGCAAGTTCCGTGGATTGCTGTTTAACCCAATCAATTTCGACAACCAGGGCCGCCCTGGTGCCGACGACAAATCAGGCGGCGTAGAGAATTTTACAATAAGCAATGGAAAGTATTGATGTTTAACTAAAAAATAGAGAATTATGCCTAAAAAGACCGTAAAACTAAGAGGAAACAGCGCCACAGGACAAGCTATTAAAATCCTGATAGAATTTTGTATTGATAAAAAAAATCGAATACCCAGTTATTGAAGCTATTGCTGATGTTAGCGATGGTTCCAGATACAAGCTAACTTTTGAGCGGGTTGATTAGGATGAAAATGTACCACTAACAAATATAAAATTATGACACAATTTAATTTTGAAAAAAAACAAGCAAAGAAGTTGAAGAAACTTAGAAGGAAAATTGCACTTAATGTGCTTCATGGATTATTAACTGCTGATAAAGATCATCTATTTATTCACGGATATTTTAATCGTTCTACAAATGAATCAATTGGCATTATGCAAGATGCTATTGAAAAATCATTTTCAGTTGCCGATAAATTTATCATGTACGAATCAAATATTTCTAATGACGAATTAAAGATTAAGGAGGCTACTCAATGAAAATCATAATCGAACTCGAAACAATTGACGAATTAAGGGAGCTAATGGCAGTTAATGTAAAAGATGATTCAGGTACAGCCCTGGACCGCTTTTTACAGGAAATTCACAAAAATGAACCGGTTCCTGGACCATCAGTTTTTGATGCCGGAATGTTTATGGATGCGCGACCAAAAGGCGCAATCGCAAAAAACTCAGGAGATACAGTTAAACATTGCATTGGCTGTGGAACTCCTTATCAAGGCCGGAATAAAAGTGAATACTGTTCCGGCAAGTGCTACCAACGGAACTATAAAAAAGTAATGTTAGCCAAAAAAGCAAAGCCTGATCCTACCCAGGAAGAAGTTGATAAGCTCCTGGATAAATGCCGTAAAGATAGTCGCCCTGCTCCAGTCCGTCCGGAGCATCATCACTTATCACATTCAGCGTAACATAGAAACAGCAGTACCCGATTATTTTAACCTGGATAAACGTACTGAGGAGCAAAGGCAAAGCGACCACGATAAAGTTACCAGGTACTTTGAGCATCTTAGTCCTGCGAAAAGAAAGTTAAGTTTTGAATGGTACACCATGCTTATAGATATCGAGGAAGGCCGGTTAGTTTCGAAAGTCCGCCCTGATGGCAAGATGTTTTATTATACAAAAATGCCATGGATGGCGCCGTATTGGAAAGAGGGATTGAGATTATTGAAAGAAGTAATGCTGGCCAAAGGAGAGATAACCGATGAAAGTTGAAGATTTAAGGTTTATCGTTTTTGTGCTCGATTCGACAATTGAACAGCACGATGGCAAAGTATTCTCGAACCTGAGTGATGCACGTAAATTTGTAAAGGATTGCATTGATGAAAAGTGGGGCAACAAAATGATTATCGGTTCATTTGTTTTTAATCCGGAGCACCGTGAGATGAACATCGAATTTATCGAAACATTTGGTTTAGGTACCAGCAAAAAACATATTACACAACTTGATTTATTTCAATCATTAAAACAAAAAGCAATAGTATGAGCGAAAAAAAGATTTTAAGAGCACAGTGGGATGGGCGCATGAGACACTGGAGAATTGTACAGAAAACATACAACGGCGCTGGCGGCTGGAAAAAGTTTTCAGAATGGTATCTTAGTAAAGAAAAAGCTGAAGAATATATTGACAGCTTAGTTGCTGATTTGCCAGAACAATACGAAAAGGAGCCTTAATTTTTCTTACCAGGAATCATTGAGATCCCGGCAATTTATCATCCTATAGGCTGATTTATTGCCGGGATTTTTATTTGTATTGTTTCTTAATGAATGATTTTGGAATTTTGGCGGATTGTTTAACCTTAAAAATTCTTATTATGGCAGTATTTTTTGTTATTGTCTTTTGTTTATTATTGGTTGTTGCGATAGTATTATTATCATCTCATGAACCTAAATCAACGAGTACATATCAGCCTCCTGATAAAGCAACATCATATCAGAAAGATACTTTTGATGTTTACAAAACCTATTCAAACGATTACAAAACCGACTACAGTGAATTTGAAAACAGAAAAATTGAAAGCGCATACCTTTACCCAAAGAAGGATATAATTAGAAAAATCAGGCATAATCCGTTTTTAAGAAAGAAAGTGCTAATCACCGGCCTTTTTGATAACTTCTACGAACGAAACGATCTTGCAAAAATACTGTGGGAATATGGTGCCGATATCGATACTGCGCTTTCAGAAAGGATTGACATTATTCTGATGGGTGAGGAACCTGGTCAGAATAAGGTTGAATTTGTTAACTACAGCATGGGTAAACCAGATATCAGAATTATTAAAGAACCCGAGCTTCTTGAAATATTTCAAAATATTGACAACAGTGATGTTGATTTTGATCAAAATTCAAAATTAAAAAATACAAATATTGTAGTTACAGGTGATTTCAAAAATTACTATGGTACAAATTTCAAATTACTTATCAAGGATTATGGAGCTAATGTTTCATCCAAAGCAACAACCAAAACCGATATCGTGATCATTGGTGAAAATCCTAACCAGATATATTTGGAAAATGCTATTATTGGAAATATTGAGGGTAGGTATCAAATTACATTTATGAACGAAGATGAGTTTATCAATTTACTACAGGATAATTATTCTGATGAATTTGCAGAAGATATTCCTGATTTAAGAGGTAAAAAGGTTAATATTTGTGGTGAAGCAAAGTTTATTCCAAAAACTCAATTAAAGTACCTATTGACACTTATTGGTTGTAATATTCAGCAAACTTATAATTCGAGTACCGATATTGTTATTATTGGTCATAATCCAAGCCTGAAAGCATTAGAATTTGTAAAACAGGCAAGCATCTTGAATCCGAATTTTTTGACTATTGATGAAAAATTTGCATTTCGTTTATTCAACATAAAAAAAACAACTACAACATGAAAAATCTACTTATTATCGTGTTCCTGATTGCAGGAACATGTTCGTTAAGTGCGCAAACTGTTAATGGAATTTCGCTTAAGGATATCGAATCTGATTATATCCAAATTTATGCGACTGCTCCAAAGATGAATTCAAACAAAGTTTATCTTACAATTGATTTCGGCCAGGATGTTAAATCAATGGCCGACAAGGATAATACCTTAAAAAAAGATGGAGAACCACTTATGTTTAATTCAGTTATTGATGGCCTTAATTATCTATATCTGCGTGGATATGAATATTTGGATAATTATCCTATTTCGGGTCTTGGTGGTAGTATTTACTATTTCATTCTTAAAAAAAGGCCAATACCTCAGTAATTTGGTTTGCTTCTAAAATCTTTCTTCCTTTACTTTGTGGTGCTAAAATTCAAGAATAAATTGATTACGTTAACTCCATATAGGGGAAAACCCCGTAAAGGTTCCGGATGCTGTGAAGCTCCGGCAGTTTCTTGAAACTGTAGCAAACCTTTACGGGGTTTTCTCATGGAGGAAATCAAATGCCAGTATTTTATCGTAACCTTACCGAGGTTGCAAACATCGAACCAGGCGCCATCTGGCGCCGCCAGGATAACATGATGATCCTGGTTGATGAAGATCAATTTGTGAAAGCTTACTACAATCCAACCGACTTCGCGATTGATCACGAAGGCTGCCAGGGTTGTTGCTGCCATCAGGAAGATATTTCGGATATGACCTGATGGATGATTGTTTTCTGCACGAATTTAAAACGGCCACGCGAAAGCGTGGCCGTTTTTTTTTGCACTAACTTTTTCTAAATTTTATAAATGGCTGATATATAGTATATTATTATTTTTATTACCGCTTTATTGTGAAAATAGACTTATCAAAAATGCTGAAAAAATTCGTGCAACAGTGCGCACAAATATACTGTTCCACCATATGAGGCTGTTGGCGCGGCTTGTAGCCGACTGTTTTTCGTACTATTTTGCACGAATCCGTACTGTTTGCACGAATACCCGTTTTTGTACGGTTTATTTTTTGTTAAAGTATTGATATTCACCGGGTATAAGTATTAAGCGCACTACTTGCACCCCTGCACGAAAATTTTGGTAGTTACAGACAAGTCTCCAGTGTCGTGCGTGTGTGTAAAAATCCATCCGTTTTAACCCTTCCTTCCGTTTTTTTTATGTTTAATGAGACCGGATAAATTCAATTTTTTTATCTTTGCCTTGCCGCGACTGGAAATTAAAACGTTCCCGAATTGCCATCACCCGTAACAGTTAAGCTCAAGATTAAGCCGTACCTCAAAAAATATCTTCTCGAAAAAAGTATCAATAAAGAGGAACCTCTTTTGTTCGACCGTAAAGATGAGTTTGGCGATATTATTTTTAGCTGCCTTACAAATCATGATCAGCAAAAATTTCTTTCGATTAACGATAAGGAATTTGTTTATGCTTATTTTAATCAACGATGGCCGCGCGGTGAGTGGTGCGAAATCCAACTTCCATACAACCGGAATTTTAATGTGCTTTACAAAAACTATTTATCTGATCATAACAATCGGATAATAGTAGATGAAATTACATCCCGGTTTTATCTCGAACTTAACAAGTACCTGGTATTTAATATTGATAAAGGCGTGCATCGAAAAGTTATTTTACATCATTTTTTAGGCCTTTACAATATTACCGAAGATGATGTGAATTTTGACAGCATTTACCGGCAATCTTCACGAATGTTGGAGTGCAAAACAAGAAAATTTTATTATTTATTTCGTCACATAAATGCCCAATTTGTCCTATGAAAATTTCAAAGAATTCAGGCTTTAATTTATCCGGTTTGTGCCGGGTAAAATTTGTTTTAACCTCGAAGGTTAAAAGAATATCACCACCGGACTCCGATCGCCTGGTGAGCGTAGAACTGAAAAACAATTCAGATTTCGACGAAATTTACTTTACGCCAACTGCCGAAGATGTAAGCATCGAAGCCCGCAAAGACCAGGGCTATGATGTTGAAGTAAAGCTAATCAATCCAAAGCTATCAGAATCAAATGCCAAAACGTTTGCCGATCTGGAGCAGCGCGATTTCATCTTCCTGCTCGAAGATCACAACGAAAAGGTAATGCTTGTTGGCTCGGTTGAATCGCCGGCCAGGTTACAGTACAAGATGAACATTCCTGGATCGGGCAGGAACCAGCGGACCGTAATCGTTGATGCCATCCACGACGTTGAACCGTTTTATGTTGCCTCGATGGTAACAACCACCGGTGGTGCTTTTTCGGATGGTTTTAGCGAAGGTTTCGACATTTAGCGGCTTCTGCAAGTCCTTTATTTAGAACACTTCTCAATATAATATTGCCTCAGATTAAATCTGATGCAATGAACTTTTCACACATTCTCTCCGAAGTATTACGCGGACAGTGGGCTATCGAGCCACAAACGGCGCTATCGCACAGCTCCCTTGTGGCTTCGTTAATTTCAGGAGCACCAGTCGGTTTCCAGACACGCGCCGAATTCGATTTCATTATTTCGGCAGGATCCGGTGTTACAAAATCAGATAATTACAAAGATGCCCCGGCAGGTTCTGTTGCCATCATCCCCGTAAAGGGCACGATGATGAAATACGGAACGATGTGCAGTTATGGCACCGAAGAAATTGCAGCCATTTTTTCGTCTGCGATGGCCTCAAAAAAAATATCAGCCATTATCCTGGATATTGATTCGGGTGGTGGATCGGTTAATGCAATCCCTCCATTATCCAACTTACTTTCTTCAAAATCGAAACCGGTTGTTGCATTGTGCGATACTGCTGCCAGTGCAGCTTATTACCTTGCTGCAGGTTGCGACCATATTATGGCCGATAACAATCTTTCGGCTGGCTTTGGCTCCATCGGGGTTGTTACCTCTTTTGTCGATTTCCAACCTTATTACGAAATGCAGGGCGTAAAATTCCATACCATTTACGCAAAAGAGAGCACACATAAAAACCTTGCATTCGAAAAAGCCCTGAAGGGCGATTATGAAATGATGCAGGACGAGATCCTTT
>CAYOWJ010000125.1:0-10142 GCA_964407625.1 uncultured Lentimicrobiaceae bacterium
CGTAGGCAGGATTGGGATAAATGGCCATCAATGAAGGCTTGCAAACTTCCGGGTCATTGATTTTCAAAGGATAAGAAGAATAATATGCCTGAGCAGTTGAGGCCATGTTGCCAAACAACTGAAAGTAATTGCCGCTATCGTTAATACCCAGTTCTACAAACCATTCACCAGTTACCCAACCGGAACCATCCCACATAAAAGCATTACCAATGATTAAACCAGCCTGGTATTCGTAATCAACTTTCATATTGTTTGCCCATGTGGCACCATCCCAAAATTGATACAGTGCATTTAACTGGTTTCCGTCACCATCATAGGTAAAAACCCCAAGGCTTGCGTTTGTCCAGGCCCCTTCCCAATATTGGTAAAGGTTGGTAAGAACTTTGCCGTTTGCATCATAAGTTCGTGTAACGAAATCAGTGTTATCCCACGCCCCGCTCCAATATTGAACCAATAAGGTTAGCCAGTTCCCATTTTCGTCGTAGGTGTAGGTTTCCATATAGGAATTTACCCAGGTACCGGTATCTCCGGATTCGTTTGTGTATGTTAGCATATTGCCGGCTTCATCATAAGTGAAAGTGTCGCGATACATTAATAATCCCCAGCCAGTGCCATCCCAACCTACCATTGTATTTGTTAAAAGCTGTCCATTGGTTGTGTAGGTTTTGGTCCAAAGATCACTGTTTAACCAGACTTCACTTTCCCAGATTTGCCACAAAAGAGTCAGTAGGTTGCCACTATCATCGTAAGTCATTGTACTAAATGATGAATTTAGCCAGGCACCGATATCCCAAAGTTGACCTAACCGGGTTAACTGGTTTCCGTTTCCATCAAAAGTATTAATGGTAAGTTCGGAATTAACCCAATTTCCTCCTTCCCAATACTGGTATAGTTCGGTTAACTCATTTCCATTGGCATCATAAGTGAAGGTACTTAATTCGTTATTAAGCCAGGCGTTGTTATCCCACACCTGCCCGAGAACTGTTAGCAGATTTCCATTGACATCGTATGTGCCGGAATAACGCTCCAAATTAACCCAACCATTATTTTGCCAGTCGAAAATTGCCTCGCTTATCAGGTTTTGGTTGTCGTCGTACAATAAAATCTCTTTGAAATTTCCGTAAGTATCGGCAAATGAAATTATTGTATCCGGGTGAAAGGCCAGCCCATCAGTGCCCCATAACTCGTTTTGTTTAAGAACCGGCTTGTTGCCAATTCCAATTTTACTCCAATTTTCAGGATTTTGAAGATCAGTGCGATTTGTTTGAAAGGTTTTCATGTCCTTTTGTTGAGGGACATGCTTTTCAGTTTTATCCCTAAAGGATTTTAGGGACTTTGGGTTGTGAATTTCCTGCGAAATTGCAGGGCAGGTTGCCAGCAGCCATAGTACAACTGCCAGTAATGGCATCAAAACAGACTTTTTTGTTTCCATTGTGATTGGATTTTTTTAATGAATTTGTGAATTAATAAAAAGCACATATATAGAATGTAAAATACTTCATTTCAATGCTATACAATGGTGAACGAATTTGAATGTTTAAAGATACAATTTTTTACAAAATCAAATAATTTATGCGGTTTTTTTTGCCGTTTCAGAATAATATTTCTGAAAAAAAAACGGCGTCTCATCCTTTCATCCATCCGGATGATTTATCCAATATTCGCCCGGATTTATCAAGTCTTACATTTTATAAAACTTTCGGTACATAATTTTAATAAAATTTGTTCCCGGAAATTTAAATGATATCACGGAGGCCTTATTTTTCGCGACTTTGAGCATGAAAAACCACAAAGCAAACAAGATTTATTTGGATTTTGACCTGCTTTTAACCTATCTTTACAATTATTATCAATTTAGGAACCTAATAATCAAACCTATGAGAATCAAATATTACATTTTAAGTGCTGTTGTCATCGGCTCGTTTTTGATTTTATTAACTTCCTGTCCCCCGATTCCACCAGTCCCTACAGTAGTTATTAAAGGAGACAGCAGTCTACTCAAGTACGGAAAAAATTTTTACAAAACAGCAGAGCTTTTTGCACAAGCCTACAAACCTAAATCAGACACCTTTGAAGAAGGTTCAACATTTAATCAGGTCGACAGGATGACATTTACATGGTCGCACCGGCTATTTCCTGACGGTGATTGCCAGAGAGCATCCATTGCATTGAACAATTATGTTTACGAATATGATAAATATTCTGAAATCATGCAAGACATGACTGTATTTATCCCTGACTGGGTTTCATTAGGCCCAAATGGAATGCCTTATGCCGCAAACGGCAACCAGCACGGCGTTGGTCAAATGCACAGGATTACCTTTCATCCGGGATATAATGGCATGAAAAACAAAACAATCTTTTCTAGTTCATCTTATGGTGGATTGTGGGTGACCAACGATGACGGGAATAACTGGAAAAATCTCAATACTGACCTTTTACCCTTTTGCTCGGTAGCCGATGTTTGCATTAATCCAAAAGATCCAGACCAGATTTTTATTGCCACAGGCATTGCTGATGATGGATTTGCTGCCAAATACGATCCAAACTGGTATCATGCAAACCCGGTTTTTACGATCGGAATTTATCGTACAGATAATGGTGGAGCGATCTGGAAACCAATTAACAATGGTTTTCTGCCCGGTTTTGTTGATGGTGGAACCTGCCGCCGGATTATCATTAATCCGGATTTTCCCGACTATGTTTTTGTTGCAACAACAAGAGGTGTTTATAGGAGTAAAAAAGCAACATCGGAAAATCCGGGATGGGAAATAGTATTAAAGGCAGATGAAACCCAGGACATCGAGTTCAGAGGACTTGAGTTTAAACCCGGTAATCCGAAAGTTGTTTATGCCAGCGGAACAGATATTTATAAATCGGAAAGCAATGGCGACTATGGAACATGGAAATCGATGACTGGGTCTAAAATGGGAATTGATTTAAGGGATGACCCGAATTTCACTGTTAAAAGAATCAATATCACGGTTACTCCGGCAGCCCCCGATAGCCTTTATGCTTATGTTGAAGGCTACAAGAATGAAAATGGCGCTGCCGTTGACGGATGTAAAATCCTGTTATTTGATGGCAAGAAGTGGAACGTTATTCACAGTCAGTATAATTCGGGTGGCGGAACAAATATATTTACTTCCGGCTACCTCGGAATTGCCGTTTCTCCAAAAAATCCCAACCAGATTTATTATGGAAATACTATTGTCTGGGGCACCGATAATTACCCGACTTTACCTTTTGAAAAGAAAGCAGATTATTTTAACTCTTCAGGATTTCATGCAGATGTCCACGATCTGAAGTTTCAGCCTGCTTCGTTGGAAGACCCGGTTTTGTATTGTGCGCATCATGGAGGTATCAGCGTCAAAACCATTCCATCTTCCCCGGCAGTGCAGGGATGGAGTTACAAAAGCAATGGGCTATCGGTTGCAACCATGTGGGCTTTTGATGATGGTGTGTCGATCTCAGATTTTGTCATGACCGCTCACCAGGATTGCGGGACTAACATTTATCAGCCCAAAAATACCTCAAACCAATGGACACAGGTCAAAGGCGGTGATGGTTATTCGGCCAGGGTTAATGATGTTGACCCGACCTTAGCATTTCATTCGGCAGGAAATAAGTCGTTTTACCGTTTCAAATCGTCAGGTTTATCATATACGACAAATACCGAGGTGAACAAATTACCTCCCGACCCCACTAATACAGGAGATCCGTTTGTGATGATTCCAAAAACTTTTCCGATGGTGAACCATCCTTCCTCGAAGAAAATGGTTTTTGGATTTGCCGAAGTTTATGAAAGGCAATTGGATATTCCGCTCATCACAACACCCATTGGTGAGCTTTGGAAAATAAACTCAAACATCAACCAATCCATTCCTGAAGCCTGGAAACGACAGATTACCGAACTTGCCATTGCCCCTTCAAATCCCGACATTTATTATGTGGTTACCGGCGGACAGCAAAATGAGCCATCCGCAACCTGGCAGCTTGAATCGACCCTTTTTAAAGGCACTACCAATACAACCAACCCCACAGGCCCCATGGTGTTTGCCGAAAAAGTTCATCCCGGCAAAAACATGAGTTCTACAAATCTTGCCATTATTACCGGAATTGCTGTTGACCCGCAAAATGCAAACCGAATCTGGATAACCTACACTGGTTACTGGGATCAGTTTAAAGTATGGCATTCGCGTGACGGAGGCTCAACATGGACAAATGCGGATCCAGGACAACAATTATTCAACATCCCTGTAAATGCAATAGTTTATCAGGAAGGCACCAAAGACAGGCTTTTTATTGGAACTGATGCCGGCGTTTATGTGTCGGAAAATGGCCTGGCATGGAAAAAATTTGGCAAATTACCCAACGTTCGGGTCACCGAAATGAAAATCAACAAAAACATCAACAAACTCAGGGTAGTTACCTATGGCCGTGGTTTGTGGGAATGCACGCTCCCTCCTTCAAATTGAGTAAAAATGTTTTTATTTCCCTTCCCCACTTTTTTGTCCCGGATGAGCTGAGTTACATCGGCTCTCCGGGTTTTTTATTGCATGAATTTTTGCTCCGTACTTTGAGTAGGTTAACTGTAATTTAAAAGACAGACTAATGCTTCGTTGTCCATAATTTTCTTGCTTTTTGGCTTTCGTATTAAGGTTGGTCTTTAAAAATAAGGTTTTCATTTTCCACACAATTACCGTAAATCTGAAACCCCGGACTTTCAAAACCTTCTTACCCTAACCTGGATAAACCAGAAATAGCAAATAACATCCCGATAGCTATCGGGACAAAACTAAAATAATTCCTTGATTTAACTTATCATTTCAAACTTGACTTTTTGGATTTCTGCCAAAAAAAACATGAATTTCAAAAATAAGACACTAAGTTAAAATGCTGGCATGACAACATTTCAATTTGTTGGAGATCAGGATTTAAGATGCTAATTATTGTACACCACATGCGTTAAGCCAAAAAACGACCAAACATGCGTAGTATATATAATTCCTTTTCGCCTTAAAATAAATTTGCTTTCATTTTCATTTCGTGCTATATTTAGCCTTTTAATTAATAAACCTAAACTTCATAATTATGAAACTTTTAAATTACAGTTTTCTAAAAATTTCAACATTAGTTTTAGCTGCGCTTATCGTTGGCTGCAACCAGACTGTTCCGGATCAGAGTCAGCTTACCAGTACCCCGATTACCAAGGACATCCCAATAAAGGATAGCGCTGTTCTGGGTACTGCAAAATATTTTTACAAACAAGCCATGCAGGCAAAACAACTTAGGCCTGCATCTGATACTGTTGAGGAAGGATCAAGTTACAATCAGGTCGAACGAATGATGATGTCATGGGGCGAGAGGATATATCCTCACGGTGATTGTCAAATAGCCGCTAATGCAATAAATTCTTACACAAACAGCTATCTGGTCAAATCAACTGATTCGAGATTTCTTACCGGATTTGTTCCTCAATGGACATCATTAGGCCCAAACGGAATACCTGCAAATGCCACAGGCAACCAGCACGGAGTAGGTCAGATGCATCGGATAACCTTCGATCCGGGCTATAATGGTGTTTCAAACCGAACCATCTATGCCTGCTCCTCATATGGAGGTTTATGGAAAACCATTAACGACGGGGATAGCTGGACGAACTTGAATACTGACCTTTTACCCTTTTGCTCGGTTGCCGACGTTTGTATCAATCCTCAAAATCCCAACCAGATTTTTGTATGCACTGGCTATGCCGATGATGGATTTTCGATGAAATACGACCCAAACTGGTATCATGCGAATCCAATTTTTACCATCGGCTTGTATCGCAGCAATGATGGAGGAAAAAGCTGGAATCCAATAAATGAAGGTTTCTTACCCGGCTTTTTTGACGGAGGAACCTGCCGGCGAATGGTTATAAATCCGAATAATCCCGATCAGATTTTTGTAGCTACAACAAGAGGAATTTACAGATGTCAGAATGCAACTTCCGCTAACCCGGGATGGAGCATTGTTTTAGATGCAGACGTAATGTACGATTTAGAATTCAGAGGCCTTGCATTTAAACCAAACAATCCCAATATTGTTTATGCCAGTGGCATTGATATTTACAGATCAACAGATGGTGGCAGTACTTTTCAAGTAATCACCGGCCCCGCAACCGGCCTTAATTTTAAAAACGACCCTTACTTCACGGTAAAAAGAATAAATATTACCGTTTCACCTGCCAATCCTGAAAGGTTGTACGCTTACGCTGAAGGCTATAAAACTGAAAATGGCGCCGATATCGAAGGTTGTAAAATCCTTATCTTTGAACATGAACGTTGGACATTGATCAATAGTCAGTTTAATTCAGGAGGAGGAACAAACCTTTTTACTAGTGGTTATCTTGGAATTTCCGTTTCTCAGGTAAATGCCAACCAAATTTATTTTGGAAATACAATCGTTTGGGGCACCGATAATTATCCGGCTTTACCTTTCGAAAAGAAAGCAGACTATTTTAACAGCTCCGGTTTTCATGCTGATGTTCACGATCTGAAATTCCAACCTGTTACATCAGGAAACCCAAAACTTTATTGTGCGCATCATGGCGGCATTAGTGTAAAAACCATTCCTGCCTCTCCGGCAGTTCAGGGCTGGAGCTACAAAAGCGAAGGACTTTCGGTTGCAACAATTTGGGCTTTTGATGATGGCGACGCACTTTCAACTTTTGCCATGAGCGCAAACCAGGATTGTGGAACTAACATTTACCAGGGAAATAATCCAACAAATAAATGGATGCAAATTAAAGGTGGTGACGGTTATTCGGCCAGAATCAATGACGCCGACCCTACATTAGCATTTCATTCAGGCGGGAATAATTCATTTTATCGTTTCAAGTCGTCAGGCACTTCTTACACAACAAATACCGAATTGAATAAACTACCCCCTGACCCTGTTTACACAGGCGCTCCATACGTGCGGGTACCCAAAACATTTCCAATGGTTAACCATCCGGTAACGAACAAAATGATATTTGGTTTTACCGAAATCTTCGAACGACAGTTAAACATTCCTACCGAAGTAACTACCATCGACCAACTCTGGATATTAAACTCAAACATTCATCAAACCATTAACGAGGACTGGAAAAGGCAGATTACCGAAATAATCATTTGTCCTTCAAATCCTGAAATTTCCTATGTTGTAACCGGAGGCCAGCAAAACGACCCATCTGCCTGGCAACTGCAATCATGTTTATTCAAAGGCATTCCAAACCCACAAAATCCTACCGGCCCTGCAACATTTACCGAAATACTACACCCCGGCAAAACAGTCAGCTCCACCGAACTTGCCATTATCACCGGAATTGCTGTTGATCCCAGAAACCCGAACCGAATCTGGATTTCGTATACCGGCTACTGGAATGAATTTAAGGTCTGGCATTCAGAAAATGGTGGCATCGATTGGGTGAATGCTGACCTGAGTCATTCGCTATTCAACATTCCGGTGAATGCCATTATTTACCAGGCAGGCACAAAAGACCGCCTTTTTATTGGAACCGATGCCGGTGTTTATATGTCGGAAAATGGCTCGCCCTGGCAAAAATTCGGCAAATTACCCAACGTTCGGGTCACCGAAATGAAAATCAACAAAAGTATCAACAAACTCAGAGTAGCAACTTATGGTCGTGGCTTGTGGGAAGGAACACTCCCACCTGCTATTTGATTTATATAGTGTTCCTAATTGCCATCACACTTTAATTCCCGGATGAGTTGAGCAAAATCAGCTCTCCGGGTTTTTTATTTGGTGCATGGAATTTACTAATTTCGGCCTTTTATCAATGATTAGAAAAATGAATAAAATCCGACTATTTATTAATTTGATAATAGCAGCCGCATTTTTTGCCACACCGGAATTTTCTGCAGCCCAATTTACAAAAAAAAGCAGGGAAAAGATTTTGGAAAGCATCCCTGAAAAAGGCTATAACTGGCGTTGTATGGGACCTTCAGGAATGCCAAACCTTTTAAACAATTCTGAAATGCACGGCGTTGGGCAGATTCATCGCATCACTTTCGATCCGTTTTACGACGGCATCAAAAACCAGACGGCTTATGCTGCATCCTCTTTTGGCGGACTTTGGCGCAGCGATGATGACGGCCTGAACTGGCAAAATGTGAACACCGATTTTCTTCCTTCAACTTCGGTGGCCGATATTTGCATCAATCCTTTTAACCGTAACGAAATTTTTATCTGCACCGGTTATGCTGATGGCGGACTTTCGACAGCCAGTGGCCCAAACTGGACACACATCAACCCGGTTCCAACGCATGGAATTTACCGAAGTAAAGATTTTGGGAAAAGTTGGGAAAACATCTCCGAAGGATTTATCGAAACTTTTAAAACCCTTGGCATGTGCCGGAAAATGGAAATAAATCCTATGAATCCCGACCAGATTTTTGTCGCAACTACGCAGGGAATTTTCAGAACCAATTCGGCAACAGCAACAAATGTCACCTGGCAAAAAGTTTTTTCAGGAAAAGGAAACAATGAAGATTTCCGTGGACTGGCCTTTAAATCCGATGACGCAAACACTATTTACGCCAGTGGAACCGACATCTATATTTCGGAAAACGGCGGAAAAACCTGGAAAAGCTTAACCGGCATCAAAACAGGCCTTGATCTTCAAAATATGACGGACTCGTTTGCTGTAAAACGGATCAATATTGCCGTTACACCTGCTGACCCGGAGCGACTTTACGCCTACCTGATAGGTACAAAAAAGGTAAAAAACAAAACATCCGAAGGCGGACATATCGCCATATTTGAGGATGGAAAATGGAGGATTGTCGAATCAAGGTTTTCGTCGGGAGTAAATTATTTTGCCGATTGCTGGATTGCCATTGCAGTTTCGCCCGTTAATGCTGATATGTTGATGTATGGACATACCCGCGTAATCGGCACCGAAAAGCTCGACAGCATTCCGTTCGATTATCGCTCGGTTTATTGCGGCGGTGGCTTTCATGCTGATGTTCACGATCTCGAATTTCAGCCAAATGTGGCCAATCCAAAGTTGTTTTGCGGAAATCATGGCGGAGTAAGCGTAAAAACGTTTCCCAACAAATCGACCAGCGGCTGGGAATATCGCAACGAAGGCCTGGAAGTAACGACAATCTGGAGTTTCGATGATTCAGAAGTTGACGAAACCAAAGCCATCATCGCCACGCAGGACGACGGCACTCTGGTTTATTGCGACACACTTGGCTACAAATGGCATTTTATCCAGGGTGGCGACGGTTACAGCGCCCGCATCGACGACCGGAATCCGGATAATGCCTATTTTTCGTCTGGCGATAAATCGTTGGCCAGGTTTAATTTCAGTACTTTAAAAACCTCCGGTGAAACCCCAAAACTTCCAAAAGACCCTATCAACAAAGGCGATGTAGTCATTTCTACAAAAACTTTTCCGATGGTCAACTTGCCGGTAACAGGCGAACCCTTGTTTGGCTTTACCGAATTATTTTTAAGAAAACTGGAAGCTCCAGCGACCATCACCCCAATTACCGAAATCTGGGAAGCCGTTTCGGATATTGGAAAAACCGAACCTGCCGGATGGAAGCGACAAATTACCGAAATTGCAGTTTGTGCATCAAATCCAAAGGTTATTTATGTTGTAACTGCCGGACAGCAAAATCCCCCAGGCAGCGATTGGCAACTCAAATCGGGGCTTTACAAAACCACCACCGGCATAAAACCTGAAGAAGGCAAAACCAACTTCACCAAAATTGGTTATCCGGGTGAAAATCACGATAACGACACCTTAGCCATTATCACCGGCATTGCTGTTGACCCCTTGAATGCTGACAGGGTTTGGATTACTTTTACAGGAATTTCACCACAATTCCGCATCTGGTTTAGCGAAAACGGTGGCCGCACCTGGACTAATGCCGACCCAAAAGGAATCCTGGGAAATAATCCGGTTAACGCCATCGCTTACCGCGAAAAATCCAGCGACCAGCTTTTTATTGGCACCGACAATGGCCTCTACAAAAAAGATCGCCTGCACGACTGGGAAAAAGTGAAGGATTTCCCAAGCGTCCGCATTACCGAAATGAAAATTAACAAAGGTTTGAAACGCATGCGCATCGCTACATTTGGCC
>CAYOWJ010000126.1:0-1328 GCA_964407625.1 uncultured Lentimicrobiaceae bacterium
ATTTCCTTTGGTTGAAGAAACTGCGCAAGTTCGGCAAAATATTGGTTTTTGACAAAATCGGCAGGTTGCCGGATAAGTTCTTTCAGGATTTCCAAAACCTCAACTTTATCGTCATGCCTGAAGTGTTTGGCTGCCAGGTTTACGGCAAGCGAAACTGCTGCGTCGTCGTGCAAACCGATCCGCCTTATTTCTTTACCTCTGAGTTTGAGTTTTTTCATGCTGGCAACAAAATTAGGAAATGCATTCGATGATTTTATCAAATTTGTTGTTTACACCACCTCTCATTTTGTATGAATCGCATATGATTAGCAATTCCAGTAAAATATCAGAACATTTGCTGACTGAATTAAGCCAAATATTGTCAGCATGATACCCGGATTAATCACAAATTCGTCGATCGGAAACCTGAAACCTGGTTTTGTTACAGGGTTATTCGGATATTCCGGTGATAAGATGTCTTTAATCCCAGGTGTGTTGACCCTGAATAATCAGTTCTGGTTCCTCTGTAAAAATTATCTGAGAATCCGGATTCCAGGGCACTGCTATTATAAACGAAAAAGTCATGAAGTATTCCGGCACAAAAAATCCCCGCTGATAACAAGTAAGGGCGGGGATTTTCGATCAGAATAAGCATGGTTTACTTTTTCTTTTTGCGCGTCGATAGCAGCATAAGCCCTCCAAAAACCAGCATCAAAAGGCCAGTCCAGAGGTTTATATTTCTTCCAAGCGAACGGGCATAAAGTTCGGCATCGTTCATCGTAAACAGCCCGAAAACAGCAAGGATAAATCCTAAAATAACAAAAAGCAGTCCTATCGGAAATCTAATATCCATATCCATAATTTTCCTCCTACCAGATTAAAATTGTAATTGCAATACTTAATGCGCCAATAATTACAGCCATCACCACGGGCTTGTCGTACCAGGGAATTCCAGGCTCATCATAGGTTTTTGGGGTAAGCGAATAAACCAGGCCACGTAAATCGCTGTCGGTTTTTAGCTGTTTGGTAAATAATGATATGATGATTGTGAGCACAAAACAAACCGACCAGGCATAAATGGCTGTCCAGAAACCCTGCGCCATCCCGCTGGGATATTCGACCAGTTGCGCAAGCCAGCCACCTTTGCCTTCGGCGATGGTAAGGCTGTAATGCAAGGCGGCGGCGGCAGTCCCGGCAATTAATCCTGCAAAAGCAGCGTTGCCTGTGGTCCGCTTCCAGAACATGCCAAGCATAAAGGTTGCAAACAGCGGTGCATTTACAAAGGCAAAGATGAGTTGCAGGAAATCCATGATGTTATTGAAGTTTGCCGCAATGTAGGCGGTGCCGAT
>CAYOWJ010000126.1:1428-10132 GCA_964407625.1 uncultured Lentimicrobiaceae bacterium
GTTCCGGCTTCAAAACCTTTACTTACAGCAACATCGTTAAGTTGAAGTGTGAGTCCTTCCCAACCGCCGACATCCTGCAAACCGATGATTACCAGAGGCAGGAATCCAACCACAATCAGGAAAAACTGAAGCACCTCGTTATAAATGGCCGATTTAAGTCCGCCAAGATAGGTGTAAACCAGCACGATGACGGCAGAGGCGATGATGCTGTAGTGAAAATTCCAGTGAAGCATTACTTCCATCAACCGGGCTAAGGCAAACATCGAAATGCCGGAAGCAAAAACGGTCATGATGGCAAACGAAAAAGCATTGAAACCACGCGTTTTCTCATCAAACCTCAATTTAAGATATTCAGGCACCGACCTGGCTTTTGAACCATAATAAAACGGCATCATAAACAAAGCCAGGAAAATCATGGCAGGAATGGCTCCGATAAGGTAAAAATGTGCGGTCATCAGGCCGTATTTGGCACCAGAAGCTCCCATTCCAAATACTTCCAAGGCTCCAAGATTTGCCGAGATAAAAGCCAATCCGGTAATCCAGGAAGGGATCGATTTCCCGCCTTCCAAAAACTGGGAACTCGATTTCATGTACTTTTTAAGCGCCCAGCCTATGCCCAGGACAAAAACAAAATAGATGGCCATGATGGCGTAATCGATCAGATGCAAGGTAAAATTATTAACCATAAAATCAATTTTTGGATTTTTATTTAAAACTTATCGCTTTCAGGATTCCGGAGAGTTCCGAACCCTCCAAGGGTTCGGAACTCTTACCAAATAAATCTCAACAAAAAAAGAGCAGTACACTTTACGAAATCCGTTTAAGTACTGCTCTTTTCAAAGGTTTAATATTTAAATTAATTTTTCTCCAGTTCTTTCCAAACCAAAGCACTGGCTCCAATAATTGCAGCCGAACCTGCCTTTAATTCCGAAGGCAGAATCTTTACTTTATTCCTGAAAATAGGAAGAAGATGGCGTTCCATGCTTTCTTTGGTAGGCTTGAAAATATACTCGCCTGCAGCCACCGGGCCTCCAAACAAGAAGATTGCTTCGGGGCTGAGATGATGTACGGTGTCGGCAAGTCCGCGGCCCAATAATTCACCGGTAACCTCAAAAACTTCTTTTGCGAGGGCGTCGCCGGCTTCGGCTGCGTCAAACACAATTTTGGAGGTCATTTCGTTGTAAGGCACAGCGGCCAGCACACTTTCGGTATTATTATATTTTGCCAGAAGCTCATAAACCGTGCGTTTCATTCCGGTAGCAGAACAATAAGCTTCAAGATGTCCCAAAGCACCACAACCACAAACACGACCACCGGGTTCGATAATTGTGTGACCAACTTCTCCGGCAAAACCATCTGCACCATAAACAAGGTCGCCATTTACAATAATTCCGCTTCCAAGGCCGGTTCCAAGGGTAATCATCACAAAATTTTTCATGCCTTTTCCGCCACCATAGACAAGTTCTCCCAAAGCCGCAGCATTAGCGTCGTTGGTGAGTTTAACATGTTTCAGGTTTGGAAATTCAGCCTGGATGCGTTGTGCGAAATTGATTACACCAACAAACGGAAGGTTTGGCGCATATTCGATGGTGCCTGTGTAATAATTGCCGTTTGGTGCGCCAATGCCAATGCCCACAACCTCGATGTCAGGATTTATCTGCATCACCGTGTCGATGGCCGACTTAATTTCACTGGTAATATCCTTAATAAACGCAGCCATCAGTTCTTCCGATTTGACTTCGCTACCCTGTGGATTTTCTTTTTTTTGCGGAGTGGTTAACTGTGGTTTTTTTTCATACAGCACATTACCATCTCTGTCAACCACGCCAATGGCGGTATTTGTGCCGCCTATATCAATTCCTAAAGCTACTTGTTTCATATTTTTTTTGTCAATAATTTTATTAAACCGAACGTAATTTACTTCCTTTAACTGCATAAAAGAAAATGTAGAGATAACAAATGGCAGGTACAATAAAAGCGTAGGAATAACCTGCCGAATCGGCGATAGATCCCATAATTAACGGGATAATTGCACCACCAAAAATGAGGGTATTGATAATTCCTGATGCAGTGCTGAGTTCACCCGGATCGAGGTCTTTAACGGCGAGCGTAAAAATATTCGGGAACATAATCGAGTTGAACATCCCGATCGAAACCACAGCCCAGAGGGCGATATCGCCTGTTGTAAATGCTGTAACGAGCGCGAGAGCAGCGGCAGTCAAAGCAAAAACTGCAAGCGAACGACCTGCATTTCCTTTTCCCAGTTGCATCATAATAAAATTAACAACGGCAACTACCATAAAAATTAATCCGATATTCCACGACCAGCCGGTTACAAAGGATCCTGAAACCAGAGCAAGAACCAAAACCAAGGCAACATACATATATTTCCGGGTTGCATCAACAATATTTGAAAGCATGATCGAACCAAAAAAACGACCGATCATTGCGCCGCCCCAATAAATAGCAACGTATTTTCCGGCTTCTTCCACCGAGAGATCCAAAGATGAAGTTTTAAGATAATTCAGAATAAGTCCGCCGGTTCCAACTTCGGCACCAACATAAAAGAAAATTCCAAGAGCGCCAAGCAGCATGTGCGGATATTTCCAGACGCTTTTACGTTTCTCGACAGAACCTCCACCAACTTTTGGCAATTTTGTAAGAAAAATAGCGGCCGCAACCAGCACAACGATCACACCCATCAGGATAAAAGGCATCTGAACAGTCTGAGCTTTCTCAACGGCGCTGAGCATTTCACTGGTTTCTCTGAAAATAAAAACAGCAATTATCCAGGGCGCAACCATGGTAGCGATCGAATTTAAAGCCTGAACCAGGTTAAGCCTGCCTCCTGCCGATTCTTCGGAACCCAAAGCTGTAACATAAGGATTTGCTGCTGTTTGCAGGAAAACTACGCCTGAAGCCAGCACAAAAGTTGCAGTTAAAAACAATGGAAACGATGGAACACTTGCTGCCGGAAAAAACAGGAAACTTCCTGCGGCCATCAGCAGCAATCCAACAATTAACGCACTTTTATACCCAATTTTTTTAATGTACAAACCGATCGGGATCGAAATAAAAAAGTAGGTGATAAAAAACGAAAAACTTAATAACTGAGCCTCAAACTCTGATAGCTCAAAAATATCTTTAACCTTACCACTGAGGGTAATAATGAATGTGGTAGCAAATCCAAAGATGAAAAAGATGGATCCGATTACGCTCATTCCCAGGCCATAGTTGGCATTTCTTTGTTCCATATTGTTTTCTTTAATTTAATGAATAATTTCAATGATTTTTTTGAGTTGCAAATGTAAAATATTATCGCAACTATTCACATAACCGGCTAATGAAGAGTTATTAACTTTCTTTCCACAAAAATTGCTGCCCGAAAAATGATAAAGTCATCCAACGATGTTAAAAACCATACTCCGGTCAAATCGATTTCATCAAAAAAAACTTCCCAAAATCGTCCTGCCTTTTCTGAAATAGCTTTATTTTAGCCGCCATTTGAAATTTCAAGCAAAGTCGGATATGAAAAATTCAACGATCATTTTTCTCATCATCATGATAGTTCTCGCAAGCTTTTCGCTGAAGGCTCAGAATAATGAACTTACATCACCGGATGGCCGGATTTTATTGAAGTTTTTGATTGAAGAAGACATTTCCTACACGGTCTTTTTCGATGGCGTGGAAATCATCCATCCTTCTGAAATAGCGCTGATACTTGACAATGGCGAAACCCTGGGGAAAAATGCAAAGGTGAAAAAATCAGCTAAAACAGAAATTAGGGATACGATTCTTCCGGTTGTCCGCGAAAAGCGTGCTGAAATTGCCGACCATTGTAACGAACTAAAACTCGACTTCAAGGGAAATTACAGCCTGATTTTCAGGGTTTATAATGATGGTGTGGCTTATCGGTGGATGACCGGTTTTAAAGAAGAAATCACCATTGTTGATGAAATTGTTAGTTTTAACCTTTCGGAAAACGATTCGGTTTATTTTCCTGAAGAAAAAAGCTTTCTCACCCATTCTGAGCGGCAATACCCCTTTCTCGCCGTAAAAAATATTACCAAAGATCAGATGTGCTGTGTACCGGCGCTGGTTTGCCGCGAAGATGGAATCAGGATCGCCATCACCGAATCCGACCTTTTGGATTATCCGGGAATGTATCTCACCGGAACAACAAGCCAGGAAGCCGCTTTCAGAGGAAAATTCCCACCATATCCACTCCTCGAAAAACAAACCAACGACCGGACTGTGATTGTCGAAAAACCTGCCGCTTACATCGCCAAAACGCAAGGCACACGGGCATTCCCGTGGCGTGTGATGATGATCACAAATAACGACGCCGCATTGGTGGAGAGCGACCTGGTCTATCGCCTGGCTTCGCCTAACAAGATCATCGATTTTTTCTGGATTCAGCCAGGAAAAGTCGCCTGGGACTGGTTTAATGCGTTGAATATTACTGGTGTTGATTTTGAATCAGGCCTTAACACAGCCACCTATAAATATTACATCGATTTTGCCGCTGCTTACAAAATTCCTTACATCATCCTCGATGAAGGCTGGTCGGCCACCGACGATCTTTTCAAAGTAAATCCTGACATCGACTTGCCGGAACTATTGAAATACGCAGAGCAAAAAAATGTTGGCATCATCCTTTGGGTGGTCTGGCTTACGCTGGATAATCAGCTTGAGCAAGCCCTTGATCAGTTTCAGAAATGGGGAGTTAAAGGTATCAAGGTTGACTTTATGCAGCGCGACGACCAGAAAATGGTAAATTATTACGAAAAAGTTGCAGCCGAAGCAGCCAAACGCCGGCTTTTAGTCGATTTTCACGGAAGCTACAAACCGACAGGCTTTGGGCGGACTTACCCAAATGTGCTGACCCGCGAAGGTGTTCATGGCCTCGAAAACAACAAATGGGCAAGCACGGTAACGCCCGAACATAATGTAACCTTGCCGTTTACGCGCATGTTGGCCGGCCCGATGGATTATACGCCCGGCGCCATGATCAACTGCACTCAAAAACAGTTTCATCCGGTCTGGGACAAACCTGCAAGCCAGGGCACGCGTTGCCACCAGTTGGCCATGTATGTGGTTTACGAAAGTCCGCTTCAGATGCTTGCCGATAATCCTTCAAATTATTACAAAGAACCCGAAAGCATGGAGTTTTTAAAAGAGGTTCCGGCTACCTGGGACGAAACAAAGGTTTTGGCAGCTAAAGTGGCCGATTATATTATCGTAGCCCGGAAAAATGACGGCAAATGGTACATTGGCGGCATGACAGACTGGACGCCCCGCGAAATCGAAATTGATCTTTCATTTTTAGATGCGGGTCTTCACCAGATGAAAATCATCAAAGATGGAGCAAATGCCGGTAAAGATGCCACCGATTTAAAGGTTGAGAATAAAACGGTTTCTTCGACAGACAAAATGAAGATAAGCATGGCTCCTGGCGGCGGCTGGGTTGCCATCATCGAATAAAAACATGAGGAAAAATGGCAACGAATTCGATAATATTTTATAATTTGCGTGGCATTTAAAATTTAAAATCATGGAAAAAGTAAATTCAAAAAATGACGAATGTTGTCCAAAATTTGACACAACACTCTGGCAGGATCGCACCTTCGACTGGACTGACAAACTTTTTGCTACCGGCAAAGTAACCTGCCTTTTTCACATCCCGCTCAACATGGGACAGGTTATAACCAGAATGATGCGCAAAATTGATGCTGCCAATGCCCTCGATCCTGACTTTATAATGCTTACCGAGGATCCGACACCCTGGGTTAGTGATCAGTTTATCCCGGTTGTGAAGGAGGTTCCGGGGTTGAAGCATGTAAAACTTTCGGGCAAATTCATAACTAAGGTTTTTGAAGGGCCTTATCAGGAAGCTAAAAACTGGTACACCGAAATGTTCAGCTTTGCCGAATCCCGGGGCATGAAGGCATCGAAAGTTTATTTTTATTACACCACCTGCCCGAAATGTGCCAAAAAATATGGCAAAAATTACGTGGTAGGATTTGCGAAGGTTGAGTAGGGGAAGTGCTTGGAGTGCCTAAAGTACTTAGAGTACTTAAATTTTGGAATTGGATATTGGAAATTGGACATTGGATATTTGAGTCTGGTCTAAAAAGGCACCAACAATTAAAAAAATGTGGCTAAAGCCCTGAAATTCACGGACATAAATTGCCCCGACCTTAAGGTCGGGGCAATTGAAAACCAGACAGTTACCGGGCTTTAGCCCAAAACTAACCAGTTCTTGAACTGTACTCATACATTTTACAAAAAAGTTAAAAAACAAAAATCAGGAATATTTTATGAATTCATTTAAAAGTTTTAAATGGGCGATGTTTAGAAAACCGCTAAAGGTTTCAGGAATTATTGTGGGATCATTCTTTCTGTTGCTGTTTATTGTGCCTTTCTTTTTTACGGATGGCATGGTTAAAAAAGTGAAAGATCTGGCCAACAAAAATCTGAATGGTGAAGTGAATTTTTCAGATGTGAACCTATCCTTTTATCGTCATTTCCCTTTGTTAACGCTTACGCTGGAAGATTTCCTGATGAAAGGTTCGGAACCCTATAAAAATGATACGCTGATTTCGGCAAAGGATATTTCACTGGGCGTAAATCTCAAAAGTCTTTTTGGACAAACCATTAGGATTAATAAAATTTTTCTCGAAAACGCGTTTATCAACGTCCAGGTTGACGAAAATGGCCTCCCGAATTACAATGTTTACGGAGGCGCCGAAACAGTTGATTCGACGCAACTTGTGACCGACACAGCCGCTGATGACACCGAAGTTAAAATCAGCGAAATTATTATCCGGAATACCCGGCTGATTTATAACGATCGCTCGCTGGCTTTCCAAATGGAGGCAAAAAACCTTGATTATACTGGTAGCGGCGACCTTAGTAAAAGTGTTTTCGATCTTAACTCGCGTGCACACATCAAATCGCTCGACCTTTATTACGACAAAGTTCCTTACCTCCTCTCTAAAGAAATTGATGCCGATCTGATCACAAAAATCAATACCAGTACGCTGGCTTTTCTCTTTGAAAGGAATGACCTGAAGATAAACCAGCTTCCCGTGCGCTTTACTGGCCGTTTTGAATTCCTTGAAAATGGTTACGATATGGAATTTCTGCTCACTTCGGATAACACCGGCCTTCGGGAACTTTTTACAGCCATGCCTCCCGAATATCTCACCTGGCTCGAAAAAACGATTGTCACCGGCGAGGCCAAAATCACAGCAAGTCTGGCTGGAAAATACATCTCCGAAACCAATATTATGCCCGATCTTAAACTGGATTTATCTGTAAAAAACGGGTTTATCCAACATGAGAGCGCTCCTGCTCCGGTTGAAAACCTGTTCGTAAAATTCCAGACCGTTATCCCGGGTTTTAATCCCGACAGCCTCACCGTAAACATGGATTCGGTGCATTTTAACATCGAAAAAGATTATTTTACCTCGGTGGTTAAAATTAAAGGCATCAACAATCCCTGGATTTATGCAAGTTTAGATAGTGAAATTGACCTCGAAAAATGGGTAAAAGCATACGGCATCAAAGGTTTTGAGGCAAAAGGACAATACGAACTTCATGTACTGGCTGAAGGAAATTATACCGAAGGCCCCAACCCAAACAGCCTGCGCAAAGACACCGTGATACTGAGCATTCCGAAATTCAGCGTTGAATCCTCGCTAAAAAACGGTTATTTTAAATACGACTCCTTGCCTGAACCGATCAAAGATATGGGATTTAAAATTTCGTTAGCCTGCGATGATCATAATTACCAGAATATCCGGTTTAGCCTTTCCGATCTGAATGCTAAATTTCTGGATAATTTTATCCACGGGTTTGTCGAAACCAGCGGCGTGGATGAATTGCTCGTGATCGCAAACCTGACATCCGAATGTAACCTTGCCGACATAAAAAAGGTTGTTCCGATGGAAGGATTGGAAATATCAGGGTTGATGAAGCTTACCATCGACACCAAAGGAACTTATTCAAAATCAGATAAGCAGTTTCCGATAACAAATTCGACTTTGGTCTTTGATGATGTGTTTATCAAAACTTCCTATTATCCCAATCCCGTTCAGAATATCGATGTTCACACCAAAGTCACCATTCCCACCGATGACCCGCGCGACGCCAAAATCGAGATAAATCCCTTTACCTTCGAATTTGAAGGCAAACAATTTAGCATCACAGCTTCGCTGCAGAACATCATGGACGTTAAATACGACATTACGGCAAACGGCATTTTTGACTTAGGAAAAATTTACCAGGTTTTTGCCATGAAAGGCTACGATGTTAACGGATCCATCGAAGCAGGATTTGCCCTCAAAGGAAAGCAGAGCGACGCCACCGCAGGACGATATGCAAGTCTGGATAATAAGGGTTTTTTGAAGATGAACGCGATCACCCTTCGCAGCGAATTGTTCCCTATGCCTTTTTTTATTTCAAAGGGTGATTTCAGGTTTAAACAGGACAAAATCTGGCTCGAGAAGTTTACGGCCCAATACGGCAAATCTGATTTCGTGCTCGATGGCTATCTTGGAAATTTACTTGATTATGCGATGAACGAAAACGGCAAACTCAAAGGTTCATTCAAGCTTGCCTCTAACCAGATTGTTGTTGACGAATTTATGGCTTTCGCCGATACCTCATCCCAGGCATCAGTTGTACCTTGCGATTCGGT
>CAYOWJ010000127.1:0-10122 GCA_964407625.1 uncultured Lentimicrobiaceae bacterium
TGTCGAATTGCCGAATTTTCAAATTGTCAAATTTTTCCATTCTTCCATTTTTCCAATCTTTTCATTGTCGAATTGCCGAATTTTCAAATTGTCAAATTTTTCCATTCTTCCATTTTTCCACCCTTCCCTTCCTTCCTGAATTTTCCTACTTTTGCGACAAATTTAATGATTTGAATCCACTCAAAAAATTAGCCGGACAAGCTGCCATTTACGGGCTAAGCAGCATCGTCGGGAGGTTGCTTAACTACCTTTTGGTTCCACTGTACACACGGGTGCTGATAACTTCGGAATACGGCATCGTTACCGAGATGCTGGCTTATGTTTCTATCTTGTGGGTCATCCTTACTTACGGCATGGAAACTACTTTTTTCAGGTATTCGGAGAGTGAAAAGGACAAACCGCTGGTTTATCATACCGCAATAGTTTCGCTGCTGTTTACGTCGATCTTGTTTGTGGTTGTGGTTTTAATAAATACGCAGTCCATCACCGAATGGATGGGCTACATCGGCCATGAAGAATACATTGTTTATTTTGCTTTTACGCTGGCGCTTGATGCGGTTGCAGCGATACCTTTTGCGAGGCTCCGGCAGCAAAACAAGGCATTGAGGTTTGCCGTGATCAAACTGGTCAATATCGGGAGTAATATTTTGCTCAACCTGTTTTTTGTGCTGCTCTGCCCTTTTATTGTAAAAAATTATGGTACCGGAATTTTAGCGGAAATCGTCAACAGTTTTTTTAACCCTGACTACCTGATTGGTTACATCATTATTTCTTACCTCGTTACTTCGCTTCTGACGCTCATTTTGCTGGTTCCGGATATTCCGCTCAGAAGCATCAGGTTTAGCACCGAACTCTGGAAACGAATGATTGGTTACACCTGGCCACTGTTGGTGGTCGGAATTGCCGGATCGGTAAATCTTTCGATTGATAAAATCATGTTGCCACGATTATTGCCCAAAGGCACGGATGTGATGTCGCAGTTAGGGATTTATGGCGCCTGTTATAAAATTTCGATCATCATGACCCTGTTTGTCCAGACTTTCAGGTATGCCGCCGAGCCATTTTTCTTTTCTGAATCAGGAAAGGAAGGCTCGAAAAAGCTTTACGCCGATGTGCTTAATTTTTTCACCATTTTCGTTGCATTGATTTTTCTTGTAACCATGATGTTTATCGACATTGTAATTGGTTTTATTGGTGTCGATTACCGCGAGGGAGCATCAGTTATTCCTGTTTTATTGATGGGCAACCTGTTTCTGGGCGTTTATTTCAATTTATCGATCTGGTACAAGCTTTCCAATCAAACCATTTATGGGGCCATTATTTCGGTGATCGGCGCGGTACTGAATATCATCCTCAATTTTATTTTTATTCCTGCTTTTGGTTATTACGGCTCGGCCTGGGCAGTTTTTCTTTCCTATTTCGTGATGATGGTACTTTCCTATTTTCTGGGTCAGAAGCATTTTCCGGTGCCTTACAATATCTGGAAGTTCCTTTTGTACCTGGCAATACCGGTTGGTTTCTATCTGATCAGCGAAAACATCCCGTTTCCTTCGGCGATGATTAAGCATTTTGTTAATTCGGGATTTGTGCTGCTTTATCTTGTGATAATTTTTAAACTCGAAAAAGATACACTGGGTGGATTGATCAGGGGAATTACCCGAAGAGGAAGAGGTTAAAAAACAAATCTCAAATCTCAAAGGACAAATTTATGTTGAATGTTAAAATCATCATATAGTTCTGATGACTTTTTACTTTTTCAAACTTTTAAGTAAAAGAATACCTGAACCAACTATTTTTGCAAAAATTTTTGCAAATGATTATTAAGATTGTAAATGCTTCAAAACATACGCTGCCGGCTTATGAAACCGGGGCTTCGGCCGGGATGGATCTGCGGGCAAACCTTGATTCTCCTGTGGTTTTAAAGTCGCTCGAAAGATACCTCGTACCCACGGGTCTTTTTATCGAACTTCCCGAAGGTTTCGAAGCCCAGATACGGCCGCGGAGCGGACTGGCCATCAAAAAAGGAATTACCCTGCTCAACACGCCCGGTACCATTGACGCCGATTATCGTGGTGAAATCAAAATAATCATGGTTAATCTCTCGAACGACGATTTTATAATCAACGATGGTGAAAGAATTGCCCAAATGATTATTGCCAGGGTTGAAAAGGCCGAATGGCACGAAGTTGAAGTACTTGAGCAAACACATCGCGGGGCTGGAGGATTTGGTCATACCGGAAATAAGTAGCTTATCATTAACTTAATTCCTCCAAAATTGTTAAATTCATTGGTTAAAACTCATGGCATAAGCCATTGAAATTCAATCTTAACTTATGTTAAAAAAGAAAAAACATACAATTATCAACCCCGGCAGGTGTTTTGTAAACCTGATAAATCTGGATATGATTTTAAAAATGATAAAAAGGCATACAATTTTCATGGTGCTTTTGGCGGTTCTTTTTGGAAGTATTACTTCACCTGAATCACTCTATGCGCAGAAGAAACAAAAAACAAAGGCAGCACTCACCGAAAACGACCTCTTAAACAGGAAGTCCTTATTTTTGGATGCCAACAAGGAAAGAATTCTTGGAAACACTGATAAGGCCGAGGTTCTCTTTAAAAGAGTTCTCGAAATCGATCCCAACCACGATGCTTCGATGTATGAGCTTGCCCGTATTTACATGAGCCAGGTTCGCATTGAAGATGCTGTTCTGCTCATGGAAAATGCCGTCAGGATAGCTCCCGAAAATGTCTGGTATCAGTTGTTGCTGGCTGATCTTTACCGGTTTTCACGGCAATATGATAAAGTTGTGGATGTATTCAAAAAGCTGACTGAACTTTACCCCGATAAAGTGGATTATTATTTCGACCTGGCTCTCTCTTACATTATCATCGAAGATTATAAAGAAGCGATTGTGGTTTATGATAAAATCGAATCATTGATCGGGGTTAGTGAAGAAATTTCCATTCAAAAACAAAAGCTCTACCAGAGCATAAATAAGCCAGCCAAAGCTATCGAAGAAATTCAGAAGCTGGTCAATGCAAATCCTGACAACAGCAGATATTTGCAGATTCTTGCCGAAAGCTATATGTCGGAAGGAAATGATAAGGAAGCGTTGAAAATTTATGAAAAAATCGCGTTGGTCGATCCTGAAAATCCATACATCCGGATTTCATTGTCAGATTTTTACCGCAAAAATGGCGACGAACAAAAGGCTTTCGAAGAACTTAAAAAAGGCTTCGCAAATCCGGCACTCGACCTTCAGACAAAAATTCAAATCTTACTTTCCTATTACAGCATCGATCAGTTTTATAACGATAAAAAGGAGCAGGCTTATGAATTGTCGGAGATTTTGGTAAAAACCCATCCCGACGACCCAAAAGCATTATCAATTTATGGAGATCTGCTTTATCGCAATGAGCAGTTTGAAGAAGCACACAGCACGTTTTCAAAAGCACTCAAATACGACAGCAGCAATTACGCAATCTGGGAGCAGATGATGTTTATCGAAAATGAAATGAAAAAATTCGATCAACTCAACCAAACCAGCCAGATCGCAATACAACTTTTTCCGATGCAACCGCTGCCTTTCCTGTTTAATGGTTTCGCCAATATGCAGTTAAAAAACTATGAACTGGCTCTCAAATCGTTCGAAAGCGGTGTTTTAGTGGTTGTTGACAACGATTTACTGTTGGCCCAGTTTTACAGCTCACTGGGCGATGTTTACAATCAGCTTAAAGACCACAAAAAATCTGATGATGCTTACGATAAAGCGCTCCGCATAAAGCCTGACGACGCCTATGTGCTGAATAATTACAGCTATTATTTGTCGCTTCGCAACGAAAAACTTGATAAAGCAAGAGAGATGGCACGAAAAGCAACGGAGCTTTCGCCCGATAATCCTTCATTTCAGGATACTTTTGGCTGGGTGTTGTACAAACTTGGCGAATATGAAGAAGCCGAAAAGTGGATTAAAAAAGCCATCGATAACGAAGAAGCCGACAGTGCCGTTGAGCTTGAGCATTATGGTGACGTACTTTATCGGTTGAACAGAAAAAATGATGCTTTCGATTATTGGCAGAAAGCTAAGCAGGCCGGAGGTGAAGCTTCCGAATTTTTGGATAAAAAAATCAGAGATAAAAAACTTTACGAATAATGGGGTTCAAAATCAAAACATCATACCTCAATATTTTCAGGGCGCCAAAATATTATTTACAGCTTTTGCTGATGGTGTTGATGGTTTCAGGTTTTATTTCATGCCAGAGTAACCGAAACCTTATTAAAGGGCCTATCAAAGATGAAGGCGAAGGATATCTGTTTGGAAAATTGCAGGAGAACCAATTTAAATTCAATACATTTTCGGCAAAATTCAACATCGAATACCTCGTTAAACGAAAACCTTTTGAGTTTAAAGGACAGGTAAATATTGTAAAAGATAGCGCCATCTGGGTTATCTTTACCCAGGATCTGGGCATCGAAATGGCCAGAATGCTCATCACCCTTGACTCCGTTAAATTTCTCGACCGCATCAATAAAAAGTACTTTGTAGGTGATTACGATTTTGTAAATAATTTCCTCAAGACCAACGTCGATTTTGGCGTTCTGCAATCGATAATTTTAGGGAATGATTTCGAATATTACGATAGCGCTGTATTTAAAGCATCCGTTGATAATAAACAATATAAACTCACTACCACCGGACGGCAGAAGCTTAAAAAACATGTGCGAAATTTGAGCGATGCCGAAAGGGTTTTTCTTCAGTCAATCTGGCTCGATCCGCAGACTTTTAAAATTAACCAGATTAAGCTAAAGGAACTTACCCGAAACAGTAAAAAACTTACCGCATCATATTCTGAATTCGAAAGTGTAGAAGGGCAATTGTTTCCTTTCAAAATAGTTTACCAAGTAGAAGCCGATGTCCCGGTCAAGGTTAAAGTTGACTACTCGAAAATACAGTTGAATGGACCGGTAAATTTTCCCTTTAAAATTCCGGAAAAATATTCACCGGTTAATTAGTTCATATTAACTTTGGCCAATGCCGCATCCAAAATTTAATACAGTTGTAATTTTTATAACGGCTTTTCTTTGTATTGTTTTTCAAAATCTGGTTTTGGCTCAGAGCCATAAAAATGAACTTGAGAGCGAAAAGCAACAACTCGAAAAAGCCATCGAGTACACCAATGGATTGCTCGAAGATACACGCAATTCGAAAAACACGACGTTAAGCGAGCTTGCCCTGCTCAACAACAAAATTTCGAAAAGGGAAAAACTCCTTCAAAATTATCGAAAAGAACAGGCAATATTGAATGATTCTGTTTTTATGATGTTGAAACAAATCGATAAATCATCCACCGAAATTGGATTGTTAAAAGATGAATATGCCCGGATGGTCTATTCAGCCTACAAAAATGATAACATTTATCAGCGAATGGTTTATGTGCTTGCTGCCGAGGATTTTAACCAGGCTTATCAGCGTTTAAGTTTTTATCGCGAATATTCGAGCCATCGCAAAAAGCAAATTGCGCTTATCGAAGCCGCGACAAAAGAATACAGCGTTAAGGTTGGAATCCTGGAAATTAAGGTCGCCGAAAACGATGCATTGTTGGCTACACTAAACGATGAGTCGGAACAATTGCAATACGAAAAAGAGCTGAAAAAGGGAACCATCGCAAATTTAAAAAAGCAGGAAAAGGAATTAATCAAAAGCCAGGCAAATTATCAAAAAAAAGCCAACGAACTCAAAAACAGGATCGAACAAATTATTGCTGAAGATATTGCCAGTTCAGTCACGGGCAGTGTCACCAATTCAAAAACCGAGCTGAACCTGACGCCTGCCGAAGAAATCGTTTCGAACAATTTCTCGTTAAATCAGGGACGCCTTCCGTGGCCATCAGAGCGCGGTGTGGTGTCGTCGGGTTTCGGCGAGCAGGAACATCCCGACCTGAAAGGAATTAAAATCAGAAATAACGGCATCAATATTATCAGCCAAAAAAATGCTAATGCACGCGCAGTTTTTAATGGAGAAGTCACCCGCGTAATTTCGGTGCCAAATTTTAATAATGTGGTGATCATCAGGCATGGCGATTATTTAACAGTGTATTCAAATCTCGATGAGGTTTTCGTAAAAAAGGGCGCGACAGTGAAAACCAAAGAAGAAATTGGCTCCATTTTTACCGACCACGAAAATTTTAAAACCGAATTGCATTTCGAAATCTGGAAAGGAAAAACACTGCTCGACCCTATGCGATGGCTGGCAAATGAATAATTAGCATTGCTGTTTGCCAGGAATTTTTGACGATGGCAAAAATTTGTTTTTAGCAATGCCAGTGAATATAAAATGTAAAATGTTTCAGGTATTAATCTTATTATGAAGATAATCAGGTATTTATTGAATGTTTTTTCTTTTGATAAATCAACGTTTGTTTACCTTACAAAAATTTACAAATCTGAGATAAATCCTGAAAATGCTTGACTTTGAGTTATTAATGAATTACTTTTGCATCCCCTTGAAAAAAATTTTCGAAACTTGGATTAACAAAAAACTATGAAACTATCTCAATTCAGATTCAACCTACCAACAGAGCTGATTGCTCACCATCCATCTGACGACCGTGATCATTGCAAAATGATTGTTTTGGACCGTAAAAAAGGAACCATCGAACATAAAATCTTTACCGATCTTCTGGAGTATTTTAATGATGGCGATACTTTCGTCCTCAACAACACTAAGGTTTTTCCGGCCCGTTTATATGGCACAAAAGAAAAAACCGGCGCCAAAATTGAAGTTTTTCTGTTGCGTGAACTGAATCAGGAATCCCGGTTATGGGATGTTTTGGTTGATCCTGCACGAAAAATCAGAATTGGAAACAAACTTTATTTCGGTGATGACGATGCGCTTGTTGCCGAAGTTATTGATAACACCACCTCCCGTGGCCGGACCTTACGGTTTTTATACGACGGACCTTATTCAGAATTTAAGAAGACTTTACAAAGCCTTGGAACAACGCCACTCCCAAAAACCATCCAGCGCCCAATACAGCCCGAAGATGAAGCCTGGTATCAGACAATTTATGCAAAACATGAAGGTGCTGTTGCCGCGCCAACTGCCGGACTTCATTTTAGCAGGGAATTGATGAAACGCCTCGAACTTCTTGGTGTTCACTTTGCCGAGGTTACCCTGCATGCCGGCCTTGGAAATTTCAGACAGATCGAAGTGGAAGATCTTTCAAAACATAAAATGGATTCAGAAGAATTGTACATCAACGAAGCCTGTGTTAAGATTGTTAACGAAGCTAAAGATAACCGACACAGAGTTTGTGCCGTGGGAACAACTTCGATGAAGGCCTTGGAATCGTCGCTTACGATTTCGGGAAGAATCAAGCCTTTTACAGGATGGACCAACAAATTTATATTTCCTCCTTACGAATTCAGCCTTGCCGATTCGATGATCACAAACCTTCACCTGCCCATGTCGAGCATGATGATGATGGTTGCAGCTTTTGCGGGATACGACCTCCTGATGAAAGCTTATAAAGAGGCCATTAAAGAAAAATACACCTTCTTCTCGTATGGTGACGCCATGTTGATTATTTGATATTATTTTGTAACAAAATATGAGAAGAGCTGCCAAAAGCAGCTTTTTTCCTTTTAAAGATGTGGTTGTTATGACAAAAACATTCGTGCAAAAAGCAGTGGTAATCGTTGCAGGAGGCAGCGGAAAGCGGATGGGCGGTGATATTCCAAAGCAATTTCTGCAGCTTTCAGGGAAACCTGTTCTGATGCACACCATGCACAGGTTTTTCAGTTTTGATCCCAAAATTTACATGATCCTGGTTTTGCCTTTCGAACATATCGAAACCTGGAATTTGCTTTGTTCACAGCACAGGTTTTTAATTCCGCATCAGATTATACCCGGTGGTGCCGAAAGGTATGATTCGGTAAAAAATGGACTCGAAAAAATCGACGATACCTGGCTTGTCGCCATTCATGACGGAGTCAGACCTTTGGTGAGCAACGCCACCATCGGCAAATCTTTTGAGCTGGCTGCTGAATTTGGCAATGCGATACCTGCAGTTCCAGTTAAAGAATCGCTCAGGGAAGTTTTTGAAGGGCAAAACCGACCGGTTGACCGCCGGAATTTTTACCTGATCCAAACTCCGCAAACCTTTAGAGGTGATCTTATTAAAAAAGCTTATCAAAAACCTTACAATCCTTTATTTACCGATGATGCGTCAGTTTTCGAAGCAGCCGGAAATGAGGTTCATCTTTTTGAAGGTAATACCGAAAATATAAAAATTACCACCTCATCCGATTTGAAGATTGCCGCGGCATTGCTCGAAAAGGTTTAACCTCTGGAAAAAATATCAAATTTAATAGAAAACCGTAGAAAATTGTTTTCCTGCAAAGTCTGAAAAAGGCTCTGATCTGAAAATCGTAAAAAGCCCAAACGCCTTACATGATGTATTTTTTCACATCCTCACCAGGCAATTCAAAATCAACTTCCTGTAAAAAGCAAACGGCCGCCTTCATATCCTCATACATCACCTTGTCGTTTTCGATAAACTTAACTTTTTCACGAAATTTTGAAACGAAGTTTTCGATGTAAGGCGACGACTTTGCAGGACGGCGGAAGTCCAAAGCCTGGGCAGCATTGAATAATTCGATGGCCAGGATGCGTTCGAGGTTTTCCAAAACACGGTAAGCTTTGGTGGCAGCATTTGCGCCCATGCTCACATGATCTTCCTGTCCCTGCGACGATTCGATGGTATCAACCGAAGCCGGTGTACAGAGTTGTTTGTTCTGGTTTACGATGGATGCGGCGGTATATTGCGGTATCATAAAACCGGAATTCAAACCGGGATTTGCGACCAAAAAATGTGGCAACCCACGTTTACCTTCGAGAAGCTGATAGGTTCGGCGTTCGGAGATGCTTCCCAGTTCGGCCATGGCGATGCAGAGGTTATCTAAAGCCAGTGCCAGCGGCTGTCCATGAAAATTCCCTGCCGAAATAATGAGGTCTTCATCCGGGAAAATGGTGGGATTATCGGTAACTGCGTTTATCTCCATCCTGAAAACGTAGGCCACATAATCAATCGAATCTTTGGAAGCCCCGTGAACCTGTGGGATACAGCGGAAGGAATAAGGATCCTGCACGTGAATTTTATGCCGGCTGATCAGTTCGCTGCCTTCGATGATGTTCCTGATGCGACGTGCTGTTTTAATCTGGCCTTTGTGGTGCCGGATTTGCTGGATCAGATCATGGAAAGGCTCGATACGTCCGTCGAAAGCATCCAGTGACAAAGCGCCGATGATATCCGCCAGACGGGACAATTTAAAAACGTGAAGGCATAAATAAATGCCGTAAGCTCCCATAAACTGGGTGCCGTTAAGCAGAGCAAGGCCTTCTTTTGAAAGCAGTTGAACCGGCTGCCAGCCCAACGTTTTATAAACTTCGGAGGTTGGCAGTTTTTTCCCTTCAAAATAAACTTCACCCATGCCGAGCAGTGGTAGGCTCATGTGTGCCAATGGTGCCAGGTCGCCGGAAGCTCCGAGCGAGCCGAGCTGGTAAACCACCGGAATAATGTCGTGATTAAAGAAATCTATTAAGCGTTGAACAGTTGAAAGCTGAACGCCCGAGTGGCCATAGGAAAGGGCATGGATTTTTAGCAGGATCATCAGTTTAACGATTTCCTGAGGCGCTTCATCACCGGTGCCGCAGGCGTGCGACATCACCAGGTTTTCCTGTAATTTGCTCAGGTCTTCACGCGAGATCCGTACATCATGCAGCGCTCCGAAACCGGTGTTAATCCCATAAATGGGATCGTCATTTCCGGCCATTTTATTGTCGAGGTATTCGCGGCATTTCACAATTTTGGCAACAGCCTCTTCCGAAAGTTCGAGTTTATAATCTTCTTTGATGATTCGTTCGATATCTTCAAAATCGAGTAGTTTAGAACTGATTTGATGTATTTTCATTTTTGAAATTTTTGAGATGGCAAAAGTACCATTTCAAACCTTGTGATTGTTATTTGATAAAAGAAATACCAGGTATCGAGTAATTGTGACTATTGGGAAATAGCTGATTTAATAAAAGCAAATGAAGTCGAAAAGTGCTTCAATAA
>CAYOWJ010000128.1:0-10105 GCA_964407625.1 uncultured Lentimicrobiaceae bacterium
TCTCAATCTATTCGTTAACAGGCGCCAAAGTTAGCATTCTAAACAACGAAAACGAAAAAAAGCAGGAAAGGAAACCCGGGATACACAAAATGAATCAGTTAAGGCAAAAACTAGCAACCTCCTTCAACCTGGGCAGTTTTTACTTTTTTCTTTGGAACAATTTCTTCCTTTTTCTCTGTTGAAGTTTCTGTGGTCATGCTTTTACCTTTGGCGGCGTTTATGGCAGCATAATCGTATTTGGGAGTTTCGGCAGAAAGGCCGGGATACTGCGTTGGGTTTTGTTGATTAAAGGCTGAGTAAATGTTCCAGCCACCCTGCATTATTTTTACATTGTTGAAGCCCAGTTGCAATAAAAGCATCCATGGACCGGTAGCCAGCGATTGATCAGCATCATAGATGACGACTGTTGCAGATCGTGCGGCAAGAGCCTCAAAAAAGCTGAGACTTTCTTTTTCCAGAATCCGGTTTGCGGGAATATTTACTGAACCCTGAATATTTCCCTTATTAAAATCGTAAGGACTCCTTAAATCGATATAAACAAACTGATTATCATTAGCTTTCGCTGATTTGGCAACTTCAACAGGCGAAATAAAATAGTTGAGGTTTTGAAGTGCTTCGATGGTTTGCCCGGGTGTAAACCGGTATTCGATTTCGGGTTTGCGCGTGGTGAGCAGCCCGATAATGATGATTGCAACAAAAATTGCCGATGCAGTGATTAGTCCTTTGTTGTTGGAAAATTCTTTCATTATAATTTTTTTCTTAGGATTTCAAATGATTAGCAGCCACCTTCAACTTGTTTTGTTTTGGTTTTTGGTTTCAGATCAATCTTTTCAAGCGGTTCACTTTTTTTGACTTCAAGAGTAGCGCCGGTAAAAAACTGACTTGCCCCAAGCCGTGCCTGGTAAAGATCAAAAGCTTCCTGAGGCTCGGTTGCAGCAGGTGCTACGGGTTGTAAAATTGTTTCGGCCCAGTAATTCAGACCGCCTTTTAAAACATGAAGATTTTTTATACCAAGCCTGCGGGTTATCGTCCAGGCCTGATTGGCAAAAATATCGTCATTTGAATAAAAAATGAAGTCTTTGCCATCCTGACCAAAAACAGCCTGTGAATCTTCATTCAGAAGGTTCGTCAACGGAATATTGATAGCTCCCTGCAACATAAATTTCGCAGCTTCATTTGCTGGTCTTACATCGATAAGTTGCACCGAAGGGTCGCTTTCGATAATTCTTTTAGCCAGTTCATCGGTCGAAATGTAGCGGGTATTTTCGTTTATTTCGGTAAGTAATTTTTCGGGATTAAGTTCATCCTTGTTGGTGTTTGCTTTCAGAAAAACCAGTCCAATGCCAAGTAATACAAGCACTGAAGCCAAAATGATGTATGTTTTATTCATTTCAAAAGAATTTAATAATCAACTTTTTTTACTTTTTCCTGAATTAATGAAGTCACATAAAACGCACCCAGGGCAATAACAATAAGGATTAGCAAAAACCAGCCGGCTGTCATTCCAAGCGTTTCAAAAACCGTAATGTTTCCAAGGAAATTGGCGTTGTAGAAACTTTCGAGCAAAGGATAAAATTCCGAAAAAATTAAAATACCAACCAGCATGGCAGCCGAAAAAACGATGGCATCAATTTTACCGATTGCTGCGGCACAATAGCTTGTTCCGGGGCAATAACCACCCATAATAAAGCCCAGTCCCATGATAACCCCGCCAACAATGGCAGATGAAACATAGGTAGGATTGATGTAAACAAAGCTCATGTCAACCCATCCCATGTAGGCGAAATAGTATAGCCCAACCGCTGCAGTAATAGCCGCGGTGAAGAAAACTTTAAGCACTACAAAATCGTATCCGTAAAATACACCGGCTAATTTCCGGCTTGAAGAAAAACCTGACGATTCGAGGATAAAACCAAATGCGATCCCAACAATCAACGCTATTACATTGTTCCAGCTTGGATCGATGATATTCAGAGGAATTAATGGTCCCATATTTCTATAATTTTAAAAGTTAAATCCAGAATTTTCTAAAAAAATAAGCAAAAACATAGGCTGTTCCAAAAATAGCCATCATGGTAATAAAACCTGCTAATGCAAGGGTTGCCATCCCGCTCAGAGCAGCACCACTGGTGCATCCCCGGGCAAACTGAGAACCAAGTCCAAAAGCTAAACCTCCTAAAGCAGCCATTATCAATCGGGTTTTTGAGGTAATTTTTGGCGAATGCTCAACAACAAATTTTAATCTTCCCGACAATGCACCTGAAAGTAAAGCTCCGGCAAGAATTCCAATCACTTCAAAAACCAGCCATTCGTTCATCGGGCTTTTATCATCACTGAGAAATTTGCTGTAATAAGCCGATTTTTCGGCATGGGCAGGAGCAACTACATCAACAGCGGTAACAACCGTACTTTTTGCAGCTCCACTGGCACCAAGGCCACGGCCGGTTATAAACATCGTTAGCAGCAAAAGCAATCCCAGCATGACTCCGCCAAAGTAGGGATTCCAGTATTTTTTCGAATTATCCATATTCTTGATGATTTTTATGATATTAAAATCAGTGGATTATTAATATAAATAGCGGGTTAATTGTCCGGCCTCTACCATGATAAATCTGAAGATTAGTCCGCCAAGCAGGATCAAAACGGAGGTTATGGCAATAGGAATTTTGTAGCCATAAAGTTCAAGAATTTCGAGAATTGCCGGGAAAATCAAGCCAAGGACAATTACAAATGCCCAGAACGAAACCGTAAATTCTCCGCCAAGGAATAATTGCGCTGCCTGAATCATCACCTGTGAACCCGCCAGAGCGCCCATAATCATGTGGGTGATAAAGAAAAGTTCGATAGCGATAAGCAGCAAATCGATGCGGCCAAGGATTTTGCGCTCTTCATGGCTTTTGGAAATCCACATGATGGTTGCAACGCCGGTCGACATTCCCGAGACCAGGAATAAAGGTCCAAGAATGGCCGTATTCCAAAGTGGTCTGGCATTAAATGCACTGAGCAGAATTCCGGTGTAAATTCCCAGGATAACGGCATAAATAACCATGGGCCATGCAACAATTTTGCGATTATCAATCACCCAAAGCTCGAATTTTTTCAAAAACTCAAATTTCCAATCCCATTTTGGAAATACTTCGCGGATGTAACTGGCACACCATACCAGCGAAATGGGGGTAATAATCATCAATACCCAGGCACCCCAGCCCATTGGCGATTCAAGCCTTATGGTGGTGTAGAGCTGCCAGAAGTAAAGTTTGTGTTTGAGGTCGAGGAAAAGCATAAACAATCCAAGAACAAGTGCAAAAGGAACAATAAATGGTGCCCATTTCACGGTTGCCTGCATTTCTTTTTCTTTGCCAAGAATGGTGTAAAGACCGGCAAAGAAAAGGATTCCGGCTGCCAAACCGCCTAAGAAAAGGTAGATTGGGATTTGCCAGTGCCAGATGTGAAGGTAAGGGTCGATATTTGGAATTTCGCGTCCGCTGATAAATAATTCTTCTTTCATTTTCTAATCATTTTAAAATTATACCAGGTAGAAAATATGAGGATTTGTGCCTGCTTCGGGAGCCAGAACCTTGTGTTTCCTGTTTTTCAAAGCATTTGAAATTTCGCTGTTGGGATCGTCGAGGTCGCCGAAATACATACATTTTGTAGGGCAAACCGCCACGCAGGCTGGTTTTTCGCCTTTGGTGATGCGGTGGTTGCAAAAAGTGCATTTGTCAACGTAACCTTCAGGATGCGAATACCTGGCATCGTAGGGGCACGACTGGATGCAGGCGCCGCAGCCGATACATTTATGCGGTGTGACAAGCACTACCCCGCCTTCAACAATGTGGCTGGCACCGGTAGGGCAGCAGCGAACGCAGGGCGAATTATCGCAATGGTTGCAGCGCTCCGAGCGCAATTCGATTTCGACATTGGGATAACTGCCGTCAACGGTTTCGGTTACCCAATCGCGGCAATACCCGATGGGCACATTATTTTCGGTTTGGCAGGCAACGACGCAATCGCTGCACCCAACGCATTTCCTGGTATCAATGGCCATTGCATATCTCATGATTTAGCCTCCTTTTGCGGATCTTCAGTTAAAAATGTTACAAAGTTGCCTCTCATCCCGGTGCCTCCCATGATGGGGTCAATCTGCACCTTGGTTATCAGGTCAGAATCGCTGGCACCTCTGCCATAAGCACGGCTGAGTTTTTTGTCGGTATGGCCAAAGCCATGAACCATGTACACCGAATCCCAGCGAATACGTTCGGTAACCCTTACCATTACAGGGAAATCAGAGATTACACCATCCTGGTTTTTCAACCAGATGTATTGCCCTGCCTTAATTCCCCACAATTTGGCAACTTTGGGATTTATCCATACATCATTTTCCTTTTTAAGGTCGTGAAGATTTGGATTGTTGGCAGTCCGGCTGAAAGTATGCATGGGTGCACGGCCGTAATTGAGGCGGTAAAAACTTTCGGGCGGTTCAGGATGCGGGGTATAAACGGGCATAGGATCAAAACCGGCAGCAGCAAGTTCGGTCGAATAAAACTCAATTTTTCCACTTGAAGTGTGAAATTCATAATCTGCTCCATCGGCTAAATAAAGAGGTCCGCTTTTCCTCTCAAATTTCTTAACACCAATTTTTTGCATTTCCTCAAGTGAAGAACCTACCTGTTTGAGTTGCCAATCTATCACTTCTGAAAAATCTTCATAATCAAAATAAGCGCCAAGCCCAAGTCTTTCGCCAAGTTGTTTCGAAATCCACCATGCAGGTTTTGTATCGCCCACAGGCTCGGCAGCAGGCATGCGCAGCGCAATAAATGGTTCACGGTTTGGCGAAGCTCTCAGCTCATCATATCTTTCGAGGTAGGTGCACTCGGGAAGAATGACATCAGCATAACCGGTAATTTCCATCGGCATGGTATCGACAACAGCCAAAAATTCGATGGATTGCATGGCTTTGAGTAAAGTATCTTTTTGAGGCATGGTTAACGGAAGGTTTGTTCCGGCAACCAGCCAGGCTTTGATTTGATGTGTATTTTCGGGCGAAGGAATGGATGCATCAATCAAAGCGTTCGAAACTGCAAGTCCGGCAAGAGGATATTTCCCGTTAAGGGTTTCCTTCCACGACCAGGCTGGTTTTGGAAATGGTGGGTGAGGATGCTCGGGAATTGATTTTGATTCTTTAAAATAAAAGCCGCCACGTCGGCCCCACGAACCCAAAAGCCCGTTGAGTATTGCCATTGCGCGGGAGCGTTGGGTATCATCACCGTACCACGTTACATGGCGTCCCGGATGAATAATTACCGAAGGCGCTGCTTCAGCCATTGCCCGCGCTGATTTGCGGATAAGGTCAGGTTTGAGGGTCGTAATTCCATAAGCCCATTCCGGTGTCATGTTTTCGACATGTTTGGCAAGCTGGTCGAGGCCGGTTGTATATTTTTCGACGTAATCGCGGTCGTAGAGTTTTTCGGTAATAATCACGTTGATCCAGGCCAGCAGCAGTGCAAGGTCGGTGGCTGGTTTAATGGGAAGCCAGTATTTTGATTTGCTGGCAACGGTCGAAAACCGCGGATCAACCGTGATGATGGTTACACCTTTATCAATGGCATCCGACATTTCCTGAACCTGACTGTTGTGCATGTTTTCGCCAAGATGGGAACCAATCAGCACAAGGCAATTTGTGTCCCTGATATCAGTAGGTTCGGGTGAACCGACTCCGCTGCCAAAAGTAGCCTGAAAGCCAACTTCACGCGGACCACGGCATTGGGCGTAAGATGGTGCAACAATATTGGTGCTTCCATAAGCCTGTAAAAGATAACCCAGGTGATGTCCTGCTGAACCATGATTGAACAAAGCGAAACTTTCGGGGCCATATTTTTCTTTGATTTCTTTCATTTTCCCTGCAACGAGGTCGAGGGCTTCTTCCCAGCTTGCTTCTCTGAAAGTCTGTTTATCGCCGTCAGTAACCCTGATCAATGGCGTTTTGAGCCTGTCGGAATCGCTGTACATTCCAACGCCTCCTGTGCCGCGTGGACAAAGCCTTCCGTTGCAGTGAGGGTCGTTTTCGTTGCCCGTGATTTTTACGATTTTGCCGCTTTCGTCGGTGTAAGCCCAGCCGGCACACATCCAAAAACAAATTTCGCAATAGGTTGGGGTGCGCTTCAATTTTGCAAAGCCATCCTGCGAAAGTTTAAAGCCAGCAGGCGAATCACCACCTTTTGCCATCGAAAGAATTCCCCCGGCAAATGCTGTTCCCACGGCTCCCATCGCCGAAATCTTAATAAAATCTCTCCTGGTTTTCATGTGAATTTATCTCTGATAAAACTCAATTTCAAAAAAGGCAAAAGTAGATAAGATTTTTAATTGTTTATGAAATAACAATAAGAGTAGCACAATAAAAAAGGCCGATTTGATCAGTTTTTTTATTGATTTAAATTAGGTTTTGAAAATTATGATTATGAAAGTTTGAGATAGGGAAAAATCAATAAGTGAATTTCTTAAGTTAAGTCACTTTGATAGGGAGTTTGGAGAATAAATTTGTCGCGAAAATGATTTAGGAATCCGGACCTTTTATTGATCCGGAACCCTGAATTTTCAATCCAACTAAATCTTTATAAAAATCTTCCTCTTGTAAAGCGCCATCAGCGGAATCAGCCACAGCAAAATAAATGTAACTGCAAAAGCTGCCGAGGCATTAATTGGGCTAAGCCAGCTTGCGAAGATATTTTCATAAACCCAGGTGTAGAGTGGCATTTGCCCGCCTGCTGAAGTTACCGAAATAAACCACAATAATGAGGCGACAAAGCCGCTGGCAAGGTAAACGGCCAGGCAATTGGCACCATAAGCGGCAAAAGGTGTAATCCATTTCCTGCTTTTTTGTACATCCACCAGCCAGTAAGTGATTCCAAAAACGGTGAGCGCAAGTCCTCCGGTATAAACCACGTATGAACTGGTCCACAAATTTTTGTTGATCGGGAAAGCCAAATCCCAAAAAAGGCCAAGGCCGGTAAGCAGGGCGCCACTAACGAGCAGGCCGACTACTTTTTCGTTCTGGTCGCCACGGTGTCGAATCCATTGTCCGGCCAACATTCCGAGTATGCCGGTGGCAATAGCCGGCAAGGTTGAAAGTAATCCTTCGGGATCGGATTTTTCGGTCCACATGTGGCCTTTCATCAGACTAAAATCGAACAATGCAGCAAGGTTTGTGTCGGGTTCGAGATTTGCAGGGCCATGGCCGGGAACTGGTATTAAGGCCATCATAGCCCAATATCCAAGCAAAATAATGACGGCAATATTTCGCTGTGCTTTCCAACCTGATTCCATAAAAATAATGGAAGCAACAAAATAAACTATTGCGATTCGCTGCAAAACACCGGGAATCCGCATATTGGCAAAATCGAATTTTGGAAAAAGATAAAAAATGAGGCCGAGGACAAATATCAACGCCGAGCGGCGAAGGATTTTTGCAAAAATCGCTTTGGTTTTTTGTCCTTGTTCTTTGCGGTTTCCAAGGGCAAAAGGAATTGCCATGCCTACGATGAAAAGGAAAAACGGGAAAATCAAATCGGTTGGCGTGCAGCCGTTCCAGGGAGCGTGCTCGAGTGGAGCGTAAATATGTTCCCAGCTACCGGGGTTATTTACCATAATCATCGCAGCCATCGTGAGGCCACGAAAAACATCAATTGATAAAATTCTTTCTTTGCCCTGCATTTTAATATGTTTTGATTTTTATAAAATTCTAAACTTTTATAGCAAAAAATCAGGTCGTGAAATTAAAATTTTAATGCTTAAGATGTGATTTTTCTAAAAGGTTTTATTCTTACTTAAAAATGACAGGCGGGAAATTCCGGGATTAATCTGCGCAAGTACCATTCCCAAAAGCATCAGCAGGCAACCGGCCATTCCTCTTGTTGAGAGTTGTTCGTTCAAAATAAGCCACCCACCCAAAACTGCAAACACCGATTCGAGGCTCAAAATGATGGAAGCTGCCGAAGCGTGGGCATGTTTTTGCCCTACAATCTGAAGTGTGTAAGCCACTCCAACCGAAAAAACTCCACCATAAATTATTGGAATGGCTGCTTTTAAAATATCTTCAAAAATAATGGCTTCAGAAAAAAAAGCTGAGAGAAGGCTCAACAGGGAGCAAACGGCAAACTGAACAACCGAAAGCCTGATGGCGCTCATCCGTGGCGAGAATTTGCTGATGAGCAAGATATGAGCAGCAAAAAACAATGCCGAAATCAAAACCAGCAAATCACCATTTTCGATACTTAAATTTTCTTTAATGCTCAGCAAATACAACCCAAAAGCTGCAACTACAGCTCCAATCCAGATATTTAATGAAGTTTTTTTTCTGATAAAAAAACCAATGGAAGGAACCAGGATCACGTACAATCCTGTGATGAATCCGGCTTTTCCGGCAGAAGTATAAACCATGCCCACTTGCTGAAATGTTGCAGCCAGAAAAAGTACGAAGCCCAATAAAAATCCGCTGATCAGCAAATCGTTGCTCCAGGAATTTTTTGCGTCGTCAGGCGATTTTTTTTTATTGCCTTTGAGCAAAAGCAGCGGTAAAATCGAAAGGCTCCCAAGTGCAAAACGGATTCCATTAAAAGTGAACGGACCCACAAACTCCATCCCGGCTCTTTGCGCGACAAACGCAAAACCCCAGATAGCCGCTGTAAGCAGCAGGAGAAGATCGGATTTGTAGGATTGATTTTGCATGAAAATGAAAATAGTTTCGGTGTGAGGTGTAAGTCATGAGGCGTGAGGCATGAGGTGTGAGGCGTGAATGGTGAGACTTGAAGAATATTTTAACGAAAATTTCTTACTTAATACTCACGACTCATGCCTCATCCCTTTTTTAAATTCCCTGTTTATTATTCGTGTATTTTGTAATCAACCTGATGCGTAAAGCCTGGAACATTTTGAGGACTTTTTCCTGCCGTTCGATGGTTAGTTTTGTCAGGTATTCTTTTCCTTTTTCAGGATTTTGTTTGGCAAGTTCGATGTAGGTTTTGTCAACGGTTTCCTGCTCGTCAAAAAAGCTTTTTTCGATGGGGTCGCGCATTTCGCGGAGGTCTTTTACAGCTTCCTGCCATTTGAGGTATAGCAGATTATCCACAAAATCCACAGCCCAGCGCATCGAATTTTCGTCAAAAACTTCCTTGTCGTAACGTTTGTAACATTCGGCAACATCGGTAATTCCGGGATACATCGGCACGTAGGCGCTGGTGTAGGCGTTATCCACAAAAAACCAGTAAACGCCGCCAACTTCGCGGGGCAGCCAGCCTCTCAGATGGGCAATCATGCCATATTCGCCACGGGCACGGGCAACTTCGCGCCGGTTGTTGATTTTTAAAAGCTTCCGCATTTCGCGGGTTGGGAAGGGCGTCGTGTGAACGCTTTTTATCATTTTTCCTTCATCACCGGGATAATACCAGCCGGGGGAGTTTTCCTTATCATAAATCGTCCCTGTAAAAGTTGATCGCTGGAAAGCCATCACATCCTGAACCGACATTTTTTTATCCGGTTTTACCGAAAACGGGTAAATCGAAATAGGCTCAACATACTGCGTATATTGGTCGGTACCGGCAAAAGGGTCTTTGGAAATACGGTCGGGCCATTTTGTAAAGGTGGGTGCTACCTGCGAATAGAAAAGCCAGAAACGGCTTGTGGCCCATTCTCGTGGGATGGGAGCATAAATGTCTTGCCAGATAAAACGTTTGCCGCTTTTCGGGTCGTACCAGCCACGGTCGATGGCTTCCTGCATGTAATTTATCGAAGCCCGGTAATTGGCTGTGTCGGCAAGATTTATTTCTTTGATGATGCTCCAGTTTGGGATAATCAAAACTTCATCGTCGGGAACACGCTGTGCAGCCCAGATGCAGCCTGGCTTTCCGGAATCCGGCGACCAGTTATTCCCGATGCTGAAAACTTCCAGAACCCAGGCTTCGTTGGGGTCAGCAATAACCAGATCTTCGGATTCGCCCACACAGGAAGGCCTGAAGCCATAAGTTTCGAGCAGGTAAGTGATGAGTTTTAAGGCTTCACGGGCAGTTTTACAGCGTTGTAAAGCAAAAGCCTGCGCCTGTTCGATGGTCAT
>CAYOWJ010000129.1:0-5657 GCA_964407625.1 uncultured Lentimicrobiaceae bacterium
TTAATTTTCGTTTTCGCTCTTAGGACGCAGGCAGGTTAAAAAAAGTTACAGAAAAAGTTTTCGGGGATAAGATTGTTTATTTGAAAGCGCCAAAAGTACCGGTATTACTGGTTTGTGATGGTTGTATTTTACTTTTACGCTTAAAAAAATGCAATTGTTTAAAGTAATCCGGACTGATCCCGCATCCATTTTTGCGCTTTTCGATTGTTGACAGAAAAGCTTTTTTCGCATCCAAAGATTTTCTACTTTTGTTTGGTCAAAAATTGAAATAAACAGATCAACATTGAGAAAATTCATTAAAATATTTTTCCGGCTTTTTACTTCCCATTTTGAGTTAATCTTCTGGATAACAGCTCTTGTTTATCTGTTTTTTATTGATCCACACCAACAGCATTTTACACTTTGCCCTTTGAGTAATCTTGGATTTGATTATTGTCCGGGCTGTGGATTGGGAAGGTCGTGTACTTTAGCATTGCATGGTAGTTTTTTCCAATCGCTGCAGATGCACCCGCTTGGAATTTTTGCTTTGCTGGTTATCAGCCACCGGATTTTTACTTTGATTAATGATCTTAAACAGCATAAAAACTTTAATATCAAAAGTTATGAATATCGTACTTAAATATTTGCCCGAAGCACAGGGGCATGAATTGTTCTTTTTGTCCGACCTTTTTATTGGTTTTAATGAAGACCAGATTCGTGATTTTTCATCCATTTACCGCTCCAGACGCAAAGATCCCAACGTCATTTTGTTAACTGCCTTGCTTGGTTTTGTTGGGGTTGCGGGCGTTCATCGGTTTATCACCGAACAAATCGGACTTGGAATTCTGTACTTTTTTACGGGTGGGCTTTGCCTTATCGGAACCATTGTTGACCTGGTAAATTACCAGAATCTGGCCTTCGAATACAACCGGAGAGTTGCCCACGAAGTAGCCGCCATCGTTTCCAGGTAGTTTTTGTTCGTTCGGTTCTATCGTTCCCAACTTAAAACAAGTCTGGTAAACTTTCGTTTTGATGCAACGGTTTTTTTTAATTCCGGCAAATTTTTATGTTGAAGTACATTCCTTATTATTCTAAAAATAGCGATTGATGAGATTTTTGAAGATAGTTTTATTTTTTGACTTTTTGTTTTTTTTATCCCTGGTAGTTTCAGCGCAGGAAGTTCCAGACCAGACGGCTAAAAGCACTTTCGGCCATCCGCAGCTTTATGGAAATCGTTGGGTTGACTCGGTTTTTAATTCGCTTAGCCTTGATGAGCGGATTGCCCAGTTGTTTTTTATCCGCACGTATTCCAATAAAGACAAAGCCTATTACGACAATATCAGCAAAATTATCCGTGAAAATAAAATCGGTGGGCTTACATTTTTCCAGGGAAGCCCAACGGTACAGGCAAACCTGACCAACCTTTGGCAAAGCATCTCCAAAACCCCGCTTTTAATAACCATCGATGGCGAATGGGGCCTGGGCATGAGGCTCGACAGCGCTTATTCTTTTCCCCGCCAGATGACCCTTGGTGCCATGCCCGGCGATACCCTTGTTTATGAGGTTGGCAGCCTTATCGGCAAACAATGCAAAAGACTTGGAATCGGGATGAATTTTGCTCCGGATGCCGATATTAACAGCAACTCCAAAAACCCTGTGATCAATTATCGTTCTTTTGGACAAGATCAGGAAAATGTTGCCCGAAAAACCGTTGCCTGGTTTACCGGGCTTCAGGAGGCAGGCGTTATTGCCACTGCCAAGCATTTTCCGGGCCACGGCGACACCGACACCGATTCCCACGTTACATTGCCACTTCTTAACCATTCGCGCCAGCAAATCGACAGCATCGACCTTTATCCCTTCAAAAAAGCCATCGAAGCCGGCGTTGGAAGTATCATGGTCGCGCACCTTTTTGTTCCGGCACTTGATGACGAAAAAAATATCGCCACCTCACTTTCAGTGAAAGCCGTTCAAAATCTGTTGAAAGATTCGCTGGGTTTTGAAGGCCTGGCCATCACCGATGCCCTCGACATGAAAGGTGTTACAAATTACCACAAACCCGGCGATATCGAACTGAAAGCGCTCCTGGCCGGAAACGACATTATTTTGCTTCCTTTGGATATTCCTTTAGCGGTTTCAAATATTAAAAAAGCTTTGGCGGATAGCCTGATCAGCGAAGACGAAATTAACAAAAGATGCCGGAAAGTTTTAACTTACAAGCAGATGACCGGCCTCGACCAGTTGAAGCCTATCAACACGAAAAATATTCTTGCCGATATTAACACCATCGAAAATGAATTGCTTACGCGGAAAATTTATGAAAATGCCGTCACGATTGTTAAAAACACCGGTAACCTCATCCCGCTTCAACAGCCCGACACCTTAAAAATTGCTTCGCTGGTGATTGGATACACCGGGACAGGGAAATTCCAGGAAACCCTGAGCCTATTTTCGAAAGTTGAACATTTCAACCTGCCCTCGAATCCTGATGAAGCCCAGATGGCAAAGGTTGTAAAAGCTTTGGAAGCGTTTAATCTAATCATCATCAGCCTTCAAAAGACCAATAATTCGAACAGCAAGCAATACGGCATTTCTGATAATTCCATCAAACTCATCAGCAGGCTTAAGACCGGGAAAAACAAACTCATCGTCGATGTTTTCGCAAATCCTTATTCGCTCCTACTGTTCGGACAGGCCGAAAAGATTGATGCGTTGATGGTTTCATACGAGGATAACCCGATTTCGGAAGAAATTTCGGCACAGATCATTTTTGGCAGCATCGGTGCCGTTGGTCGCTTGCCGGTTTCGGCATCTGAATTTTTCCAGGTTGGCACCGGTACCGACACCAAATCCATCGGACGCCTCAAATACACAATCCCCGAAGAACTCGACATTCCGCGTGAAAAACTCAAAGTTATCGATTCAATCATCAATCTCGGACTTAAAGAAAAGGCTTTCCCAGGCTGCCAGGTGGTTTTTGCCAAAGACGGCAAGGTTTTCTACAATAAATCTTTTGGCTATCATACCTACGATAAAACCCAAATGGTCGTCAATTCCGATTTGTATGATGTTGCTTCTCTCACCAAAGTTATGGCCACAACCCTGTCGGTGATGCGGTTATCCGAAATTAAACAATTCGACATCGACCTGCCGCTTTCTTCCTACCTGCCTTATCTGAAAAATACCGACAAAAAAAGCAAAATCAGCCGTGAGATCATGGCACACCAGGCACAACTTTATCCTTTTATCCCTTTTTATAAAAATACAATTAAGAAATTTAAACCCGACACAGCCATTTACAGCCCTTTTGCTAAAGACGGCTTTTCGACACAGGTAACCGAAAAGCTTTTTATTACGGACGCTTACCACAAAATTATTTTCGATTCGATTGCAAATTCGAAGCTCTTAAAAAAAAAAGAGTATAAGTACAGCGATTTAGGTTTTATGCTGCTGTGTGATGCCATCGAAAGGATTACCAGCCAGCCTTTTGACGAATTTACGAGCCACGAATTTTACGAGCCGCTTGGCCTCACTACAACCTGTTTTAATCCAACAGGCAGGTTTCCGCTTTCGCAGATAGCCCCAACCGAAAATGATACCCTTTTCAGGAAAGGACTTATTCATGGTTATGTTCACGACCAGGGCGCTGCAATGCTGGGCGGTGTAGCCGGCCATGCAGGGCTTTTTTCGAATGCCGAAGACCTGGCTGTAATTATGCAAATGCTGTTACAAAAAGGTTATTATGGCGGGAAGCAGTTTTTTTTACCGCAAACTGTTAAGGAGTTTACCAAACAACAATTCCCGCTCGAAAATAACCGCCGTGCGCTTGGTTTTGACAAACCTTATCCAAATTATGATTCGCTGGGACCAGTTTGCAAAGGCGCTTCACACGATAGTTTTGGCCATTCTGGATTTACCGGCACCTACCTCTGGGCCGATCCAGAAAATGGACTGATTTTTATTTTTCTTTCGAATCGTGTTTATCCTGATGCCAGCAATCAGAAACTCATCAAAATGGGGCTAAGAACCATGCTGCATCAGGCAATGTACGACATTTTGAAAACAACCGATAATCAGAAATCAGGTAAAAAATCCTGAATTAATATGTAATTTCCTCTATATTTGCCGCAAATTTTAACAACTTAACTATGGAATACCGAATCAAATCAATTTTACTTTGGATACTTGCATTTTTTCTGATGGCTGCAAGCGCCGTCTATCAACGTTCGACAGGTCCAACCTATCCAAAAAAAGGTTCAGTGACCCTCAATAATCAGGAGGTTAAATACAAATTGCTCAGAACCTGGGAAGGCGAAACCGAGGCAGCTATAAAAATTGAAGTTGCCGACAATTCGATTACTGGTGTTTACAGATTTAAAAAATATAAAAGCCACGACGAATGGACTGAAAAGCCAATGGTACGCGAAGGTGAAAACCTGGTAGCTTTGTTGCCTAATCTGCCGCCAGCAGGCAAAATGATGTATGAAGTTACCCTCAGCGACAGGCAGCAGCAAATAAAATTACGTGAAGAACCATTAGTTTTGCGCTACAAAGGCGCAGTTCCAATGTTTATTTTGCTTCCGCATATTTTCATGATTTTCTTAGCCATGATGTTCTCGACCCGAACCGGGATGGAGGCCATTATTAAAGGCAAAAACATGGTTACATACACTATCTGGACTGTTATACTTTTTGCAATTGCAGGCTTATTACTTGGTCCTTTGATGCAAAAATATGCATTTGATGTTTACTGGACAGGCTGGCCTTTCAAGGGATTTACCAATTTTGGTGATATGACTGACAATAAAACCCTCGCTGCTTTTATTTTGTGGGTTGTTGCGCTTCTTCAGGTCAGGAAAAATCCGAAAAAATGGGGTTGGGTACTTGCCGCTTCGATCCTGATGTTCGTCATTTATCTTATTCCTCACAGCATCATGGGTTCTGAAATAGACTACACAAAGCAATAGGCATAAGGCGTTAGGCATGAGGCGTAAGTTGTGTTGCAAGACTTCCTGCTTACGCCTTGCGCCTGACGCCAGCTTTCTTCTGGTATTCCATAAATAAACTAAAAACAATGCTTTTTGCAATCATACTCGTCACTGCGGCCATTTCGATTATGGCTTTTGGTAATGAAGATTTGTTCCGTAAGTTGAAATTCAACGCGTACTTTATCTGGCGTGACAGGGAGTGGTACCGTTTTTTCTCTTATGCCCTGGTTCATGCCGACTGGGGGCATCTGATCATTAACATGTTTGTGCTTTATTCGTTTGGAGATATTGTGCTTCAGTTTTTTAAAGCCGATTTCGGGCCGTTGGCCGGGTTAAAGTTTATGTTGCTGTATGTCGGAGGCGTCCTGTTTTCGACCATTTTTGATTATATCAAAAACAAAGACAACATTTATTACAACGCTGTTGGGGCTTCAGGCGCTGTTTCGGCAGTACTTTTTTCGAGCATCATTCTTTATCCCACCGGAAAAATATTCTTTTTCTTCGTCCCCATCGGGATTCCTTCGTGGATATTCGGGATTTTGTACCTGGTTTATTCGGCTTACATGGGCAAACGGGGCTCCGATAATATCGGCCATTTTGCGCATTTCTGGGGAGCCGTTTTCGGGCTTGTTTTTACGATGTTTATTAATCACGATTATCTGGTGAGGTTTTACCAGCAGCTTGGATTTA
>CAYOWJ010000129.1:5757-10009 GCA_964407625.1 uncultured Lentimicrobiaceae bacterium
AAAAAAGCTGGATAAAAACTGCCACGGCAATCAACAGGTCGGTTAAAAGTACTACCATCACATTCATACCCATGGCCGGAACGAGTTTTTCAAAATTATCAGGATATTTTACGGCAGTTATGGAGGCTTTTATGGCAAGTGGCAAAGGCAAAAGCGCTATGTAAACCCAAAAGGACGAAATGCCGAAAATGGGAAGCAGGATGATAATATCGAAAGTTGCAGCCATCCCAAAAACATAAAGCCAGGCGGCTTTTTGCTTCCCAAGTTTGATGACGAGGTGATTACGGCCGCCTTTTTTGTCGGCATCGGCATCGGGAAATTCGTTTAAAAATAACAGGAGGGCGGTAAGAATCCCGGGCGGAACCGACATTAGCCAGACTTCCTGCGGGATAAGGTTTGTAAAAGATGTTTCCGGAGTGCCATTCATCGCAACAAAAGCGCCTACAACGACAAGGGAACCCAGCGTGAGGCCCGAAAACAATTCGCCAAGCAGCAGCTTAGCCAGCAGTTTTGTATAAAAAACGATGGCAAAAGCGCCAATCAAACTTATTGCACCAATTAACCAGTGCGACACAACCGCAAAATACACGCCGATAGCCGCAGCCAGCAACAAAGTGCCAACCGAAGCCGCTAAAACGGATTTTGGATTGGTGCTCCCCTCAACCAACATTCCGCTTCCTCCGCTAAAAGGCGTACGATGCGTGTTGAAGTCGATTTTTGTTTGAAAATCAGAAAACTCATTAAAAAGATTTACGGACGCATGTGCCGAAACAGTCCCGATTACGATTAAAACAGCGTGCATCCAGTTAAACGTAACACCTGTCTGGTATTTAGCAGCATAAGCCAGGCCAATTGCGACCAGGAAAACTGCCAGGATGAGGAAGTTGGCTCTGGTTTGTGCAAGCCATATTTTTGTTTTGCCCGCTTTTTCCATGATTTTACAGTTTTTTATGTCAAAAAAAAGCTTTCATTTTTGATGCTTCAGAGGTCAAATTAATTACCTGTGTTAATGAACAGGTTATCCTTTCAGGATTTCGTCGGCAACTTTTTGAGCAAGTCTGCTGGCGCCAATTCTGAAAAGTTTGTTAGTGAGCCATTCTTCGCCAAGGACCTGTCGTACGAGCTGGTAATATTTAATGGCATCATCAGGATCGGCAATTCCACCCGCTGCCTTGATGCCAATCTTACGTCCGGTTTTTTTGTGAAATTCATCAATACTGTGAAGCATGATTAAAAAAGCTTCGGGGGTTGCTCCCGGTGTGATTTTGCCGGTGGATGTTTTTAAAAAGTCAGCGCCGGCTTTGAGAGAAATTTCGCAGGCTTTGCGAATTCTATAAACCGTTTCGAGTTCGCCGGTTTCGAGGATAACCTTAAGTTCGGCCTGGCGACAGGCTTCTTTTAGTGCAAAGACTTCTTCATAAACTTCGTGGCATTTGTTGGCAATAAGTTTTCCACGCGAAATCACAATATCAATTTCATCGGCACCTTCGGCAACAGCAAAGGTTACTTCGGCAACTTTAAGGCTCAAAGGCAGTTGTCCCGACGGGAAACCCGCAGCAACACTGGCAACCCGGATGCCCGTTCCTGCCAGCTCTTCTCTGGCCAGTTTTATAAATGGCGGGTAAAAACAAACCGCTGCTACATTTGGAATATCTGAACCCTGCAACGAAAAGCTGCGCGCAGTTTCGCACACTGTGATAATTTTTTCGCTGTTGTCGCTGCCTTCCAGGGTGGTGAGGTCGATGCACGAGAGGATGGTTTTGAGCGCTTCCTTGCGTTGGTCCGGACTGAGTTTTTGTCCGGTTATGGCGTCGGACTGTTGTTTGATTTCGTCGTAATGATGCTTGTAATGATCGAATTTTAACATGTTTAAATTATTTATGTGAGGCCACTTTTTATGCCACGAAAATAAATGCTCAGGCAAAAGCGGGGGTGCAAAAGTACACAAATTGGAATGATGCGAAAAGTATCCGGTTCTTTCAAAACGGATTCTTTTATTGCTTCAGCCTGAAATGCCGGTTTAAAGTGATAGGCCGGTTTCATCAGGATGTCAAATCCTCTGATATTTCCGGCTTAATGATTGAATTTCCTGATGATGTATTTGTCGGATCGGCGCAATGGTTTGGAATCTTTATGATCCACCTGATATTTCATTTTTTTAAGGTTTTGAAAGGAACACATGCATAAACCTTAATTCAAATTATTCTATTTTTGAGCCGTTCAAAAAAAATGCCCGTCGCATTAAATGTATTTTTATAATTCGTTTATCTGATGAAAGTTAAGCTTGTAATACTGCTGTTTTTAACGGTTATTCTGGTTTCATGCCAAAACTCCGCACCACTCACCATCGAAGAGCGGGCGCAGAAAATTCATGATCAGTTTTTAACCGTTGATTCACACACCGATACTCCGCTTGAGCTGATGACGCCCGGTTTTAACATCAGTCAGCGGCATGATTTTGTCGAAACCGGCACCCGGGTTGACTTCCCACGTATGAAGGAAGGCGGGATGGATGCCATGTTTTTTGCAGTTTTCCTTGGACAGGGAAAACGTGATCCGGCAAACACCGAAAAAGCCAGGCTTCGCACCGAAATGATTTTCGACTCGATTGACGCAAATTTAAAACGATATCCCGACCTTGCCCAACTGGCACTTTCACCCGAAGATGCTTATTCGGTCAAGAAAAGCGGCAAAAGGGCTGTGTTTATTGGCATCGAAAACGGTTATCCCATCGGCAATAATCTTTCGCTGATAAAGCACTTTTATGATCGTGGCGCCCGCTACATCACCCTTTGCCACACCCGCAACAACGATATCTGCGACTCATCCAACGATTCACTCGTTTTTGGAGGCCTGAGCGAATTTGGCGAAAAAGTTGTCGCCGAAATGAACCGCGTCGGAATGATGATTGACGTTTCGCATATTTCGGATTTGAGTTTTTACGATGTGATTGCACTTTCAAAAGCGCCGGTCATCGCCTCACATTCCTGTGCCAGGGCTTTGTGCGACAGCAAGCGGAATCTAACCGACAGCATGCTCGTTAAACTTGCCGAGAATGGCGGCGTTATCCAGATGTGTATTTTAAGCGCTTATGTTAAGAAATCGCCCCCAAATGCGCAGCGCGACAGCGCCGAAGCAGCTATGCGCATCAAATACCGGAATTTCCTTGACCTGTCGGATGAAGAAAGGCTGGCCGCCAGCAACGAATGGCACGAAAACGAAAGGAAATTCCCCGAAGACCTTGCCACAGTGAGCGATGCCGTTGATCATATCGATCATATCGTAAAGATTGCCGGAATCAACCATGTAGGCATCGGCACCGATTTTGACGGAGGTGGCGAACTCGAAGATTGCCATGATGTAAGTCAGATGAAAAATATTACGATCGAACTGCTCCGTCGCGGATATTCTGATGAAGATATCCGAAAAATCTGGGGCGAAAACCTGATGCGCGTCATGCGCGAAGTCGAAAAAACGGCTCAAAAACTTAGTTAATTATGAAGCAATACCTCGGTTTACTCGATCATGTTTTGAAAAACGGCACCCGGAAAAGCGACCGCACCGGCACCGGCACCATCAGCGTTTTTGGCTACCAGATGCGCTTCGACCTCAACGAAGGCTTCCCGGTAATGACCACCAAAAAGCTGCATCTCCGTTCGATCATTCATGAATTGTTGTGGTTTTTAAAAGGCGAAACCAATGTAAAATACCTCAACGATAATAAAGTAACGATCTGGAACGAGTGGGCCGACGAAAATGGCGACCTCGGGCCGATTTACGGCTACCAGTGGCGTTCGTGGCCTACCGCCGATGGCCAGCATATCGATCAGATCAGTCAGCTTGTAAATTCGATAAAAACCAACCCCGATTCGCGCCGCCACCTCATCAATGCATGGAATGTTGGCGAGATAAACAAAATGGCGCTTCCGCCCTGCCACATCCTGTTCCAGTTTTATGTTGCCGACGGACGGCTTTCGTGCCAGCTTTACCAGCGCAGCGCCGATATTTTCCTGGGCGTGCCCTTCAACATCGCCTCTTACGCCTTGCTCACGCTGATGATGGCGCAGGTTTGCGGACTGAAACCTGGCGACTTTGTTCATACTTTCGGGGACGCCCACATTTATCTCAACCATGTTGATCAGGTAAATTTGCAGCTTTCGCGAGAACCATTTCCCTTGCCCGAAATGAAGCTTAATCCTGAAATAAAGAGCATTTTCGATTTTAAATTTGAAGATTTTGAATTGGTAAATTA
>CAYOWJ010000130.1:0-9983 GCA_964407625.1 uncultured Lentimicrobiaceae bacterium
TCAACTTTCCATTCTTCCATTGTCGAATCGTCGAATTGTCACATTTTTCCATCCTTCCATTCTTCCTACTCTGTGTCCTATGTGCCTATGTGGTTAATTTCTTCATTCTTCCATCTTTCCATCCTTCCATTCTCCTTTTCCTCCATTGTCGAATCGTCGAATTGTCACATTTTTCCATCCTTCCACCTTTCCATGCAGGCATCTCCGTGCCCTCCGTGCCTCCGTGGTAAAATTTCTTCCATCATTCCATTTTTCCATTCTTCCATTGTCGAATTGTCAAATTGTCGAATTATCACATTCTTCCATTCTACTCATTTCATTCACAACACCTTACCAACTTTCTTTAAATTTTTCATTTTCTTTGTAAAAAGATTTAGAAAGTTTTAATAATTTTACAAAAATTTATTAATCATTCTCGACTTTAATCAATTTAATGAACCAGACCAATATGTTTTTCGACCCTGTGTTTTTGCAAAACGGAAATCTTGATAAGCTTTCCAATTTGGGAATAAAAAAATACTACCAAAAAAAGAGCATCCTTAAACACCTTTATCAGCGCGAAGTTTTGTCAAACCCTGAGATTTGCAAACTTACCAACATGAGTTCGCCTTCGATTAATAAACTGCTCAACGAATTGATTTCGGATGGGCTTGTGCGCGAAGAAGGCGTTGGACACTCTATTGGAGGACGCAGGCCAAACCTTTTTGGGATTAATCCGGAGGCACGGTTTGTTGTCGGCATCAAAATTGGCATGAAATCAACTGAAATTGCCATTTTCGACCTCAGAAATCAGGTAATCAACAACATTCAAACCCTCAACAGGCCATTGGAAAACAGCCCGCAATGTGTTGACGACATCAACAATTTTATGCGGACGATTATTCAAAATTCAGGAATTGATTATTCAAAAGTTCTGAGCATTGGCATCGGGTTGCCAGGCCTCACCAATCCTAACCTCGGCACCAGCTATTCGTATTTTAATTACAGCGAAAAATCAACTAAGGAAATCTTTGAAGAAATATTCGATAAGCCGGTTTTTCTTGATAATGATGCGCGGGTTATGGCTTTGGGCGAATCGGCTTTTGGGCTTGCTCAGGGGCGGAATAATGTGCTTTGCCTTTACATCGGCTCAGGAATTGGGATGGGAATGATTCTCAATGGCAAACTTTACAAAGGAAATTCGGGTTTTGCAGGCGAGTTTGGCCACATCCAGATTGTTGACGACGGGCTTTTGTGCTTTTGCGGAAAGCGTGGCTGTCTCGAAACCGTTGCATCCGGGGTTGCGCTGGAACAAATGGCCCGCACCGAAATCGAAAATGGAAAAACAACAAAAATCACGGCCATTGTTGGCGACAGGCTTTCAGAGATCACAACCAAAATTATTGTCGAATGTGCGATGCAAGGCGACCAGCTTTCGATTGATTTGCTTGCCAAAATTTCGGAATACCTCGGCAAAGGGCTGGCAACACTGATCCATATTTTTAATCCCGAAGCCGTTATTCTGGGTGGCAAAGTGTCGAAAGCCGGCAACTTCATTATCGACCCCATCCAGCAAACGTTAAACAAATACACCATTTATAAAATTAAAAACGATTGCCAGATTATGACTTCCATTTTAGGCGATAAATCGGCGGTGATGGGAGCTATGACGCTGGTGATGGATAATATTTTTGATGATATTCCCGTGGCCTCGATGCAGGGTTGAGGGATGAAAAATTGAAATCAAAACTGGTTTAAACTGAAAGCTACCAACCTTACCCAACATATTTTGGCTTCAAAAAAAATAGAAAAATCATAAATCGAAAAAAGATGAAGAAAGATTTTACACGACGTGATTTTATTAAAGCCGGCTCATTAGCCGGACTTGGCCTTGCTTTTGCCCCGGCGATGGGCTTTTCAAATCCTTTTCAAACCAAAAAAGTGAGGATTGCCCTTATTGGCGTTGGCCTTCGCGGTCAAAACCACCTGCAAAACCTGCTCCAGCGAACCGACATCGAAGTTCCGGCACTTTGCGACACCGACCAGGGAATGTTGGACATGGCCGTTGAAATGATAACAAAAGCCGGATTTGCAAAACCTGCACTTTACACGGGCAGCGATTTTGCCTACAAAGATCTGCTGGCACGACAGGACATTGACGGCGTGATTATTTCGACACCCTGGCTGTGGCACCCGATTATGGCCGTCGACACCATGAAAGCCGGGAAATATGCCGGGGTGGAAGTTTCGGCAGCCAACACCATCGAAGATTGCTGGGACATGGTTAACGCTTCGGAACAAACGGGTATGCCCTGCATGATTCTCGAAAATGTTTGTTATCGCCGCGATGTGATGGCCATTTTAAATATGGTGAAGCAGGGAATGTTTGGCGAACTGGTACATTGCCAGTGCGGCTACGAGCACGATTTGCGGGAAGTACTTTTTAATAATGGAACACAGCCTTATGGCGGAGGTGTCGAATTTGGATCAAAAGGCTACTCCGAAGCAAAATGGCGCACCGAACATTACCTCAAACGCAATGGCGACGTTTACCCAACCCACGGCATCGGTCCGATTGCCAACTATCTCGACATCAACCGCGGGAACCGTTTTGTGTCGCTAACTTCAACGTCAACAAAGGCGGTTGGATTAAACGATTACATTGTTAAAAACGGTGGTCGTGACCATCCCAATGCAAAACTTAAATGGAAAATGGGCGATGTGGTTACCACCACAATTTCCACAGCCAACGGCGAATCCATCATCGTGATTCACGACACCAGCCTGCCCCGCCCCTACTCCCTCGGATTCAGGGTTCAGGGAACAAAAGGTTTGTGGATGAACGATGGAAACCAGCTTTACATCGAAGGGACAAGCCCTGCGCATCAGTGGGAACCCTCGAAACCTTACATCCAAAAATACGACCATCCACTCTGGAAAAGATACCAGGACCAGGCCGAAGGCTCCGGCCATGGCGGCATGGACTTTTTTGTGCTGAACGCCTTTGTAGAATCCGTAAAACGCAAAATCCAGCCACCACTCGATGTTTACGATGCTGCGGCCTGGAGCGTGATCACGCCTTTATCGGAACAATCCATTGCCAGCGGAGGCGAACCACAGGATTTTCCTGATTTTACACGTGGAAGATGGATTAACCGCCAGCCCAGTTTCGGGATGAGCGATGAGTTTTAGAAGTTTAACCAAACATCAGCCAACTGGCAGATTGTTAAATTTTTGAGGATACCTGACTTTTTTAATCTTAGAAAAATACTATGAAAAAAATTTACGCACTTTTGCCTGCCTTGATTCTCTTAATTGTTTCTACGGCTCTTTTGGCACAGGAAAAGAATATTTTTGAGGATATCGAAAACCCGGCAGTGGTATCGCGAAACACCGCGGAACCTCATACTTTTTATGTTCCTTTTGCCAATGTTGAACAGGCTTTTGAAAATAAAAAGGAAAATTCGCCCTATTTCAAATCCCTCAATGGAAGCTGGAAATTTAACTGGGTTGAGAAAATTGCCGAACGGCCCATAGATTTTTATAAACCCGGGTTTGATGCCAAAAGCTGGGATAATATCGCTGTTCCTTCAAACTGGGAGTTACAAGGATACGGCATCCCGATTTACGTTAATCAGCCTTACGAATGGACCGAAAACCCGCAGCCACCGGCCATTCCGCACGACATAAATCCAACGGGTTCTTATCTTACCACTTTTACCATTCCTGAAAATTGGAATGGAAGGCGAACTTTCATTCATTTTGGTGGTGTAAAATCAGCGTTTTATGTTTGGGTAAATGGCCGTGAAGTTGGGTTTAGCAAGGACAGCAAAACGCCGGCTGAATTTGATATTTCGTCGTTTTTGCAACCCGGCGAAAATTTACTGGCTTTGCAGGTTTACCGCTGGAGCGATGGCGCCTACCTCGAATGTCAGGATTTCTGGCGCATCAGCGGCATCGAGCGGGATGTTTTCCTGTTTTCGGTTCCACAGACTTACATCAGCGATTTTTTTGCTCATCCAAACCTCGCCAACAATTACCGCGATGGACTGCTTGATCTGGAAGTGGAAATCACAAATCCGGGCATGAAGAAATCTGAAAAATTAAACCTTGAAATTAAACTTCTTGGAAAATCACCGCAAGCCATTATTTATGAAAAAAATCAAACCTTTAAGCCAGGAACCGACCCCAGGTTAACCTTTAATTTTTCTCATTTTGTTAAAGAACCCCGCAAATGGACCGCCGAAACACCCGAATTATACACGCTTATCATCAGCCTTTCGGATAAAAAGGGCAAAATTCTGGAAACCGTAACCTCTAAAATTGGATTCAGAACTTCAGAAATTAAAAACGGGCAATTGCTGGTTAACGGTGTTCCTATTTTAATTAAAGGTGTAAACCGTCACGAACACGACCCCGCAACAGGGCATGTTATTTCGGAAGAATCGATGATGAAAGATATCCGGCTGATGAAGCAAAATAACATCAACACCGTACGAACCGCCCATTATCCAAACAATCCACGATGGTACGAACTCTGCAATGAGTATGGCTTGTACGTGATTGATGAAGCCAACATCGAATCGCACGGCATGGGTTACGATGAAAAAAGCCTTGCCAAAGACCCGCTCTGGGAAAAGGCTCATATTGACCGTGTAAACCGGATGCTCGAACGCGACAAAAACCATCCTTCGGTGATCATCTGGAGCATGGGAAACGAGGCTGGCGATGGCGTAAATTTTACAGCCTGCTACAAATTTATCAAACAAAAAGACCTTTCCCGGCCGGTTCATTACGAAAGGGCTTTACTCGGGCCAAACACCGATATTTATTGCCCGATGTATCCTTCCATCGAATACATCGAAAGCTACGCCAAAAAAAAGCAGGACAGGCCTTTGATAATGTGCGAATATTCACACTCGATGGGCAACAGCACCGGCAATTTCCAGGATTACTGGGATGTTATTGAAAAATATGACCAATTGCAGGGAGGCTGCATCTGGGATTGGGTTGACCAGGGTTTTTATAAAGTTGACGAAAATGGCGAAAAGTTCTTTGCCTATGGTGGCGATTATGGCCCTGAAGACGTTCCGAGCGACGGTAACTTCTGCGCAAACGGTCTTGTTTCGGCTGACCGGACGCCTCATCCGGCACTGAAGGAAGTAAAAAAAACCTATCAATACGCAGGTTTCCAGGCTCTCGACCCGTATCGGGGAAAATTCCATCTGATCAATAAACACGATTTTATCAATCTCGACTGCTACAATTTACACTGGCGGGTTGAAGCCAACGGGAAAAACATCCTCGAAGGCATCATTCAAAATCCGGATGTTGAAGCCCATTCGAGCAAAACTATTGACATCAACCTTTCAAACCTCGATTATCTTCCGGGAGTAGCATATTTCATTAATTTCATCCTGGTAACAACTTCTGATGATGGCCTTATCCCGACAGGGTTTGAAGTTGCTTCCGAACAAATTGCCCTTCCAAACCCGATGAAACCGGAAAGTACAACCGGATCACCAATTCCAAATCTTACGATATCAGAAAATGATTCTTTAATCGAATTTTCAGGAAATAATTTTATGATCGTTTTTAGTAAAGAAAACGGTGAAATTACAAGCTGGACGAGCGATGGCACCGAATTGCTGGCCGAAGGACTGACGCCAAATTTCTGGCGGGCACCCACGGATAACGATTTCGGAAATGGCATGGAAAAACGCTGCGCTCCCTGGAAAGCCGCCAGCAAAAACCGGGTTTTACAAAGCATTTCGCTAAATAAAATTGATGCCAGCGCCACGGTAGCAACGATAAAATACCTGCTTCCCGACGTAAATTCAAACTTGTTTATTGATTATACCATCAACGGGAAAGGCGAAATTTGGGTCGAAAGCCGCCTTGAACTCCTTAGTTTCAATAAACCGGATGTTGAGTTCATCGTCCCACCGCATCAGGGTTTTGGCAACACCATTGATTTTGATGTTATGCCTTCACTGCTAAAAATTAACGACCCTGGCTTAGTGAGCCTGGATAATTTTACGCTTGAAGTTTTGATTTTCCCAACTGGTTTTTCTGATAAAAATGCCATCTGGGACAACGAGGAATGGGCGAAAGGCCGCCTGCATTTTGAGTTTCGCGAAAATGGCACCCTTTATTTTTTCCTGGGTGGCAACAATTACAAAGCTTTTGATTTTGCATTCACCCCCGAAAATTGGTATTTGCTTTCGCTGGCCTACAACCGTGCCGATAAATTGCTCAAATTTTATGTTGATGGCGAATTTATCGAAGCCATGACTTTTGAAAATGCAGAAGCTTTGGATATTTCCGGAATTAGCACCATTGGCGGATTCCAGGATGGCGGAAGACTTTTTGAAGGCAAAATTGACGAATTCAGATTGTGGGAAACTACGCTCACCGATCTGGACATCAAAAACTATGCGCAAAGGCAAATTACCGGGCATGAGCCTGATTTGTTGTTGTATTTTAATTTTGAAAATTTTGATGCCGGTGCTTTTACTGCCGTTACCGGAAAAAACATGAAAGCCGAATATCTCGACCTTCGCACGGTTCGGCCTGAGTTGCCACGTTTTGGGATGCGTTTTTCGATGGGAGGAAAATTCGGAAATCTCACCTGGTATGGCCGCGGCCCTCACGAAAATTATTGCGACCGGAACAAATCAGCTTTTACAGGTTTTTATGAAGATAAAGTTTCCAGCCAGTATTTCCCGTACATCCGTCCGCAGGAAAATGGCTACAAAACCGACATTCGCCGCATGGCAATAACCGATGACACCGGCAAAGGCTTGCTGATTGAAGGTTTCCCGTTATTTTCGGGTTCAGCGCTTCAAAATCCCATCGAAGATTTCGACCAGGGAATAAAGGCAAATTACAAACATATCAACGACATAAAACCACACGACACAACCTTTGTAACGCTCGACATCAAACAAATGGGCGTTGGCGGCGACGATAGCTGGGGGGCACGGCCTCATCTGCAATATCTTTTGCAACCATCAAATTACACTTTCAAGTTTATGCTCCGCCCGGTTGATTTGAAAAAATTGGATTTCTTTGATTAAGCTACTAATTCTAATAATTACCAAAATGAGAAAAAATGTTCTTTTATTTGGCCTGATTCTGGTCGTCATTGCGGGATGCAGCCCTAAAAACAAACAAAGTCAGGATGAGGCCGACATCCAAAAAATCATTGGCCAGATGACGCTTGAGGAGAAAATTGAAATGATTGGCGGCGTGAACGATTTTTACATCAGGGGAAATAAAAGGCTTGGCCTGCCCGAAGTAAAAATGTCGGATGCCACAGTTGGCGTGCGCGACGGCAACCCGGCCATCGCCTACCCTGCTACCATCGCCTACGCCGCAACCTGGGACACAGCATTGATAAATAAAGTTGGAGAAGCCATTGCCAGCGAGGCAAAATCGAAAAAAATCAGCATCATGCTTGGCCCCGGGATGAACATTCACCGTGCCCCCATGTGTGGCCGCAACTTTGAATATCTGGGCGAAGACCCTTTCCTTGCCGGGAAAATGGCAACGGCCTTCATCAAAGGGATGCAAAGCAAAGGTGTGGTTGCCACGGCCAAACATTATGCCGCCAACAACCAGGATTTTTCGCGTCATCTTGTTTCGTCGGATATGGACGAACGCACACTCCACGAAATTTACCTGCCAGCTTTTAAAGCATCGGTGCAGGAAGGAAATGTGGGTGCTGTGATGTCGGCCTATAATCCGGTAAACGGGGTTTACAGCTCTCAAAACGAATATCTCCTCACCGAAGTTTTAAAAAAAGAATGGGGTTTTGATGGCTTTGTGATGTCCGACTGGGTTTCGACGTACGATGGCGTAGGTTGCGCCAAAGCCGGCCTCGACATCGAAATGCCTTCCGGGGCACACATGAACAAAGATTCCCTGCTTCCGGCGCTTAACGACGGCAGACTTACCGAAGCTATGATTGACGATAAAATCCTTCGGATCCTGAGGATTTACAAGCGTTTTGGAATGTTCGACCAAACTGCCTATTTTGCCGGAAATAATTTTGATACTGCCAGCGCCCGAATGATTGCGATTGATGTGGCTCGAGGTGCCACGACACTTCTCCGGAATCAGGATAATTTTCTTCCGCTAAAAAAGGAAACCATCAAATCAATTGGTGTTATAGGCCCAAATGGTCATCCGGCAGTGACCGGCGGTGGAGGAAGTTCATTTGTGACGGCTTATCAGCAGACTTCTTTCTATGAAGCCATCAAAAAACTTGCAGGCGACAAAATTGCTTTAAGTTTTGAAAGAGGAACAAAATTACCCCGCTTTATCGAACCTGCGCTTTACAAAAACAGTAGCTTTTATTACTTTGCCGAAAATGAAAAAATTGCAGGTTTAAAGGGCGAATATTTTCAGAATAAAGATTTGGAAGGCACTCCTTTTACAACCCGAACGGACGTTTTGGTCAATTTTGATAAGCCAGGGGATGTTCCACCAGGTTTGGGACTCGAAAATATTTCGGCAAGATGGACAGGTTTAATGAAAGTAGGAAAAACCGGAACTTACGATTTTACCGTTTCCGGCGATGATGGCTTCAGGCTTTGGGTAAATAAAAAATTAGTCATTGATCAGTGGTACGACCAGCCTGAAATGTTTAAAACCGTTGCTGTTGATTTACAAAAAGGCCAGGATAACGAAGTTGTTCTGGAATATTACCAGGGTGGCGGTGGGGCAGCAATTCGTCTGGGTTACGAGCTTTCAAACACCAATAAAAATGATGCCGTCGAACGCGCTGTTGCACTTGCCGCAAAAAGTGACCTCGTCGTGCTTTGCGTTGGGTTTGATTATAAAACCGAATCGGAGGGATTTGACCGTCCGTTTAATCTGCCGGAAGAGCAGGAATTGCTCATCAATCTGATTTTAAAAGCCAATAAAAACGTCATCGTTTTATTATCAAGTGGTGGTAACGTCGAAATGCAGGGCTGGTTGCCGCAAACCAAAGCATTGCTTCACACCTGGTATCCAGGACAGGAAGGCGCAGTTGCAGTTGCCGAAATTCTTTTTGGTGATGTAAATCCTTCAGGGAAATTACCAGTGTCGTTCGAAAAACGCTGGGAAGATAATGCCACTTTTTCGAGTTATTTTGATGATGATAAAGATAAGCGGGTAACCTATTCCGAAGGGATTTTTGTGGGCTACCGTCATTTCGATAAAAACAACATCGAGCCACAATTTCCATTTGGCTTTGGCCTGTCATACACCACTTTTAGCTACGAAAACCTGAAATTAAGCCGCGAACAAATCAACGCCGAGGAAGGTTTAACGGTGACTTTTACGGTAAAAAATGATGGAACCCGCGATGGTGCTGAGATTTCGCAACTTTACGTGAGCGACCCCGAATCAAGCGTTCCAAGGCCCGTAAAAGAGCTTAAAAGCTTTAATAAAACCTTGCTGAAAGCTGGCGAAGAAAAGGAAATCACGATGAAAATCAATAAAGATGCTTTTAGCTTTTATGATGTTGCAACTAAAAAATGGATCGTTGAACCTGGCGATTTTGAAATTCAGATAGGCAGTTCATCGCGTGATATCAGGCTTAAAGCGAAGATAAAAGTCATCGAATAAAACCTGTAAAGCCTTTATGATAAGATTGTCAGATAGAAATTTCTAAGATCAGATTTCCTGATTTCTCGCCCATAAATGTGTCGTGAAATCAAAGTTTGGTAATAAGGTAATAAGGTTTAAAAGGAAATGAGTAACCTTTCTACTAAGGTTAAGAACATGAAAATAAGGTTTTTAACCATAGTAGAAAAGAAAGTTACCACCAGTTTCAAATCCTGATTTTATTCTGAGGAAGTGTCCGTTATTTTGCGACTATTCAATTTGAGGGAAGTTTTGTAAGAATCTGAAAAACAATAATGGAGTCAGGAATTCCAAAGCTAAAAGTTTATTTTATCAGAGTTTATTCCAAAAAAAAAGTCCCGAATGATCGGGACTTTTTTTTGTTCATT
>CAYOWJ010000131.1:0-6981 GCA_964407625.1 uncultured Lentimicrobiaceae bacterium
CGGCATTGCCACATTTTCCATGGCATTTTTAAAAGAAATCAGATTGAATGATTGAAAAACAAACCCAATGTACTGGTTTCGGAGGTGTGCAGCCTTAGTCTCGCTCAGGCCTTTCATTTCGATGCCGTCAAGCCAGTATTCCCCATCATCGTGGTTGTCGAGCAGCCCGATAATATTTAGCAGTGTTGATTTTCCGGAACCTGATGAGCCCATGATGGAAACCATTTCGCCTTTTTCGAGTTCCAGGTCGATGCCTTTGAGCACATGAAGTTTATTGGAACCCATTACGTATGATTTATGAATATTTTTTAATTTGATGATGCTCATTTTATGTCTGTCTGTTCGTATTGATGAATGTTTTTAACGTTCGAAAATTGTTGAAGCCCATGAATCACTTATTATGCCATGCTATGTAAATAATTTTATGTCAGTAGATTGCACACATTTTTTAGATGCCGGTTATACCAAAGTGTTCGGAATGATACACAGTTTGTTCGCATGCGGGCGTAGCTATTTTTGGCGGATAAATCGCTGTTTCCCGGTTTTAATGAAATCTTAAAAGGATGGATGAGACCTGTTTTTACGCTACTCTATTCATACTTGAGTGCGTCAACCGGATTTGAATGTGCAACTTTAATTGCTTGCAGCGAAACAGTTAAGAGCGCGACTGCAAAAGAAATTATAGCCGATAAAACAAAAACATGCCATTGGTCGGTAATATTTATCCTGAAGGCAAAATTTTCGAGCCATAATCCTAAAAAATAATAAGCTGAGGGCCATGCCAGAATATTGGCCAAAAGAATCCATTTGGTAAAATCACGGGTCAGCAAAAGCGAAATGCTGGGCGTTGTTGCTCCAAAGGTTTTTCTTATTCCGATTTCCTTTGTGCGTTGCTCGGCTGTGTATGAAGCCAGTCCAAAAAGGCCGAGACAGGCAATAAAAATGGCGATGATCGAAAAATAGATAAATAGTTTTCCCAGGCGTTCTTCTGATTTGTACAATTCATCAAAGGTTTCTTCGAGAAATTGGTAATCAAAAGGAAAATTCGGCTCCATCTCACTCCACTTGGTACTGATTTTTTCGATGCTTTCGTTTAAATCTCCGGATTTGATTTTTATGCTTAACGTCCTCAGGTTATTTTTGCTGAGATAGATAATGTAAGGCTCAATTTTATCGTGAAGCGAAAGGAAATGAAAATCTTTAACCACTCCAATCACATGAAACGAAAACTTATTTTCGGGATCGCCGGGAGTTAGCTTTTTCCCGATGCAATCGTCGCCCCAGCCCAGTTTTTTGAGCAATGTTTCGTTTATGATAATTCCGGCAGTATCCGAGGTAAACTCCTTCGAAAAGCTTCTCCCTTTGATAATTTCCATGCCCATGGTTTCGATGTAATCATAGTCGGCACCGGTATTGAAAATCAGCCAGGGGTCCGTTGTACTTTCGCCTTCAGGAAAGAAAGCTGAACCATCGGATCCTTCGCCGGGAATTGAGGTTGATGCGGCTGCATTTTCGACTACTGATAATTTTCGAAATTCGTTTTCCAGGAAAGCGGATTTCTCTCTCAGTTTTTCGCTTCTGAGCTGCAGAATCATCACCTGTTCTTTATCAAAACCTAATTTTTTGTTTTTAACATAGTTAAGCTGATTATAAATGATTCCCGTCCCCACGATCAGAAATATCGAAATCGAAAACTGAATAATTACCAAAGCATTTCGCAGCGTAGAGTTTTTTGAACTCCTGGTAAGATTTCTTTTCAGGACGTTAACAGGTTGAAATGATGAAAGATAAAACGCCGGATAGCTCCCGGCAACAAAACCTACAAGAATCGCAAGGATTAAGTAGGAAATTATCATCAACGGGTTGATGAGCAAATCTTCGCTGATGTGCTGCCCGATGATGTCGCTAAAAACCGGTATGGTCAGTTCGACCAGAATAACGGCAATAACCAGCGCAATAAAACTTAAAATCACCGATTCACCGATAAACTGCGCAATAAGCTGCGATCTGAATCCTCCATGAACCTTTCTGATGCCTACTTCCCGCGCTCTTTTTGCTGATCGCGCGGTGGTCAGGTTCATAAAATTGATACAGGCTATCAGCAGGATAAAAGCAGCAATTGCCGAAAACGAATAAACGTACGAAATGTCGCTGTTGGGCGCAAGTTCAGCCATCAGGTTCGAATGAAGATGTATGTTTTCGATGGGTTGAAGGTACGGTTTGAATTCTAATTGAACATTCTCAAATCTTGAGCTATCCTCGCCCGACTGCTCGATCAGGTTATCGATGATGAAGGTTTTAATTTTTGACTCAAAGAGCTGTGAATCGGTGTTTTCGGCAAGTTTTACATAGGTGTAAAATCCCAGCGAACCCCAGTTATCATCCATTCTGCTGTCGTTCATTTTTTTGATGGACGACCACGACAACAGTAATGGAAATTTAAGATGGGTATTTTCGGGGATATCTTCGATAACTGCCGTGACCTTGAATTGAAAAGCATCGTTAACTTTAAGAATTTTGCCGATTGGATTATCGGTGCCGAAATATTTATGAGCAATTTCCTGTGTCAGGACCGCCGAAAATGGTTCATAAAGTGCGGTTTTCAAATCGCCGATTGCAGGCTTAAAATCGAAAATATCGAAAAACGAGGAGTCAGCAAAGAAGACGTCCTTTTCGTAAAACATTTTGTGTTCGTAAGCAAAAAGCGATTGTTGCGACCACTGCCTAAGCCTGACTGACGATTCGACTTCAGGAAAAGTGTGCTTTAAGGCCGGGGCCATTGGCGAAGGAGTCACGGCAACATCAAAAAAATCACCCGACATGCGGCCTTTCACAGCAATGCGATAAATGCGTTCAGAATCTTTAAAAAACTTGTCGTAACTCAACTCATTCACGATGAACAGCAGGATCAGGATACTTGCCGACAGCCCGATAGCCAGGCCTAAAATATTAATCACCGTGTAACCTTTACTCCGGATTAAGTTGCGGAAAGTGGTTTTTATATAGTTGTTGAGCATCATATTTCCCATAATTCACTTTTTGGTTTGCGCTTTTCCGGTTACTATTCTTTCATCGAAATGCGCATAGTTCACTTATTATGCCAACTTAGTTAAAGTATTAATATTTAATGGCTTAAAATGCGGATTGAGTTAGCCGAAAACCTGACGGTGTCCGTATTAGGCCATACCCCAACATCAAATGTTGTGTGAAATAATCAACTTTGCAGTTGATTTGACGTGAACATTCCGGTGGCGATTTTACAGCCTGATCGAAATGCCCGCAAGAAAATGAATAGTGGCCTGAGGGAAAAAACCGTCCATTGCGTATTCCTGATTCTCGTACAAATAGCGATAAATCCAGGCATTACTTTCGTATTTTTTGCTTAAGATGTTATTAACGAGCAAATAGAAGCTGATTCCTTTAACCAGTTTTGGAGTTATCGAATAATTCAACCGGACGTCATTTACAAAGTAAGGTTTTAGTTTTCGGTTTTCGTTGGAGGTATTGTCGATAAACTGTTTTCCAACATATTTGCTGACTAAACTTACCGAAAGTCGTTCGGTCGGCTCGTACGTAAACACGCTGTTTGCAATGATTTCAGGTGAAAAGGAGAGGTCGGTCTTTCCCAGATTTTTACTGGTCTGTCCATAAGGTGCGCTCCAGTTATCGACAAATTCGGTAAAGTTTTCGATTTTATTTTTGCTGTAGTTTGCATTGACTTCCCATTTTAATTGTTTGGAGATTTTTATCCCACCCTGCAATTCGATCCCTGCCCGAAAACTTTTAGGAACATTGGTAAAAACCGGCGCTCCAACATTGTTAATTTCACCCGTCAGAACCAGTTGGTCCTTGTAAAACATGTAAAACAAATTGGCTGCAATTTTTAAACTACCCGAAGTAAAGCTATATCCAGCTTCATAATCGGTGAGTTTTTCGGGTTTAGGAAGGTGATTTTCGTCGGCATCACGATAATCGCTCCGTGTAGGTTCCCGATTGGCAATGGCAACCGAAAAATAGGCCTGCTGGCCTGGGGTAATATCGTAAAGCAGTCCAAATTTTGGATTGAAAAATAAGAAGTCATGATTTTGGGAGATATCCTGTAAGTCATCTTCAGTGCCTTTTATCGAGTATGTAACGCCCCTCAGCTGAAGATCTTCATAAAAACTCAGTTTTTTGGTGTATTTGTAATAAAATTTAGCAAAAACATTGTATTGATTTTTGGTGCCATCGTTTTCATACCAGGGCCTTTCGGGATTTCCACTGCCGGCATATTCGGCCCAGTTTATCGTCCCGTAGTGGTCGCCTTTGTATAAATTCCAACCGCCGCCAAAAGTTATTTGTGTCTTTTTATGGCTGTCGTAATTCGCCGAAAAGTTGGCTCCATAAAAATCGTTATCCAAATATTTTCTGACAATCATATCACTGTTTACGAGGGTATCTCCGCCAATAATTACATTTTGCAGGCCATAATCCAGGAATTCCTGATCCATCTTGTAATTTTCGTAATAGCCAAATCCTCTCACATAAAAAAGTGCTGCATTCAGGTTAATATATTTACTAACTGTTTGGGAATAAAGAAACTGATAATGATCCTGCTGATAATTGTCGGTTTCATTGTCGTAATACGAAAGTGTGCCGTCGGCGTTAACATATTCTCCCGACGGGTTGTAGGTGCGGTTTGTGGCCAGACTATCGGAGGGAGTTCCGTTCCATGCCTGATAGGTAATTTCCTTGCCTGAGAAAATGTTAACTTTAAAAATCGAATTTTTTCCATAGTAGCCCCCACTTACAAAAAAGCTTTTCAAATCTGAGTTTGCGCGGTCGATATAGCCGTCGGATTTGATTTGTGAAAGCCTGCCGTCGATAGCCCATTTTTCGTTAATCAGCCCGGTACCAAAACTGATATTATTCCTGAACGTGCTGAAACTGCCGGCCGAACTGTTAATTTCGGCGTAAGCCTTAGGTTTTAACTGTAAGGTTTGAATATTAATGCTGGCTCCAAAAGCAGCAGCTCCGTTTGTGGAAGTGCCAACCCCGCGCTGAATCTGAACATTTTCGACCGAACTCGCAAAGTCGGGCATATTCACCCAAAAAACGCCCTGCGATTCGGGGTCATTTAACGGAATTCCGTTAACCGTCACATTTATCCGCGTCATATCGGTTCCTCTGATCCTAAGCCCGGTGTAACCAACTCCGGCACCAGCGTCTGAACTTGTTACGAGGCTGGGCGTGTTGCTTAACAAAACCGGCAAATCCTGCCCGAGGTTAATCGCGGTAATTTCTTTTTTCGAAATATTCTGATACGTCATCGGCGATTTTAGCGTAGCCCTGGTTGCCGAAATCAACACTTCTTCTTCCATGATTGCCTTTTGATTCATGGTTATTTCCATCTCAAGGTTTGACGAAATAATAATCTCCTTCTCAAAATCCTCGTACCCCATAAAACTTATGTGGAGCAGGTAAGTCCCGGCTTTCAGGTTTTTGATGGCGAAATTTCCATTCACCCCTGAAACGGAATGATTGTAGGAGTTTTCGATGAGTATGTGCGCTCCAGGCAGGTTTTCGAAAGTGGTGGCATCTTTAACAGTTCCCGAAAGTGTAAACTGCGAAAACGCCAGAATTGGAATGAAAGCAAAAAATAATGTTATTGTCTGATAAATTTTCATGTTGATGATTTTTAAGTTCATAGCTTGAATTAAAAATCAACAGAGGATGAATAAGGTCAACGGAACCATTTTTTCCTACGCCGGCATTACCCGGATCAGGTGCAATGAGTATGATCTCAGCCCGTAAATTTAGGGCACCCCTATTGGTTATTTGCCGGCAAAGATAAAACAAAGTGCAAAACCACCGGTAATTTGGTTTTGAATTTCCGGGTTCAGGGAAGATTCTATCAGGTTAAAATTGTCTGAAGTTCCACAAAATGTGGGCTAAACCGCGATTGAACGACGTGAAATGCAAGGTCGAAAACAGGCGATTTGCAATTGTCGATTATTCCGGAATCGGAGGTGCTGATAATGCCGGATGAAATTTCTGATAAAGTTTTATCTGTTTTTTCGGTAGGATAAACTTCGTATTTGCAGGATTCCGATAGTTGTAATTCATTGATTACAGCATTAATTTCGGTGTGAATCTTAACATTTTTATCGAGAAAAAAGTTGGCTTTGCCAATTGAATTCTTATCTAAAAATTCGAATATCAGTTTGACGGATTCCCTGATTTTGCCAGTCATTTGGATTTTTCCACGCATCATCGAAGTATCTCTCAGGAAGCCATCGTTTGATAGAAACAGCGGTAAACCTTGCAGGTAGGATGAAATTGTGAGGATTACATTGAAGCTATCGATAAAAAGTTCCTGGTTACTGGCAGCTTCGATGCTGATTATTTTTTGCCGTCGCTTTTCGGCAATATTTTCCGGAGCAATTCCCCGGTAAAGCATGGTTCGTTCGTGGCTGGTCAATCCATAACGATTGCCCACTAATTGGATGAAACCCCGCGGAGGATAGCCCTTTTGGGTGAGGTAAAAATAATCGTTGGCGGCCTTCCTGAAGTTATCGCTCAAAACCATTTTATTTTTTTTGATAAAGATAAGTAGATTAGGCCGTTCGTTTTTATAAATTTGCCAAAAATGTAGCTTATGAAAATCCAGATTATCAATGGTCCCAACCTCAATTTGCTGGGAATTCGCGAAACAGGAATTTACGGAGAAATAAATTTTGAATCATTTCTCGACCTGTTAAATAACGAATTCCCGGATGTGGAAATCAATTTTTTCCAATCGAACATCGAAGGCGAAATCATTGATAAGCTTCATCAGACAGGGTTTTCGGCTGATGGAATTATTCTTAACGCAGCGGCTTACACCCATACCTCGGTGGCCATTGGTGACGCAATAAAGGCTATCAAAACTCCGGTGGTTGAGGTGCACATTTCGAATATTTTTTCGCGTGAGGATTTCAGGCATGTTTCGTTTATTGCGCC
>CAYOWJ010000131.1:7081-9972 GCA_964407625.1 uncultured Lentimicrobiaceae bacterium
TCAGGATTAAGCTCGGAGAATTTCTTTTTTCTTTTAAGAAAATGTGCAAAAACAATACTTTCCTGGTAGATGTGTGGAACATGTTTGTGCTGAATCTGATCCCGTTTTATGCGGTTTTTTTTGTAGGAAAAATAAAAACCGAAATGTGCTCTCGAAACTGCCGCGAAATCCTTAAATCCACCATCAATTAAAAATTTAAACGAAGCGGCAAGGTCTAAAAAGAAGCGTTTGATAAATACCGGATAAACCTGCCTGCGGGGCAGGTTTTTATAAAGCATCGTGCTGTTGTTGCGCATGTTGAGGTATGTTTTCCATGCCGAAACCTTTGGGAGTGTTCCACCGCCAACATGATAAACTTTCGCATCAGGGCAATACATAATTTTGTAACCAAGGTGCTTTAGCCGCCAGCAAAGATCAATTTCTTCCATGTGGGCGAAAAAATCGTTATCCAAACCACCAACTTCGTGATAACAGGATGCCCTGACAAACATGCAGGCTCCGGATGCCCAGAAAATTTCAGTGATCGAATCGTATTGTCCTTTATCTTCTTCCATGGATTGGAAAATCCGGCCGCGGCAAAAAGGGTAACCCAAATAATCGATAAAACCGCCGGCTGCACCGGCATATTCGAAGTATTCTTTATTATAATAAGATAAAATTTTTGGTTGGCAGGCTGCTATGGCAGGGTCGCTGTCCATCAGGCGGATAACAGGTTCTATCCAGTTTTCAGTAACTTCAATATCCGAATTTAACAAAACGTAATATTCAGCATCAATTTGTTGCAAAGCAAGGTTATAACCTTTGGCAAAGCCACCGTTTTCGGGATTTTGTATGATTCTGACCGATGGAAAATTTTGCCTGAGAAATTCAACAGAGCTATCGCCGGAGGCATTGTCGGCAACAATAATATCAGCCACCCCTCTTGTTGTTTCGACAACTTTAGGCAGGAAATCTTTCAGAAACTTTTGACCGTTCCAGTTTAATATTACTACAGCTACTTTCATTCAGGATAGTAAAAGTAAACAAACGGCCAATACACACTAAAATTTTAGAAAAAAAAGAACCGTTCTGAAATTTCTATCGCGGGTTGTTGTAATAATCGCCGGATTGATTTTTATATTTATCTTGATCAGGCATTAATGTTGCCTTTGGGTCACGTTTAATAACAACCTGCCAGTTCTCATCGGTAATTTCGCCGGGGACATTAGAATGAATCAGTACAAAATCATTTGCAGCAAGGTGTAAATTTGCAAATACAAATTTTTTGTCACGTTGCCCGTTTAAGGTGTAATAATGCCAGATCTGATATGGCACTGTTCCTTGCCCAACGCTTGTCGCTCCACCATTATTAATGGTCATTCCCGATGCACTTGCATCAAAAGGTCGGTCGGTAATTGTATTTGGAGGGCCATATTTCAGATAAACCCGACCCATGTCGGTATCATAACCTTTATGACCATTGCTTTTGCCGGGATAGCCAAATTGTTCATCAACAAGCTCTACATTAGCGAGATATTGTTTCCATGCATTTTCAGGATTTAGTTCGTCACGGTTCAGCCAGAAATTCAGGAAAAAACGCTGCATTGTAGCCAAATCTACACCAGGTTTATCGATCTGGTATTTGACAAACTTAATTTCCATGTCTGACGAAATTGGTGCCAGGCAGTGAATGTATTCGAGGAGGGTATCGCGGTTGCTGATTTTCGATACAAAGGAATTTTCGGTTGAGACTTCTGAAAAGTTTGAATAATCGGCTTCAACATTAGGGTTGCTGCGCTGGAAAAACACTTTATTACTTGCAATGATCACATTTTCGGTATTTCTTGCCTCAACTACGAGGTTGTAATTTCCTGATGGGAGCTTTGAGATTTCGAATTCTGCTAAAATGATGTTTACCAATCTGGCGTTTTCTCGCTTGAACCTCACAAAATCGGTTAATCTTCGCTGGGTTTCAGATGTTTCGATAAAGTAATTTATGAGGAATTTGCCCTCTTCCCCAAACACTTTTTGGGTATTATAAATTTCGGAGTAAAATTTAAGATTATTTATCCGCTCCGGGAAAAAAGTATAAACCAAAGGAATACAGTCGTAACCACTTTTGGTTAAAATGGTGGTTTCGGTAGCTTTTGAATATGATTCAAGTAATTCGATGCCTGAAACTGAAACTTCGTCCTGAGGAAAATTAATTTCGATGGTTTGTTTTGTTTTAAAGGGTTCAGCGGTACTGTTAATATCTTTGATACGGATTTCGAATTCGTAAATCCCATTCTGGAGTGTGTAGCGCTGCTGGTCGAGAAAATTAAAATTGGTATTGTTGGTATCGGCTACTTCCGGACTAAGGAGTTCGTATTTATCAAAGTTTACAACATTCCCATCTTTGCTGAAAATCATGGTCACTTCGATTTTCCCCTGGAAACTTCCGTTTTCATTTTTTTTGTATTCAACGCTGTTTCCAACTACCGAAAGATAGGTTTCAAGATACGGCCCATCAACCGGAGCCAGAAATTTTGCATAAAAAAGTTGTGCCTGAAGGTAGGGGGTTTTTGCTGAATATCCTGTGAAACCGATGATGATTAGCATTAGCAAAATGGGTATCTTTTTCATAAAATCTGGTGTATTGAGTAATTATATTCTTGATTATGAATTTAATAAGCCAAAAATATTCCATCATCAGGCAAAAGTCAAGGTGTAAAAAGTATTAGGCAAAAAAATGTAAGTTAACGGCTATTTGAGTTGGAAGCCAGGAATTTTGAAAGAAAAAATTTAAAAAGTTTGCAAAAAGCAAAAAATATGTACTTTTGCCGCGGAGAGTTGGCAGAGTGGTCTATTGCGGCGGTCTTGAAAACCGTTGACCTGCAAGGGTCCGGGGGTTCGAATCCCTCACTCTCCGC
>CAYOWJ010000132.1:0-5486 GCA_964407625.1 uncultured Lentimicrobiaceae bacterium
TTCGCTGTAAAGTAATTGCAATACGAACTGTTTTTCAGGAACATACGTCGTTACCTATTTTGAATCGTTTCAAACTGCATTATATCTACCAAAAAACATATCATTTTTTTTGTATGTATCATTAAAAAAATGAATTTTGCGCAGTTTTTAAAAACAATCTTACAATGAGTGCTGATTCGTTAATATTATTCTTTATCGTGGCCACAGTACTGGTAGGAGGGGCAATTCTCTTCTCCCATTTCATGGCGCCCACATCTTCAAATCCTGCCAAATTTGAACCTTACGAGTGCGGAATTCCCACCAAAGGAACCACCTGGCTTCAGTTTAACGTTGGTTATTACCTTTTTGCAATCCTCTTTTTGATTTTTGATGTGGAAACAGTTTTTGTGTTTCCATGGGCGGTTGTAATGAAAGAGTTGGGAATGGTTGCTTTTGTTGAAATTGTAATCTTCTTTTTTGTACTGGTTTTGGGTTTGGCTTACGCATGGAAGAAAAAAGCTTTGGTATGGGAATAAAAATTAAATCCATGAAAAATGAGGATTTCAACGACAACGAAGGTCTTGAAATCCTGAAAGAATCAAAAGGTAACATCATTTTAACCACCATAGACGATGTTTTAAACTGGGGCCGGTCGAACTCGATCTGGCCTTTGACCTTTGCAACCAGTTGTTGTGGTATCGAAATGATGGCAGCAGGTGCAGCACGGCACGACTTTGCCCGTTTTGGGATCGAAGTGTATCGCGCAACTCCCCGTCAGGCCGATGTAATTGTTGTTGCGGGAACCATCGTTCATAAAATGGCTCCTGTTTTAAAACGTCTCTACGACCAGATGGCAGAGCCAAAATATGTGATTGCGATGGGTTCGTGCGCCATCTCCGGCGGCCCGTTTTATTATAATTCCTATTCGGTAATTCGTGGAGTTGATCAGGTGATCCCGGTTGATGTTTATGTTCCCGGTTGCCCGCCACGTCCTGAAGCATTGCTTTATGGCGTAATGCAGCTCCAGCGAAAAATCAAAGCCGAATCATCACTTGGCAGAACTTTTAACAGCAAGGAAAAATCCAATGAATAACGAGCAATTAACCGCCAAAATATTGAGTTTTGAGCCTTCGGCAGAAGTTAAAGAAGGCCACCAATATCTCACCGCCACTGTTGCTTCAGATAAAGTGCACGCTTTGGCTAAAAACCTTCGCGAATCGGAAGACACAAACTTCGATTATCTCTTTTGCCTTACAGGCATGGATTACGGCGACTCATTGGGCGTGATTTATCATCTCGAATCGACAAATCTGAAACATCAGCTTGTGATAAAAACCGTTTGTCCCGACAAGGAAAAACCGGTTTTGGACACGCTTTGCGATATCTGGAGAACCACCGAGTTCCTCGAACGCGAGGTTTTTGATTTGTTTGGGATAAATTTCAACAACCATCCTGATATGCGGCGGATTTTCCTCGAAGAAGACTGGGTTGGCCATCCGCTGCGCAAAGATTATTCTGATAACAACATCATAGTTAAGTAAGTCATGGCAGAGATCATTCAAGATATTCAGGAGCAGGAGTACATCATCAACATGGGGCCACAGCACCCTTCGACACACGGAGTGTTGCGGCTGGTGCTTTCGCTCAGAGGTGAAACCGTTCTGAGCGTTCAGCCTCATTGCGGCTATATTCACCGCGGCATCGAAAAAATGTGCGAACGCCTCACTTATCAGCAGATTATTCATCTTACCGACCGGCTCGATTACCTTTCGGCACACATCAACAACCACGCGGTTTGCATGGCCGTTGAAACAGCTTTGGGCATTGAGATTCCGGAACGCGTAAAATATATTCGTACCATCATGGACGAATTGGCGCGTATTGCATCTCACCAACTTTGGTGGTGTTCGTTTGGGATGGACCTGGGCGCGCTTACCGCATTTTTCTACGGCCTCCGCGACCGTGAACCAATTCTCGACATCTTTGAAGAAAGTACCGGTGGACGCCTCATCCAGAGCTATTACACCCCCGGTGGGCTGATAAAAGATATTCATCCTGATTTCCAGAAAAGAGTTAAAGATTACATCATCTATTTCCGTAAGAAAATCGGCGAATACGACCAGTTGCTTAGCGGCAACGTTATTATGAACCAACGTACCCAGGGAATTGGAAAACTCACCAGGGAGGAAGCGATTTCTTTTGGCGTAACAGGTCCGTCAGGTCGAGGCTCGGGTTTTGAATGTGATGTTCGCAAACATCGTCCTTACGGGATGTATGGAAAAGTGGAGTTTAAAGAAATTCTTCGCACCGAAGGCGACGCTTTTGCCCGCTACATGGTGCGTATGGACGAAATGCGGGAATCGCTCAATATTATCGAACAATTGATTGATAATATTCCTGCCGGTGATTTTACAGTTAAGATGAAACCTGTCGTAAAACTTCCGGAAGGCGAATATTACCAGCGTGTGGAGGCAGCCCGTGGCGAATTTGGCGTTTTCATCTCCAGTAAAGGCGAAAAATATCCTTACCGGATAAAATTGCGGTCACCAAATTTCAGCAACCTCTCGGCACTTCATTCCATGGCAAACGGGCAAAAAATTGCCGACTTAGTGGCCATCGGGGCATCGCTGGATTATGTAATCCCCGACATCGACCGATAATAAACATAAATCCATCATCAAGTAAAATAATAATACCGAAATAAATGGAATTCAATATTTACGATTTCACATCATTTACCAAATGGATTGACGAATCGCTCAATGCAGCGATGAGTCCTTTTTGGGTGATGATTACTGAAATGGCGATAATTGGCGTTGCCATCCTGGCATTTTATGCATTGGTTGGCTTGTTTCTGGTTTATGCCGAGCGCAAAGTGTGCGCTTTCATGCAAAACCGCGTTGGACCAAACAGGGTTGGCCCATTTGGCATTTTCCAAACCATTGCCGACCTCCTCAAATTATTGATGAAAGAGCTTGTTTACATCAAAAATGCGGACAAGTTGCTCTTTAACATTGCGCCATTCATCGTAATTACAGCATCATTTCTGGCTATAGCAGCCATCCCTTTTGCCCGTGGATTACACGCCATCGATTTCAACATCGGGATATTTTATGTGGTGGCAGTTTCGTCGTTGGGCGTTATCGGGATTTTATTGGCAGGATGGTCGAGCAACAGCAAATATTCGCTGATCGGTGCCATGCGTAGCGGCGCTCAGATTGTAAGTTACGAACTTTCGGTGGGCTTATCGCTGATCACCATGGTTATCCTTGCCGGCAGCATGCAGCTTTCCACCATCGTTGAAGCTCAGGCCAACGGATGGTTTATCTTTACAGGACATGTTCCTGCAGTTATTGCTTTTGTGATATTTCTTATTGCCAGCACCGCCGAAACCAACCGTGGTCCATTCGACCTTGCCGAAGCTGAATCGGAACTTACAGCAGGGTTTCATACCGAATATTCGGGAATCCGTTTTGCATTCTTCTTCTTAGCCGAATACATGAACATGTTTATTGTGGCTTCGATTGCAGCAACTGTTTTCTGGGGTGGGTGGATGCCATTTCATGTTCCGGGCTGGGAAGGCTTTAACACGGTGATGGATTATATCCCGCCATTTATCTGGTACATCGGCAAAACTGCCGTTATCATCTTTATTTTGATGTTGTTCAAATGGACATTTCCGCGCTTGCGTATTGACCAGTTGCTCACCCTCGAATGGAAATATTTGTTACCTATTAACCTTTTTAATGTTGTCCTGATGGCTTTTATCGTCCTCATGGGCTGGCATTGGTAAAAACTGAAGAATAAAATTTATTCGATAATGAGAGGATTAATCAATTATTTTTCCGGCATGTTCAACGGTATCATATCGTTGTTGAAGGGCATGGGCGTAACCGGAAAATATTTTTTCACCAGCCCCGTAACCATCATCACCCAGCAATACCCCGAAAACCGGAAGACGCTTGAGATGTTCGATGCTTTTAAGGGCGAAGTTACCATGCCTCACGATGGAAATAACGAACATAAATGCACCGCTTGCAGTATTTGTCAGATAAATTGTCCAAACGGATCTATCGAAATTGTTTCGCGGGATGTTGTGAATGAGGAAGGTAAAAAGCGAAAAGAACTCGACAAACATCTTTACAACATAGGCATGTGCAGTTTCTGCGGGCTTTGTATCAAAACCTGTCCGTCGGATGCGCTTGCATGGGGACAGGAATTTGAACACGCCATGTTCACACGCGACAAGTTCGTAAAGACACTCAATAATGAAGGTTCCAAACTAATGCAAAAGAAAGGAGTCGAATAATGGAAGCCATCCTGGGAAATCAAGTCATGTTTATCCTTTTTTCGGCAATGATTGTCATGTTTTCGATATTAACAGTTACCAGCCGAAGAATACTCAGGGCAGCCACATTTCTGCTGTTTGTTTTGCTTTCGACAGCCGGACTGTATTTCATGCTTAATTATCAATTCCTCGCAGCCGTTCAAATTACACTGTACGCCGGCGGTATTGTGGTTTTGATAATCTTTTCGATTTTACTTACCAGCCACATCGATCATAAATTTGATAAGGTGCCTGCGCAAAAGCTGATTATGGGCGTAATTGCTGCCGGTAGCGGGATTGCGCTTAGTCTGACCACTTTGCTTACCTACAATTTTGTTCCCGCAAATCAGGAACCGATCAGCGTTGACATGAACACCATTGGAAAATCGCTGCTTAATTACGGCGACCACGGCTTTGTTCTTCCTTTTGAGGTAATCAGTGTTTTGTTGTTAGCTGCCATTGTTGCAGCAGTCGTTATTGCTAAACGTAAAAAAATATAAGCCATGTTATTTACAGGAATTCCACTAGAATTTTTTCTCGTTACCAGTACGCTCATGTTTTTTATCGGTATTTACGGATTTATTACCCGCGAGAACATCATTACCATTTTGATGTCGATTGAGCTGATTTTGAATTCGGTAAATATCAACTTTTTGGCCTTTAACAGGTATTTGTATCCCGGACAGCTTGAGGGCCATTTTTTCAGCCTTTTTGTAATCGCCGTTGCAGCAGCCGAAGCCGCCGTTGCTATCGCCATCATCATCAATATTTACCGACGGTTCAAGTCCATCGAAGTGGATAATGTTGATGAAATGAAAAATTAATTAAGCTAAGTGTTTAAAGTAAAAGTCTTTTAGAAATGACTAATTTCAGCTATACCGTTTTTATTGTCCTGATACCATTTATCACCTTTTTGGTGCTAGGATTATTCGGGAATAAGATTAAAGCAAAAATGTCGGGCCTGATCGGGACAACATCTATGTTTGTTTCGTTCATGCTATCACTCCTGACGACCTATCAGTATTTTTTCCTGTCTGCGAAAGTTGAAGGTGCTTATCAGAAAATACTGGCTTTAAATTTCGTTTGGTTGCGTTTTACCGAAAATCTGCACGTTGATCTTGGCGTAATGCTCGACCCGATTTCGGTGATGATGCTGGTTGTTGTGACCACCGTTTCGTTT
>CAYOWJ010000132.1:5586-9948 GCA_964407625.1 uncultured Lentimicrobiaceae bacterium
TTGCTTTCGTTTAATACAAAGACTTTCGATTTTATCCAGCTTACCGATCCAAACGGCCCGGCAATGCTTACTGGTGCCGGAGCAGGTTTTATGGGCTTGTCGGTGCTCACCTGGTCGTTGATTCTGATATTTATTGGCGGTGCCGGAAAATCGGCCATGTTCCCGCTCCACATCTGGCTTCCTGATGCTATGGAAGGCCCTACACCGGTTTCAGCGCTGATTCATGCTGCTACGATGGTTGTTGCAGGTGTTTTCCTGGTGGCAAGGCTTTTCCCGATTTTCGCACTTCAGGCACCCGCCGGATTACATGTGGTTGCTTATGTTGGCGGATTTTCGTCACTTTTTGCAGCCATCATCGCCTGCACACAATACGACATCAAACGCGTACTTGCCTTTTCGACCATGTCACAAATCGGATACATGATGCTTGGTGTTGGCGTTTCGGGTTATGGTGAAGACGGGCTTGGTTTCATGGCTTCGATGTTCCATCTTTCGACACATGCCATGTTTAAAGCCCTGTTATTCCTTGGTGCCGGCGCAATTATTCATGCTGTTCACAGTAATTATATGTACGAAATGGGTGGCTTGCGCAAATATTTGCCCATCACCCACATTACTTTTCTGATCGCCGTTTTAACCATTTCCGGAATTCCACCTTTCTCGGGTTTCTGGAGTAAAGATGAAATCCTTGCTGCAACCCACGAATTCAGTCCGGTACTCTTTTACAATGCTGTTTTTGTTGCTGGTCTCACTGCATTTTATATGTCGCGGCTTTACTATAATATTTTCTGGGGCAACGATAACAGGGTTTATCATCACAAGCCTCACGAAGCGCCTTACACCATGACGATTCCGCTCATGATTCTTGCTTTTGCTTCGATTTTTGCCGGGTTTATTCCGTTTCATTCGTTTGTTACTACCGATGGATTGCCATTGGAAACTCACCTCGATTGGGCAATTGCAATTCCTTCGGTGCTTGTAGCCCTTATCGGGATTGGTATTGCAACGGTTCTTTATAAAAAGGAAAGCGATATGCCTGTAAAAATTTCGAAGGCTTTTGGTGCTTTTTACCAGGGCGCTTTCCATAAATTTTACATCGACGAAGTTTACTTTTTTGTTACCAAGAAAATCATATTTAACTATATATCACGCCCCGTTGCCTGGTTCGACCGTCATATCGTTGATGGCTTTATGAACCTGCTTGCCTGGGTTACCAACTTTGCTGCCAATAGTATTAAAGGCTTCCAGAGTGGAAAAGTGCAGCAATACGGTTTTGTTTTTGTGATGGGAGCAATAGTTCTGGTTATCGTATTTGCATACTTAACCGAATTCTAAAATTTACCGAATAACGAATCTATAGAATAAGAAAAATGAACCTGAATCTTTTTGTAATCGTTCCAATCCTCACTGTCATCGCTATACTGATGGCAAAGGATAATAAACAAACCCGACTGTTTGCTGCCATTGGCTCAAGCATCCAGGTTTTGCAGGCTATTGCGCTGGTTTATTTGTTTTATGCCGAACGCGGCAACGGAAACACTGCCCAGATGATTTTTATGCAGGATTATAGCTGGTTTTCGATTCCCAATATTCACTATATCATCGGGGTGGATGGCATTTCGGTAGCTATGATTTGTTTAACTGCCATTGTTGTTTTTGCCGGGATTTTTGCATCATGGGAAGTCATAACTTTACACCGGGAGTTTTTCATTTCGCTTATTTTGCTGTCATCCGGGGTTTATGGATTTTTTATCTCTGTTGATCTTTTTACGATGTTCCTGTATTACGAAGTTGCCGTTATCCCGATGTACCTGCTCATAGGAATCTGGGGAAGCGGCCCGAAGGAATATTCGGCCATGAAGCTTACGCTGATGCTGATGGGTGGTTCGGCCTTCCTGCTTGTGGGATTGCTCGGTATTTACTTCAACTCGGCACCTGATGGCGGTGCACTGACTTTTAACATTATCGAAATTGCAAAAGCACATATTCCTGTCGAAGCACAGCGTTTCTTTTTCCCATTGACCTTTGTTGGTTTTGGCGTTTTGGGAGCTTTGTTTCCTTTTCATACCTGGTCGCCCGATGGTCACGCTTCGGCACCAACAGCCGTTTCGATGCTTCATGCCGGCGTTTTAATGAAACTTGGAGGCTACGGTGCTTTCAGGGTGGCGATGTATCTGATGCCGGAAGCTGCTCAGGAACAGGCATGGATTTTTATTATTCTTACAAGTATCAGCGTGGTTTACGGAGCCTTTGGCGCCATCTTCCAAACCGACCTGAAATACATTAACGCATACTCTTCAGTGAGCCATTGCGGGCTGGTGCTTTTTGCCATCCTGATGATGAATACCACCGCATTGAATGGCGCAGTGCTCCAGATGATTTCTCACGGTTTGATGACAGCCCTTTTCTTTGCCCTGATCGGGATGATTTATGGACGTACACACACCCGTATCATTAGCGAAATGGGTGGACTGATGAAAGTGATTCCTTTCCTTTCGGTGGTTTATGTGATTGCCGGTCTGGCTTCACTCGGACTTCCGGGATTGAGCGGTTTCGTTGCTGAAATGACCATTTTCTTTGGCGCATTCCAGCATGTTGACACCTTCCACAGGGTTGTAACCATTGTTGCTGCATCGTCCATCGTGATTACCGCCGTGTATATTTTACGTGTAATCGGAGTTTTGTTGCTGGGGCCGGTTAAGAATAAACACTTTTTCGAATTTAAGGATGCAACCTGGTTCGAGAGGGTTTCGACAATTACGCTGGTTACAGCAGTTGCAGCTATTGGTATGGCGCCTTTCTGGCTTTCGGAATTGATTACAGGAAGTCTGAAACCATTTGTCGACAAAATACTTGCAGCTTTATAAATAGGTTATTAAAGGATGTTTTTATAAGATATTAAAGAAATGAACTTAACGAATATTTTGTTGATGCGGCACGAATTGGTGCTTATTGCTCTGCTCGCGCTGATCCTGGTTGCAGAACTGGTTTTGGATGAAAAAGGAAGCAGCCGGAAGATCAGGATTTTGGCCATCAGTTTGTTTTTTGTAAACACGATAATCGGTTTTCTGCCCGCCGAAACCGGCCAGATATTTGGCGGAATGTACCGCGTAAGCGAGTTACAACTGCTTATCAAAAACATTTTAAATATCGGTGTTCTCATCGTTTTCATCCAGTCGGATGGCTGGCTCAGGACCGAAGAAAATGCCTTTAAAACTGCCGAGTATTTCGTTTTGATCATCGCCACCCTTATCGGGATGGATTTCATGATTTCATCAGGCGATTTCCTCATGTTTTATATTGGCCTCGAACTTGCAACAATCCCGGCCGCAGCCCTGGCCGCGTACGATGTTTATAAAAACAAATCTGCCGAAGCAGGTATCAAACTCATTTTATCCTCAGCTTTATCGTCGGGTATTTTATTATGGGGTATTTCGATGATTTACGGCACCACCGGTTCGATTTATTTTGATGTTGTGGCCGCCAATTTCGAAGCTTCAAGCCTGGCTGTACTTGCCTTTATATTTTTCTTTGCAGGGATGGCCTTTAAAATTTCCCTTGTTCCTTTCCATCTCTGGACTGCCGACGTTTATGAAGGCGCACCAGTTAACGTGACTTCTTATTTATCCGTAATATCAAAAGGCGCTTCTGTTGCCGTTTTAACCATTGTTTTATTCAACGTTTTCCCGATGATTATCGAGCTGTGGCAAAATGTAATTTACGTGATTGCCGTGCTTACCATGACTATTGGAAACCTGTTTGCCATCCGGCAGAAAAACATCAAACGTTTCCTGGCTTTCAGTTCCATTTCGCAGGCCGGATTTATCCTGCTTGGGATGATTGGTGGAAACCAGTTTGGGATGGCTTCGATTGTTTATTACATCATGGTTTATATCTTTTCGAACCTTGGCGCCTTTGGCGTTGTTGCCGCAGTTAGCAATTTTTCGAACAAAGAAAATATCGAGGACTACAACGGTTTTTATAAAACCAATCCCGGCCTCAGCCTGATCATGATGCTCAGTATGTTTTCGCTGGCAGGTATTCCGCCGGTGGCTGGTTTCTTTGGAAAGTTCTTCCTCTTTACGGCTGCCGCCGAAAAAGGTTTTTATATCCTCGTTTTGATTGCTGTAATCAACACCATCATCTCCCTGTATTATTATCTGCTTATTGTAAAGGCCATGTTTATCGTGAAATCGGATGTAGCCATCCCAACCTTTAAAAATGACCTGATAACAAAAATCGGACTTGGCATTTGTGTTGCCGGCATGTTAATCATGGGTTTTGTAGGCTACATTCTCGAGTACATCAACAGCCTTTCGTTTGGGGTTTAGTTGAGATTTTAGTACCGGGATTTTTCTTTCT
>CAYOWJ010000133.1:0-9921 GCA_964407625.1 uncultured Lentimicrobiaceae bacterium
ATCGAAAACCCTGATAATGGTAAAAGTGAGGGTGCAACAAAATTTGCCTGGGGCTTTAAATTAGGGACAAATATCTGGGTTAACGAAAAAGTTGGTTTGAAGTTACAGGGCGAATTATTGTCGGCTGTGCAATCAGCAGGCGGTGGCGTTTATTTTGGCACAGGTGGTGCCGGAGCCGGCGTTAGCGCCTATTCGACGATGTATCAATGGATTTTGGGCGGAGGATTAACATTTAAGTTGGGCAAATAACCGGTTGCTAAAATTGATAAAGCATTTCGCAAAATAAGTTTAACCATTAAAAAGTAAAGATTTATGAAAATAAAAACATTGATTTCGATTTGCATCATTGGCTTGATGGTTTCCTGCGCTCCTGCCACAAAGCTTGAGAAAAGCTGGGCAGATCCATCATTAACTCCGGAAACCATTCAGGCAGTAAAAAAGGTTCTGGTTGTTGCAGGACTGCCTGATGAATCCTCAAAGCGCATTGCCGAGGATAAAATTGTTGGACAACTTAAAAACATTCAGGGAATTCAATCCTATACCTATTTAACAGCTGCTGATACTGATGAAAAACAGGTAGCCGAAAAATTGAAGAAAGACGGTTTCGACGGCATCATTTTGTTACGGCTGAAAGAAGTACAGAAAAGTACTTCCTACACCCCCGGCACTTCTTATGGCGGCTGGTATGGCTATCGTTATGCCTCACCGGGTTATTACAGCGAAAATGAGAATTTCCTGGTCGAAACAAATCTCTATTCACTGGTTTCGGATAAGTTACTCTGGTCGGGTACAACCTCAACGCTTAATCCTACATCGCTCGACAAAACCATGGATCAGATTATCGCAACAATCCGTTTTGAGTTACAGAAAAAGGGGTTTCTAAAGAGCAAGTAAATTCAGATTAATGACAGACAAAGCAACAATCATCTTTCAATGGGCTGTTTGCTTTGTCTGTTTTTTTATGCCCATTTTTTTAGACATCCTGTAAAAGCACCACAACCCATGAATACATTAAAAGTTGCCCTGGCCCAGATTGCGCCGGTTTGGTTTAACAAAGAAAAGACGCTCGGAAAAATTGCCGGAAAAATTGCCGAAGCAGGTAAAGCCAACTGCGAACTTGTTGTTTTTGGTGAAGCTCTGGTTCCCGGATATCCTTTCTGGATAGCCCTGACTGATGGAGCGGAGTGGAACTCGACATTGCAAAAGGAAATGCATGCCCACTATTTGCGAAATGCCATTCAAATTGAGGCGGGTGAGCTTGATGAATTATGTAATCTGGCAAAAGAACATAAAATTGCTGTTTATCTGGGAATTGTTGAGCGGGCAAAAAACCGTGGCGGACATAGTTTGTATGCTTCACTGGTCTATATAAATCCGCAGGGCGAAATAAAATCTGTCCATCGCAAACTACAGCCCACTTACGATGAGCGTTTAACGTGGTCGCCGGGCGATGGGAACGGGCTTCAGGTGCATTCGCTTAAAAAGTTCACTGTTGGTGGGTTAAATTGCTGGGAAAACTGGATGCCACTGGCACGGACTGCACTTTATGGCTTGGGTGAGGATTTACATGTGGCTGTATGGCCGGGGAGCGACCATAACACACGCGACATTACACGCTTTATCGCGCTCGAATCGAGGTCTTTCGTGATCTCTGTTTCCGGGCTGATGCGCATCGAAGATTTCCCACAGGATACGCCACACCTGGAACAGATTATTGCCAAAGCTCCAAAAATACTGGCAAACGGAGGTTCGTGTATTGCCGGCCCTGATGGAAACTGGATCGTTGCGCCGTTAATAAACACCGAAGCGCTGATTATCGAAACCCTCGACTTTAACAGGGTTCTGGAAGAACGCCAGAATTTCGATCCTGTCGGCCACTATTCCCGGCCTGATGTAACCAAACTTGTCGTAAACCGGCAGCGCCAATCTATTTTAGAATTATCAAACGAATAAATGATGGAATCAAACGATAAAATCATAATCACGGTGCAGGCTAAAATCCACGCACCCATCCAAACGGTATGGAAATGCTGGACAACACCCGAAAATATTGTCAAATGGAATCATGCCTCCGACGACTGGCATACCACGCATGCTGAGGTTGATCTGCGGGAAGGCGGGAAATTTAATTCAAGGATGGAAGCCAAAGACGGGAGTTTTGGTTTTGATTTTTATGGTGTTTATGAAAAAATCGTTGCCAACCAACTGATTGAATGTCTGCTGGGTGATGGCAGAACAATGCGTGTGGAGTTTGTTGCGCGGGATAAGAAAACTGAAGTTATCGAAACATTTGAAGCTGAAACCATGAACACCATTGATTTGCAGCGATTCGGCTGGCAGGCAATCCTGGACAACTTCAAAAAACATGTCGAAGAAAAAAGCCATTAATTGCCTGGATTAAAAGAGGGTTTGTTTTGTTTGGCAACTAAAATTTTTATAATGAAATATCAGATTTAGTATGGTATAATTTTGAAATTGTGTTTTATCTTTGATAATAAAAAAATTAACTGGGATAATGATTTAAACAAATACCGCATCATGAAGAAATTAATGAAATCTCTCCTGATTTTTCTGCTGATAATTATTGTGATCCTGGTCGCAGCATTCATTTATGTTGATAAAAACCAGGGAAAGATCGCCGCACTCATCATCAAAGAGCAATTTAAAAAATCCAGGCTCAGCAAGGTTTATCATCTGGATTTTGGCAAACTTGACCTCAATCTCTTTTCAGGGAAAATTACAATCCATAATTTTTCATTAAAACCAGATACTAATTTCTACCTGGCCAGCGATTCACTCCGGTTTAAATACCCGCTGCTCATTGATGCCGAAGTGCCATTTCTTTCGCTTTCAGGGATTGATATGCTTGAACTTATTCAGCATAAACGATTGATTATCGAAGGTATCGATATCAACGACCCGGGATTCAGGCTGATCAACCATCTTTCCGAAAAAGAAAAAGAGTTAAGCCATAAACTCAGGGAGGCGCAGCCTCCGGAAGAAACTCCGGAAGCTGACACGACAACTGCAACGAAAATGAAACTTTCGCACCTTACCCTGGCTCATTTTGCAATTACCGGCGGAAGTGCCGAATATTACAACAGGGTTACCGATAAAAGCATTTTTACTGTTCAGGGTATACAGATGCTGCTTTCGGAAGTTGCTGTTAACCCAGAAAAACCGCTCGATGTGTTGATCGAAAAATCCTACGGCAGTATAAAATTCGGCGTTGGCGAAGTAAAGTTCAGGAATGAAGGTGGGTTTTATGATGTTGACCTCGGGCAAGTCGCCCTGGATGTAGCCGACAACAGCCTTAAGCTTAAAAACGTTAAACTGACACCAAAGTACAGCAAAGCACAGTTTGGTAAAAAGGTAAAAAAACAAACCGACAGGTTTGATGCAAAAATCGGTTCGCTCGAATTGCATGGACTGGATTTGAAGAAATTGATCCGCTCTGGTGGAATAAAACTGAATTCGATCAGGATTGACAGCCTTAATCTTGAAATTTTCCGTGATAAAAATGATCCTTTCGACTTCAATAATTTCCCAAAATTCCCCTGGCAGGGATTGACAAAAATCAATAGCTATCTCCAGATTGATACGATCGAAGTAACCAATTCGGCCATATTTTACGAAGAACTGGCCGAGGGTCGCACCGAAGCCGGTAAAGTCCCTTTGGGCAAAGTACATATCAGCCTTTTAAATGTTTCAAACGACTCTGTTTATATCTCGAAACATGGCCCAATGATTTGCCGGTTTGAGGCAAAGGCCTTTAATCAGGGCGATCTGCTTCTGAACCTTAATATTCCTGCCGACCTTTCGAGCAGTGAGTTTAGTTTTTCGGGAAGAATCGGACCAATGGATATGCGGGCTTTTAATTCGATAACCGAACTTAACGTACTCGTAAATATCGAAAAAGGTACGCTCGACAGCCTTATTTTTTCAGCTCATGCCGATGGCGTTTATGCCACAGGGGAGTTAACGATGGTTTACGATAGTTTAAAAATTAATGTATTATCAAAGGATAAAGATAAGTCGAAAGCGCATGGAATAGGAATATTAAGCTGGGTAGGAAACCAGGTTGTTAAAAGTTTTAACCCGGTTGTTGGAAAACCTGACAATAAACCTGATATTGCCTTAATTTTTGTTGAGCGGGATATTAATAAATCCGTGTTTAATTATATTGTCAAGGCCTTTATCTCCGGCATTAAAGGCACACTTGTCCCGGGCATCGGCCCTACCTTGAAAAAATACGAAAAGCAAAAAGTTAAAGAACAAAAGAAGGAAGAGCGTCAGCAGAAACGCGCGGAAAAGAAAAAGGAGAGAAGGTAATAAATAGTTGTCTTTTTATTGAAAACAAACGGGTGACCCATTTCAAATCTGAGGTTTATAAGGTTTATGCTGTCAGGTGAATGAAGATGATGAAAAAAGCCCCCGACAAAATGCGTAGGAGGCTTTATCTTTATTGGTCCAGTTACTTAATGTGATTCCGGAAAACAATGAGGATCGACAAATTACAGGATCATGCTTAACCCAATCGAAGTCCCGTAACCGGTTCCACCGCCAAACTCAAGGTTTAGTCCCCATTTTTCACTCCAGTAATAACGGCCACCCAACTGCAAGCCTAGGTCCAGGCCATTATCTTCGCCCGAGAGGAATCCAACATTGGCGCCTAAGTAAAAGTCCCAGTTTCGTGGTATTTCCAAAAGCCTGTTCCAGTGATAATCAACCCTTCCCAGGGCGCCAAGATAGACATCTTCATCCATAACTACTCTGATAACCGGCCCTGCGGTCCAGTCGTTATGAAAGGCGAAATCCATTCCTACATAAGCAGGTATGCCGGAGTGAGAGAAACCGAGTCCAAAATTCAGTTGTTTTCCGCCTTTCGACAGTGGTGCAACCTGAGAAAATCCCAGGACTACAATTGCGATAAAGGCAATAATTAATGTTGCTTTTTTCATGTGTGTTGATTTAGTTTAATTTGATTTTTGATTTTTACAACTTATAATTGAAGGATGATAACAAAATATTTTCAAAAATGTTTTTTTAAGGCCGCAAAAGTAATGATCTTTAATTAAAAACGCTCATGATCTCAACCTTCCGCTCACCCTGCTCATTTGAATGAATTGACATGTTGTCGGATCAGTTAATTTGTTTGTAATTCATGCCAAAGTTTTGATCATTCTGTTGATTATCATATCGACGATTGCCATCTAAATACTATATTTGTAAAAAAATAAATTTATGAAAACAAAATTACGCGTTGATAGCATCCTGGTAAATACACTGAAATTTCTTGTGATTATCGTTTTTATTTTCAGCGGAATAACAACGAAAGCCCAGCAGGACAGCTCTTATAAAAACACGATCAGATTTAACGTTACCAATCCTATGATTTTTGGGGACAAAGCGGTCATTTTAGGATATGAGCGGGTGCTTAAAAACAATAAAACCTTTTCGATAAATGTAGGAAGAGCATATTATCCAAAATTAAGCGGCCTTAGTTTAGACTCATCGGGTTTGGAATTGAATAATTCATACAAGGACAAAGGTCTTAATGTGTCGGCAGATTACCGCATTTACTTAAAAAAAGAAAACAAATACGCAGCACCACGCGGAGTTTATGTTGGACCCTATTATTCCTACAACTATTTCAACCGGGTTAATAGCTGGACACTCAACTCCGAAGATTTCCAGGGAGATTTGGAAACTGATCTGACCATGAACATTCATACTGCAGGCATCGAACTGGGTTATCAATTTGTTTTCTGGAACAGGATTTCGTTGGATATGATCCTCCTTGGACCGGGAATATCATTTTATAATTTCAAGGTTAAAATAGATACAAGTCTTAGCCCTGAAGATGAAAGCCTGTTTTTTGAAGAATTAAACAATTTCCTTTCTGAAAAAATTCCAGGTTACGACCTGGTGATTGACGATGTGGAGTTCAAAAAAACCGGTTCGGTAAAAACAACTACACTTGGATTTCGGTACATGATTATGATTGGTTATCGGTTTTAAACGATAACCCCCATTCCTTGCTGTTTTTATAATCTCAATAAAATTCTGAACCTTTTATTTTATCGGATTGGTGTCCTTTTAAAAACAATGAAAGTCTGCCGTGCCCTGAATAAACTCCAAAAGCTGCAACAGCCAGGATAATCCAGACCGCATTGTATCGCTCAGAACCTTTCCAGAATGACTACTGTTACCGAAAGAAAAAATCCAAGTACTGTAAAAACCCCGGCCAGTTTTCCGCCATGTTCATAAGCTTCGGGCATCATCGAATTGGCAAGCACCATCAGGATGGCACCACCGGCAAAAGCCTGAATAAAAGATAGCCACCGGGATGAAGCTGCACTGAAAAGGCTGAAACCGGCAACCGTCGAAACTGCACAAATCACGGCAATAATCAACCACAGGGTAATTATTTTCGACTTACTCCAGCCATTTGCCTTCATACCCGTCGAACCGGCAATGGATTCAGGAAGGTTTGAGATAAAAACTGCCACCAACATGGCCAGGCTTACTTTTCCTCCTTCAAAAATTCCTAATCCGATAACAATCGATTCGGGAATTCCATCGAGGATGATGGCCAGCACCATCGGGATAACCAGACCCGAATGTTTGGACGCTTCGATGGCCATGTGATTTCTTGCCCCCAGTTTTTCGATGAATTTGTCGGCGAAGAAAAAGGTAAATGAGCCGGCAAATACGCCAAATGCAGGAAACCCTGTTCCTTTGCCCAGTTTCATGGCTTCATAAATTAATTCGTACGACACTGCCGAAATCAGTGTACCGGCGCCAAAAGCCATGATGATGCCAAGTGCCCGTTTGCTCAACGTAAATCTTGAAGCAATGATTCCTCCGATAAGTAAAGAGGACGTTGCGATTAAGCCAATGAAAAATGCATGTAACATGACGATAATAATTTTAATGAAAATTAGAAGAATAAGCCATTTTTCGGTTCATAATAAGCTTCGAAGATAGCGATCCTTTTGCAATTTCAAATAAGCTTTTTTATGGCTCATCATACTTTTCCTCCCTGTTTTGATTGCTGCCCCTGAATTATTCTAATCCAATGATACGAAACGTATGCAAACGGGTGCGCTGACTTTTACCGAACCGGCGGTTTTTTTCAGCCTCCCGCTTTCCTGGTCGATGCTGAAGATGATAATATTATCAGAATTTTGATTGGCCACAAACAGCCATTTCCCGGTCGGATCGATCTCAAAGTTCCGGGGAGTTTCGCCCCCGCAGGGAACCCATGCAACGGGTGTCAGACTTCCGTTTTCGGGATTGATGCTGTATTGCACGATGCTGTTATCCCCACGGTTGGAAGCATATAAAAATCTGCCTTTTGCGTCAACCAGGATTTCGGCGGTGGTATTGTCCCCGGTAAACTGATCCGGGAGTGTTGTGATGGTTTGTTTGCTGGTAAATGTCGGGACGGCCGGATCGACATCAAAAACCGTAATTGTCGAGGATAATTCATTCAGTACATAAAGCTGTTTCGCTGTTGGGGCAAAAGCAAAATGCCGTGGCCCGGCACCGGGATCTAAATGGATAAAAGCGGGATTGGCCGGTGAAAGCGCACCAGTGGTTTCATCAAACCGATGGATCATGATTTTATCGGTTCCCAGGTCGGCAACCATCACGAACCTGTTATCGTTGGTAGTTTGGATATAATGTGCATGTGGCGCTTCCTGTCGTCCGGCATTTGCGCCTGAACCTTCATTCTGCACGAAAGCCGAATGTCTGGCTGGCTTGCCGTCGCTGCCGAGTGGGAACACCGCGTAGTTTCCGCCTCCATAATTGGCAACCATCAGAAAACGTCCTGTTTTGTCGAGCGACAAATGCGCCGGCCATGCACCAAGTGAAGAAACCTGATCAAGAAAATCCAGTTTTCCTGATTTCCGGTTTACCGAAAACGTACTCACTGCACCGCCAGGTTCGTTGTTGGATTTATCAAGCTCGTTTACCGCGTAAAGAAATTTACCCTGTTGATCGGTTGCAAGAAAAGAAGGATTGCCGGTTTTTGCAGCCAGCATTATCGAACCAGCCGCCCCGGTTGACGGGTCGAAGCGGAACGAATAAATGCCTTCACTGCCTGTATTGGTGTAAGTTCCTACAAAAACCAGGTACTTTTGGTTGGAGGTTTTACATGAAGTAAACAATTGAATGTTCAGCAGAAGCCCAATTAAAATGAAAAACAATTTTTGTCGGACAACTTTTACAAGCGTATTTTTTCTGTTCATAGTGTTCCATTTTTGATGATGATTTATTGTTTGCAAAATGACAATTCTTATTGAAAACCAGTGTTGATGTAGTTTCCAAACAGGAAACGGTATAATGTTTTAAACGCTTAAAAACGCAGAAAACATGGGTGAATTGCCTGGCGAATGTATGCTCGTTTTTTAAGATCATCAACATTGAAATGATCTTTAAAATTGTTGTTCTCTTTAAAAATGAATAGGCATTGTTTGATGCCTCAAAAGGTACTGCTGTCTGGCCTACAAACTCATGTGTTAAACTTTGGTAGCTTCGAACCGGGTTACACTCACTTTTAAACATTGGCTGAAAATACCTACTAATAAGTAATTTGTTTTTAATCACAATTTTACTTTTCCGGACGCTCAATTTCCTTTTAATTTTACCACGTTTTAAGAGGGTTTTTATGCGCTTTACACGACATTAAAAAAATATTGCAAGTTTGTTGTTTCGATGTAACTGCTGCATTTTTACCTTACTCGCTTTACAATTTATTGATTTAATAATTAAAATAATTTTTATGCTAAAGATGAATTTTACTAAGATCAACACGGCTAAATGGACCATGAATTTGTCCTTCATCGTGGTTTTGTTAATTTCAACAGTTGCCAATGCACAGGTCTATTCCAACAAGGAGGTCGGCAAAAAAAATGAAGCTCTGGCCGACAGCCTCAAAAAATCCGAGTATAAATATGTGCTTCCAATCTGGGGTAAAAAGGTTACCGAGAAAGGCTTCAGCCTTCCTTATTCTGCAGGTTTAAGCCTGAACTATTTCTGGCAAAAGTCAGATCTGATTATTGATAACCTTATGGTTGGATTTAACAATGGACCCATGTATGAACTTGATGACGTTGTAAGGTTTAATAAAGCCGAAGCCACAGCCAGTGCGTTAACGTTAAGGCCTGATGTCTGGATATTACCATTTTTAAATGTTTATGGTATTTTTGGGAAATCCATGGCATCTACCGAGGTAGGTTTCGGAGTTTGGATTCCCGATTCGACAAACACACCAAAGGAAGTTTTTACGGCGGAATCACTTGTTGAATTCAATACAACTTCCAGCGGATTTGGGATCACTCCAACCATGGGCGTTGGCGGTGGCTGGCTGGCTTTAGATATGAATTTTAGCTGGACAGACGTGCCACAGCTCGACAAACCTGCCTTTGTTTTCATTTTTGGACCACGCTTTGGCAAGACTTTCAAGTTTAAAAACCCGGAACAAAACATTGCTCTTTGGGCAGGTGGTTTCAGGGTTATGATGAATTCAGGAACCAGTGGTTCAATAAATCTTTCTGATGTTTTTACATTAGATGAATTAGAAGGGAAAGTTGACGAGGGGATGCAAAAGGTTGGCGATGCCCAGGTACAAGTTGATACCTGGTGGGAAGGGCTTACTCCGGTGGAACAAAAAAATCCGGTAAACGTTGCCAAATATACTGCAGCCAATGCCGCCCTTGGCAAAGCCGGTGAGATTTTGAATGCAGCAGATGCAGCCGTAGCCAACGGCGTAACTTCCACCGTTCAGTATTCGATGGATAAAAGGCCAAAAGATATGTGGAATTTTATCGTTGGGTCGCAGTATCAGTTGAACAAGCATTTTATGGTGCGTGCAGAGGTTGGCTTCCTGTCATCGCGCATCCAGGTAAATAC
>CAYOWJ010000134.1:0-1154 GCA_964407625.1 uncultured Lentimicrobiaceae bacterium
TCGAAGCCAGAGTAGTTGTTGCTTCGGTTGAAACATACCTGAAGTATGCTGAAGCCATTGGGTTAACTGCTAAAGCTGCATAAGCAGTAATTAAAAGCAGTTAAAGAGAGTTCTCTTGCCAGGCATCCTTTCTGGTTCGCACCGAAAAGCACGAATTGCCAAGAAAACTCTTATTTATTCAATCCTTCCTTTTTTCGCTACCAAACACTAAAAAAACTCACGATGGAAATTATAACACAGCCTGCTACCACCGATTTCATCGACACCTTGCTCACCTCATTCGAGTCCAGGATACAAAAAATCGAAAATGTGTTTACGACTTCCGACGCTGTAAACGAATCATCTCATGCGTTGATGAATGAATTCCAGCTTTCGATGAACGACTTACGAAAAGAAAGAACCCTGTTAAACGGAACACTTCGCGACAACATGGCCAAAAGTGGCTCCCTCCGAAATCATGATTACGACATTCTGATGGATGAAATATTCTGCTTATTGGACGAAAAAGAAAAAGAAGCCGAAGACTATTTCCATCTCTATATCGAAGATCAAAAAGCCATGGTTCGCTTTCTGCGCCAGGGTATTCTCGAAATAAAAAACACTGCACAGAACAACAACACCGAAAATATTTCAGCATTTAAACAGCAATTAGAAGCTATCTTGAAGGATCAGCAAATCCGTAAAGAAAATGCTATCAACAAATTCTCAGAGTTTCAAATTATCCACAAAAAACTCACCTACAACATCCGTCAATTATTAAATCAGGATATTCACATCTTTTGTAAAGACATTAAAAATATAAAGAAACACTTGCTAGAAGAGCTAGTCTGATTATTTAACCACATAAAATAGGAGAAAAACAAAATGGGAATGGCAGAACAAATGAAAAATCTCAGTGAAGAGATCTTGGCAAACTATAAACAAAGAGCTGCAGAATTTCAGCAAAGGCTGAAAGATAATGCAGAACTTGTTAAAGAAGTGCAAAAAACACTCGATGGTTTCCGCAACGACCACATGGAAATGGCTGCAACCATCAGGGCAAATGCAGCAAATCTGCGGTCAAATATTGCGCAGGAGCAAAAAGACAGGTTGAAATCGTTTCAGCAGTTGATGACAGGAATTCATGGATCGATCTCAGACATCCAGAATGAAGT
>CAYOWJ010000134.1:1254-9883 GCA_964407625.1 uncultured Lentimicrobiaceae bacterium
GCCGGCATGCTGAAAGACTTTTCGGTTTCGCATGATGAAATGGCCGAAAAGCTCAATAAAGAACTCGACGAAGACAAGGCCAACCGCGCAAACTGGAATACCGGCCGTATGAAGGAATTTGGCGGATTGATGAAAAACATCAACAGCGAAATTGTAAAGATCCAGAAAGAAGTAAGCGATGTTTTTGGCTACACCGACAAACTGTTGAAAAAGTTTTCGTCGGATCACGGAAAAATGTCAGCCGAAATGAAGGCTGAACTTGCTGCAAACCTCACCGAAAGGGTAAAATACACACAAGACCTGCTTAATCAGTACAACAAAAGGCTGGCTGAGATGAGCAAAGAAAACCAGAAAATGGCAAAAGCACTCAAAGCCGATCTGGCCAAATCGCGTAAAGAACTTTCACAGAGCGATATTCAGCGGATGAAAGATTTCAACGTAACTTTTACCGGAATCCAGAAAAAAGTCCAGGAAATTCAGAAATTTGTGAACACCTTCCTTACCGACTTTTCAACCGACCGCCAACAAGCTGCTGCTACCTGGGCAAAATTGGCCGAAGCCATTGCTAACCTTGGTAAAACTCCGGCTCCTGTTGCTAAAAAAGCAGCACCGGCTCCGGTAAAACCCGTTGCTGAAGTTGTTAAAAAAGAAGTTATTGTTGAGGAAAAAGTTAAGGTTGCCGAACCAGTAGCCGAAAAACCTAAAGTTGTAGAAGCACCAAAAGAACTTACCCTCGAAGAAAAAGTCTTGCAGTACATCAACAATCACAAAAAAGGTGTAAAAGTTGCCGACATGGAAGAACCTTTTGGTGAAACCCGCATGAGGCTTGGTTTTATCACCAAGAAATTGCTTGATGACGGGAAAATTCTGAAAGTTGAAAACGCTTATTTTCCTAAACCAAAACAGTAATACTACCAGCAATGGGAACAAAAATCACATGTCCTTATTGTAAAGGAAAAGGCAAAGACTTCTTTGAATTACTTGCTCCAATCTCATTCTGCATTGTTTGCAACGGCACCGGAACTGTCGAATTAGAAGAACCTTATAAGGAATGTGTTTTTTGTTCAGGTACCGGAAAAAACCCACTTGGCGCCAGAGTAACCTGCATCGTTTGCGGTGGCAAAGGCAACAATTCCAACACAGGAGAAATGATTTGCAATAAATGCACAGGCACAGGCAGGGCGTCCGATGGACTCCCCTGCACCCGGTGCAAAGGAACAGGATTTAACGAAAGGAACAATTTATGAGTCATGATTTGAACACCGTGCTGGAGCCAACACCAATGCCCGATTTTGTGGAAACCCCATATATCGAGGATATTACCAATCGCGCCAGGATTTACATTAAAGCCGGATTTCCGGTGCATTTCAGAGGTCCGTCGGGTACAGGCAAAACTACCGTGGCTATGCACCTCGCCAGTAAAATAGGTCGCCCTGTTGTAATTATTCATGGCGATGCTGAGTTTAAAACTTCCGACCTCATAGGCGGGGAAAGTGGTTATTCGATAAAACGGCTCGACGACAGGTTTATTCATTCGGTTCACAAATACCAGGAAGACATGACCAAACAGTGGGTTAACAACCGACTGACGCTGGCTGTGAAATATGGGTTTACGCTTATTTATGATGAATTTACGCGCTCCCGCCCCGAAGCAAATAATATCCTGCTTCCAATTTTACAGGAGCGAATGATGAGTACTCCGGCCACTAAAGGCGATCAATCGTACCTTTCAGTACATCCCGATTTTTGCGCCATTTTTACTTCAAATCCCGAAGAATATGCTGGTGTAAATCGTACACAGGATGCACTTCGCGACCGGATGGTAACAATGGATCTCGATCATTTTGATTATGAAACAGAACTAAGAATTACCATGGCTAAATCGAAGTTTCCGCTCGAGGAAGCCGAGAAAATTGTAAAAATCGTGCGCGGTCTTCGCGAATCGGGAAAAACTGAATTTGACCCGACCATCCGTGGTTCCATTATGATTTCAAAAACCTTGTCGGTTTTGGGAATTAATCCTTCAAAAGAAAATATCGAATTTCGTAAAATTTGCCAGGACATCCTCACTTCCGAAACCAGCCGCATTGGTTCAAAAACAAACCAGGAGCGCGTGAGAATAATTGTTGAAGAGCTCATTGAGCTTTATGCCTGATGTGATTGATAATTGTAACTATTGTAAAAAAGGAGTTTTTTATGCCATCGTCAAATTCATTAAAAGGAATGCACAGCCTGCGTACCATCCAAACTACCAGGCGGGATTCCGAGACTCATAAAGAAAATGCGGATTACCTTAAACTTTTCATGCTCGAAAAGGAGCGTACCAGGCTGCGCAACGAACGAATCAGACTTTATCTCCGACTTGAAACACTCAACGACAGATTAAGTGAAATTGATCAGTTTTATGCAATTACTTTAGGAACAAAAGAAAGCACCTCTTCGACAGATAACAGCGAAGAGGACGAAAAAGCAGAAGAGAAACCTGAATGGAAAACAATGCCGATTAAGTATTAGAAAATGAAAATTAAACTTGTAACACCGGATTTTGTCTGCCAGGATATTGATATCCTCCTCCTGGCCGACTAAATCCTGGTTCACCAAACTAAGTGGTATTTTGAAGTACATGAATTTAATTCAAGTACTTTAGGCACCAAAAAAACTAAAGGCTTTTAAGGCAAATAAAATCGGAATAGTAATAATTATAGAAAAGGAGTAACCTGAATGAAAGAAAATATTTCTCATTCCGTCAATTCAACCAATCTTGCCGACATCCTCGAGCGAGTTCTCGATAAAGGAGTTGTCATTGCCGGCGACATCAAAATCCAAATCGCAGATATCGATTTGCTAACCATAAAAATACGGCTTCTGATTGCTTCGGTTGATAAAGCCATGGAAATGGGTATCAACTGGTGGGAGGACGACGCCTTCCTTTCTTCAAAAGCGCAGGAATCCGAATTAAAACAACAAAATGACAAACTTTTGGAGCGCCTTGAAAAATTAGAAGCCACAATGAAATAAAGAATTTCCCTCCCCCCCCTCCCACTACTCTTCTTTGCCATCAGGCCGGGAAGAGTTAGCGGTGAGGTAACAAAAATCTTTTAAATACTTATATTTATTATGGAAAAGAAAAATAAGAATGAAACCGACAATGCCTCCGATTTTGATATTTTTGGACTTGGTGGTCTGTTTAAAGGCATCGAAAAATTAGTTGACCTTGCAGGAAAACTTCAGGACGAAAAAGAGATTAACAAAGAAGGTGAAATTAATCTCGACCATCTTAAAAAAGGCATGAAAGGCGTTTATGGTTTTACCATTAAATCGGGAATTGGCGGCAACCGACCTACCGTCGAAACTTTTGGCAACATCAAAAAGACACCTGAAGGACCAAAAGTTGAAGAAGAACGCGAACCAATGACCGATGTTTTTGACGAAAAAGAAGAAATCGTTATCATTGCCGAAATGCCCGGTATCGAAGAAGCCGACTTGAAAATTGATCTTAAAGAAGATATGCTCGACATATCAGCCGCCAGGAATACACGCAAATACCGCAAAGAGCTTTTACTCCCTGTTAAAGTTCAGAAAGAAAACATGAAAGTAAAATACAACAACGGCATCCTTGAAATCAGGATAAAAAAATAAAAATATGGCGCTCGCTGGTTTAGATAACCCTAATCTTAAACTGATCCTTTTTGGAGGAAAAGGTGGTGTAGGCAAAACCAGTTGTGCTACTGCTACGGCTATTCAGTTGGCTAAAAATTATAAAACACTCATTATCTCAACAGATCCTGCACATTCCATTTCCGATTGTCTTGGGCAAGACATCGGGAATGGAATTCATGCTGTTGATGGTATCGAAAACCTTGCAGCTACCGAAATTGTTGCTGAACAGGCTTACGCCGACTTCAAAAAGGAAAACGAAACCGAGCTTAAAAACCTGTTGGATACCTCAACCAATCTCGATGTCGAAGATATTGATGATATCATGAGGTTAACCATCCCCGGCATCGACGAGGTGATGAGTTTTAAGATGATTACCGACTACATGGAAGAAGGCCGGTTTGAAAAATACATCGTCGATACCGCCCCGACAGGCCATGCCTTGAGGCTGATTTCCTCGCCGGCCATGCTCGATCAATGGATAAAAGTAGCCGCCAAAATGCGGTGGAAATACCGCTACATCCTCACAAGTTTTGCAGGTTCATATAAACAGGACAAAACAGACACCTTGCTGATAAACCTGAAAAAAACCGTTAAACGAATTGAAAGCCTGCTTCGCGATGCCTCACAATGCGAATTTATCCCTGTTTGTATTCCTGAATCGATGGCCGTTTCCGAAACCATGCGCCTCATTACAAATCTTCACGAATCCAATCTGATTGTCAAACAAATCATCATCAACAATGTGATGGAATCGGACGGCTGTAGTTTCTGTGTAGCCCGCAAAAGCGCACAAACCGCCCATTTGGACAAAATCAGCACTACCTACCCTCACTTAAACCGTGTGATCGTGCCCTTATTTGCAAATGAAGTTAAAGGGTTGGAAAAACTGGATCAGATGCGAACATCACTATTTTGCCTATAATATCTATACTCAAAAAAAACCTCGTACAAAATGGAACCTGAACAAAATACTGTTGTTTTAAAAATCAAGGAAGCCCTTGGTAAGGATGTTGGCAGAGCCATCGCCAGGATGGACCCAAAAGACATGAAATCTGCCGGATTAGAACCAGGCGATATCGTTCTTATCGAAGGTAAACGCAAAACGCCTGTAAAGGTGATGCCTTGCTACCAGGAAGACAGAGGCAAATCGATCCTTCAGATTGATGGGGTTACCCGCGAAAATACCCAGGCTGGCATCGACGAAAAAATCAGAATCGAAAAAACTACCTGCAAACCTGCCTTAAAAATCAGGCTGCAACCCGAGGCAGCCTTAAGTTCGCAATACAAAAGCAACGACACCAAATATATCGGTTCACTCATTGACGGGCTGCCGGTTTCGAAAGGCGATAAAATCAGGGCCAATCTTTTTGGCTCACGTTCGATTGATTATCAGATTGTGGACACAAACCCATCGGGGGTTGTTTTGATTAATCCCAACACCAAAATCGAACTGAACGTACCCAAACAGGGCGAAAAAAAATCGTCCAAAGTTTCATACGAAGATATTGGCGGACTTGGAAACCAGGTTCAGCGCATCCGCGAAATGATTGAACTGCCGCTGAAATATCCTGAAGTTTTCGAAAGATTGGGCATCGATCCTCCAAAAGGTGTTTTTCTATACGGCCCTCCAGGTACAGGCAAAACCTTGATTGTACGTGCTGTTGCCAACGAAACCGACGCCTATTTCCTGCACATTTCCGGACCTGAGATTATGGGCAAATTTTACGGAGAAAGCGAAGAACGCCTGCGTAAAGTCTTTGTTGATGCCCAGGCCCATGCACCGGCTATTATATTTATCGACGAAATTGATGCGATTGCGCCTAAAAGAGAAGATCTCGGTGGCGAAAAACAAGTCGAAAAAAGGGTTGTTGCCCAGCTTTTATCATTGATGGACGGACTGGAATCCCGCGGAAAAGTCATCGTGATTGGTGCTACAAATATTCCAAACACTATCGATCCTGCTTTGCGTCGTCCGGGACGTTTCGACCGCGAACTCTCCGTGTCGATCCCCGACAAAAAAGGCCGCCTCGAAATCATTGTCATCCACACCCGCGGAATGCCGCTTGCCGATGATGTAAGCCTCGAAAAACTGGCCGAAATTACACACGGCTTTGTTGGTGCCGACCTTGAAGCCCTGGCACGTGAAGCCGCCATGACGGCGCTTCGGAAAATCCTTCCCAAGATTGATTATGAACTTGCCGAAATTCCATACGAGTTGCTGATGAACCTCGAGGTGACGATGGATAATTTTTTCGATGCGATGAAAGAAGTTGAACCATCGGCTATACGGGAAGTTTTTGTGGAAGTCCCCGATGTTAAATGGGAAGATGTAGGTGGTTTGGATGATATTAAAGATGCACTCAAAGAAGCTGTGGAATGGCCGTTAAAATATGCAGGGCTGTTCCGCAAAGCAAATACAAATCCCCCAAAAGGAATTATATTATATGGAAAACCAGGAACCGGAAAAACCTATCTTGCCAAAGCTGTAGCTAGCGAAAGCGGAGTAAATTTTATTTCGGTGAAAGGTCCCCAGGTAATGAGTAAATATATTGGCGAATCGGAAAAGGGCGTGCGGGAACTCTTCAAAAAAGCTAAGCAAGCAGCACCTACAATACTCTTTCTTGATGAAATAGATAGTCTCGTACCCCGCCGTACCGCCGATAGCTCAGGTTCAAATGTTACCGACAGGGTAATCAGCCAGTTTCTCACCGAAATGGATGGCATCGAAGACATGAAAGGTGTTGTGGTTCTGGCCGCAACCAACCGCATCGATCTGATTGATCCGGCCTTATTGCGCAGTGGCAGGTTCGACCTGATGTTTGAACTTCCGTTGCCGGATGAAAAAACCCGCGAAAAAATCTTCAAGATTCATACAGCCAACAAGCCGCTGGATAAAGGTGTAAATCTTAAAAAACTGGCCAAAGAAACTGAAGGTCTCGTTGGTGCTGATATCGAATTTATTTGCCGGAAAGCCTCTGTTATGGCTATCCGCGAAATTATCGAAACCATGAAGATTCAGGATGAAGACCCTGACGTAAATATCCTTATTAAAGAGGAACATTTTGAAGAAGTAGTCCGCCTCGTCAAAACGCAAAACATCATAAAGAAATAAACTATGGAAATAAAGGAAAACACCGAAGGACTTTATATTTACGGGATTATTCCGACATATTATGCTGCCGAACAATTCATGAAACTCGACAAAATCGGAGTCTTTAACATCCCTTTTAAGAAGGTTTCGGCCATCGTTGCCAAAAAAAGTGCATTCGATTATAAACAATCAGGAACCCAAACGCTTGCCAAATTACTGATCGACCATCAGAAAACCATCGAAAGCCTGATGGAGATGGGTTTTTCGACAGTAATTCCCATGCGGCTTGGCACTTTCGGTAATAGTACCTCCGAAGTTGTTGCTCTCCTCGAAAAAGGCTATGACCTCATCATTTCGACCATCGAAAAAATCAGCAACCACATCGAAATTGATGTTGTTTCGTTATGGTCAGATTTTGGCCAGGTTATTTCGGAAGTTGCATCCAGCCCACAGGTTGCCGAAATGAAAACAAAAATCGAATCCGGTCCCGAAGGTATTACTCAATCCGATCAGTTGGCTATCGGATTTCTTGTAAAAAAATTACTTGACGAAAAGAAAGAAGAATATTCGGCTAAGATTGTTGAATCGCTTGCTCCTTTTTGCAGGAGCACTAAACAACACGAAGTCCAGAATGATCAAATGGTTTCGAATACCGCATTTTTACTAAACAAAAGCCAATCAGGGGCATTTGAAAATGCGCTCGATCTTCTTGATGAAATTTTCCACGGAAAACTCAATTTTAAGCTGGTTGGCCCGCTTCCCTGCTACAGTTTTTACACCATCGAAATCAAGGATATTCTATTTGAAGAGGTTGATGCAGCCAGGAAAGAACTGGGACTGAACCATTCAACATCCGAGAAAAACATCAAACAAGCTTACTTCGATAAAGTAAAACTTTTCCATCCCGACACAAATCCCGACGCTGACAGTGCCATGATTTTTGACCGGATAAATAAGGCATTTCACACCCTGACAGAATATGTAAATGCCGTGAATCCCAGTTCGCGCGAAGAAGAGTTTTCGCTGCAAACTGATGCATTTAAAACAAACTCATTTTTCTTAAAAATAAAGGAATAATATGCAGAAAGACGGAAAATATATTTATTGCATCATTGCTTCAAACTACGATTGCAATTTTGGCCATATTGGCGTCGGCGGACGTGGCGACCTCGTTACCACCATCGGATTTGAAGGATTATGCATGGTTGTGAGCGATCATCCGCTGAACAAATTCGTGGTAAATCCCGAAAATATCCTTGCCCATCAAAAAGTTATCGAAGAGGTGATGAAAGAATTTAACAGCATCCTTCCGTTACGCTTTGGAATTATCGCTGCAACGCCCGACGAAATCAGGAACCTGCTCAACCGCCGTTACAGCGAATTCAAGGAACTCCTCCGTACTTTCGAAAATAAAGTGGAGGTAAATGTAAAGTGCACCTGGAAAAACATGGACCGTGTTTTCAAGGAAATTGATGAAGAAAATCCTGCTTTTAAAAATATCCGTAAGGAAATCAAAAAAGAGAGCGACATTAGCCGTCAGAAGGAAAAAATGGCCGAAGCAGGTAAAATGGTCGAAACAGCGCTGAAAGCAAAGAAGGAGAATGAGTTCGAGACCATCCTGATGGCTTTTAAAAAAGCTGTTTTTGAATACAAACGAAACAAAACATCCGGCGACAGCATGTTTTTCAACACCGCTTTTTTAATCAACAGCGGTCGCGAAAAAGAGATCGATAATATCATGGCTGATCTTGGCGAAAAATATAAAGATCGTATCGATTTTAGTTACACCAGCCCTTTGCCGATTTTTAACTTTATCGATCTGAAGATTTTCCCCGAAAAGTGGGAAACGTAGGAAAAAGAAGATTGGAGTCAGAAGTG
>CAYOWJ010000135.1:0-3441 GCA_964407625.1 uncultured Lentimicrobiaceae bacterium
TGCCTGTTTGCCGCCAATGACAAAGTTTTCGAAACAATTTTGAATGATTCCTTGTTTAAAAGGAAATTTTCCTAAAATAAATTATGCAAACTTTACAGCGAACTCAGGTATTACCCATCAGCATCAACGAAGCCTGGGATTTTTTCAGCAACCCAAAAAACCTGAAAGTCATTACTCCGGAATTCATGAGATTTGATATTACCTCCATTTCTCAAGATTCGCGAATGTACCCCGGAATGATCATCACTTACATCGTAAGCCCGATTATGAATATCCCTTTCAACTGGGTTACCGAAATTACCCATGTAAACGAGCCTCATTATTTTGTGGATAATCAAAAGTCGGGACCATTTAAGTTCTGGCATCATCAGCATTTTTTTAAAGAAGTGCCCTCAGGCGTTGAAATGACGGACATTGTAAACTATGCCGCGCCTTTTGACCCCATCAGCCGGCCCATCGAAAAAACCATTGTCCGGCAACGGGTTGAAATGATTTTTGATTTCCGTTATAAAAAACTGAATGAAATGTTTGGACAATAACTACCACAGGAGGAAAATGCTCAAATAAATTTCAAAACCATTTTACCAGCTTATTTCTCAGGTTCCGGTTCATTCCCGGTTTGCCATTTCGCCTTTTTACTTCCCTGGTAAAGCTCATATTTTACAAAACGGCACTCGAGCGGGCCGTTGTAGAGGGTTATTTTCTTTGAAGGTTTCAGCCCGACCGATTTTAGCGCCGAAAAATCGGAAGTTATCAGCCAGGCTTCGTAACCGGAATATTTCTTTTTCAATACATCGCCGATCATGCTGTAAAAACCGTTCAGGTCTTCCTTTTGCATACGCTCGCCATAAGGCGGGTTGGTGATGATGGTCCCGTTTTCGGCTTCAATATGGCTGTCCTGAAAATTGATGATTTTTAGTTTTATATCCTCCGAAAAGCCTGCTGACCTCAAATTAACGCGGGTTGCGTCGATGGCGCGCATACTTTGATCGGAACCAAAAATTGCGAATTTGCTGTTGTTGATTCCAGCCCGGCCTTCGGTTTTAATTTTTTCCCACAACTCGCTGTCGAAATTCTTCCATTTTTCGAAATCAAAGCCATTTCTGAAATGCCCTGCCGGGATATTCCGGGCGATCATCAAAGCCTCGGTGAGGATGGTGCCTGAGCCGCACATCGGGTCGAGGAGCGGGGTTTGGCCTTTCCATCCGGCCAGCATCACCATACCCGCAGCCAGAACTTCGCTTATCGGGGCTTCACCCTGCACTTTGCGGTAGCCGCGCCGATGAAGCGAGTCGCCGGAACTATCCAGGGAAATCGTACAACGATCGCCCGAAAGGTGAAGATTGATGCGCAGATCGGCGTTTTCGAGGTCAACGGATGGTCGCTTGCCGGTTCTATCTCTGAACTGATCGACGATGGCATCCTTGGTTTTTAAAGCGGCATAAAGCGAGTGCGTAATTTTATGCTGGTTAACCACCGCGTTTACAGCCAGGGTTTGGTCGGCGGTGATGTATTCGGACCAGTCGATATCCTGAACGGCCTTGTACAACTCATCTTCGTCGCGCACTTCGGAAACGCTGACGACTTTTAAAACCCGCAATGCCGTCCGGCAGAGGAAATTGGCTTTGTACATCAGTTCGGTGTTTCCTTTAAACTGGACCGCGCGGGTGAGTAACTCGGGCAATTCGACGCCAATCAGGCGTAATTCGTGTCCCAGCGTGGCTTCTAAGCCTGCCATCGTTTTAACGATGATTGTAAATGTATCTTCTGAATTTTTCAAAGTTGAAATTATTTTATGCAAAATTATCAGAAAACCGCTTCATGGCGGTTTATTCTTGTGGATTATCTGATTTATCGGGATGAACGACTTTTTTACGGATAAAAAAAGACTTCATTTTTTTTAATGGATTATCATAAAACTCACTCTCCGGGCGCCCGATCAAGAAAGCCAGTGTTTGCGTTGATTCGAAATTTTCGAAAATAATCTTTAAACTGGCCATAAACGGGATCACCAGCAGCATCCCTGAAACACCCCAAACCATCCCGCCAGCAATAAGCCCGAGGATTGTAAAAAATGGATTCAGCCGCACATATCCGCCGGTTATGTTGGGGGTCAGGATATTGCTTTCGACAAAATGGACTGCGGCAAAAAAAACAAAAACCCAAACTGCCAGATCCGGCGAATCGCCAAAGAGAATCGTGAACGTGATGGGGAATAATGATCCGATCCAGGTGCCGAAATAGGGGATGAAATTACAAAGCGCCGAAATCACTCCAAACAAAATGGCATATTTTACGCCTAAAAGGTAGAGCCCGACCGAATTAATCAAGGCAAGTAACAGCACCACCACAAAGGCGCCCCCGAAATAGCGCTGCGAAACAAATGATATCTCTGTCATGATTTTGTTGGCGCGGAATTTATCCTTATCAGGAACTGCCCGCAGTAAAAAAAAGTGAAAACGGGTATTATAAAACATCAGATAATACACAAAAACGGGTATGATAAAAAGCTTGAATATGGTTCCTGTCATAGCATTCAGCGTGTCATTCATCATTTTATTTCCCGACGAAAAGAGTTCTTCGATCTGGTCTTTTAACCAGATTTTTTGACTGGCAGTTTCGATGCCATAAACTTCCTGGATGTACAACGCCACTTCATTGATATTTTTCATGGCTCTGGCTTTCAATTCAGGGAAATTCGTCACCAGCGCCGAGATTTCGCTTACGACAAGTATCGAAACTCCTGCAAAGAAAATCCCCATCAGGATAATCGAAAGTAAAATTGAAAGCCTTTTGTGCAGGCCAATTTTATTTAAAAACCGGCTAACCGGAAACATCAGCGAACTGAACAACATTCCAAAAGCAAGTGGCACAAGAAAATCTTTGGCAAGAATCAGGCTATAGCCGAATAAAATGATAAACAACAAAAAATAAGTTGCTCTCATCACAAATGAATTCCTGTTTTGCATAGTATGTTTCCGAAATCTTTTAAAAAAACCTGCTTCAGTTTTATCAAACTATTGGTAAATGTACAGCTTTTAAAAATGTTAAGCCTATTTTTGCATAAACGCAAAAATCAAAATTTTATGACAATCAGTGAAGCACAGCAAATCGTCGACGAATGGATAAATTCGACCGGAGTAAGATATTTTAACGAACTCACCAATATGGCCATCCTTACCGAAGAAGTTGGCGAAGTAGCCCGCATAATTGCCCGAAAATATGGTGAACAATCGTTTAAGGAGTCTGATAAAGATAAAGATCTTGGCGATGAATTTGCTGACGTTTTGTTTGTCCTGATTTGCCTGGCCAACCAAACCGGCATAGATTTAACCGAAGCACTCAAAAAAAACCTCGAAAAGAAAACCAATCGCGATGAATTGAGGCACCGGAATAACGAGAAATTACGATGAAGAAGCCGGCAGTTGGCAGTGAAGAAAG
>CAYOWJ010000135.1:3541-5724 GCA_964407625.1 uncultured Lentimicrobiaceae bacterium
GTTCCTTGCGCCTGAATTGCGGTAATCACCACCGTGTTTACGATATCTTTAACCAGACAGCCGCGGCTGAGGTCGTTAACAGGTTTGTTTAATCCTTGTAAAACCGGTCCGATAGCCACAGCATTGGCGGCACGCTGAACAGCTTTGTAGGTGTTATTCCCGGTATTCAGGTCGGGGAAAATAAATACCGTTGCTTTACCGGCAACTTCACTGCCTGGCATTTTTTGAAGGGCAACGGAGGGTTCGATGGCAGCATCGTACTGGATGGGGCCTTCAATTTTAAGATCGGGGCGGCGTTCGCGGGCGATGGCAGTTGCTTTTCTTACCTTTTCAACATCCTCACCTTTTCCTGATTCACCGGTTGAATACGACAACATGGCGATACGTGGCTCGATGCCAAAATTGATCGCAGTTTCAGCAGAGCTGATGGCGATATCGGCAAGCTGCTCCGAGTTTGGATTTGGATTCACGGCGCAGTCGCCATAAACCAAAACACGGTCTTCGAGGCACATCAAAAACGAACTCGAAACGATAGAAACGCCGGGTTTGGTTTTAATAAATTCAAATGCCGGCCTGATGGTGTGCTGCGTGGTGTGCGCTGCACCCGAAACCATCCCGTCGGCATGGCCTTTATGAACCATCATGGTACCAAAATAACTTACATCGTGCATCACTTCGAAAGCTTGTTCTTTGGTGATGCCTTTGTGCTTGCGCAATTTGTAATATTCGGCGGTATATTCGTGAACCAGGTCGTTATCGTAAGGATCGATGATGTTTACGCCATTGAGCTGTAATTGGAGCGCGGCAGCCTTTTTAAAGATTGCCTGTTCATTTCCCAAAAGGGTAATATCAACAACATTGCGGCGAAGCAGAATTTCGGCAGCCCTGAGAATCCGTTCGTCATCAGCTTCCGGGAGGACAATATGTTTACGGTTAGCGCGTGCACGTTCGAAAAGCTCAAACTCAAACATCACCGGAGTAACAACTTTTGAGCGGGTTATCATGAGAATCTTACCCAAAACATCAACATCAACATTGGCTTCAAAATGGCCAAGGGCTGTTGATATTCTTCGGGCATTCTCCGGATTTAGGCCTGGTCTGATATTGCTCACCTGCATGGCAGTTTCGTAGGTGTCGGTATCAACGCCCAAAACCGAAAGCGGCAATTTTACAACGCCATCCAGCATTTTGGTGAACTGATCGCTGGGCTGAATGCCTCCGGTTAGTAAAACTCCAGAAATTTTCGGGAAATTATCGGTCATCATGGTCATCAGCAGGCCGGTCAAAACATCGGTCCTGTCACCCGGAGTAATCATGAGCGTTCCTTTTGTGGTGTGTTTTAACACCGACTCAAGGCTCATGGCGGCGACCTTAAAATCGAGAACATCAAGATTCAGGCTGTCCTCATCACCATAAATAAACCTTGCTTTAAGCGCGTTGGCAATTTGCCGGATGGTAAGTTTTTGCAGGATGGTCTTTTCGGGAATCAGAAAGTTGATTTCTTCGGGTTTGCCGAACTTCTTCAGCACTTCCTGGATGGCATCAATATCTTTTTCGGTTGCACGGTTAATGATGGTCCCGATTTGAGCACATTTTTCGTCCGAGAGGATTCCCCGCACAATCTGCATATTGTCGGCAATCTGGTTGGGGGTTTTATCAAAACCATTGATAACCGCAATAAGCGGCGCGCCCAGGTTGTTGGCAAACTTTACGTTAAAATCGAATTCAAAAGTGGTGAGGACACCCTGGAAATCGGTTCCTTCACAAAGGATAAAATCGCATTCTTTTTCGAGCTGCTTGTATTTGTTGATGATGGCTGTAAAAACCGCATCCATGTCGCCGGCCTGCATCAGATTAATGGCCTCGAGATTGGTCATTCCATACATGGCTTCGTGTTGAAAAGGAAGGTTGTAGCGCTTTGCTATCAACCTGATGTGGTCGTCTTCCTTTTGCGCGGCACTAATTACTGGCCTGAAAAATCCAATTTTCTTAATGTGCCTCGACAAAAGCTCCATCAATCCCAGGACAACCAACGATTTTCCTGCTTTTGCCTCTGTTGCGGCAACGTACAAATTTTTTGACATTAAAAATGATATTTAAACTAAACGCTTGTTCCGGCAAATTTACCGGATTTCTTGTAACGACGATTATTCTAAAAGCATATAATTTGTGTGTGAATTTTT
>CAYOWJ010000135.1:5824-9869 GCA_964407625.1 uncultured Lentimicrobiaceae bacterium
GACTGCCAACTGCCAACTTCTTCCTGTTCGGCTTTGGAAAAACGTTGTTCGCCAGCGAACAGGAATTCTTTAAAGTTGCGGCCGAAAATTTCGAATACAATTTAAAATCAAGCCTTTGCACTACGTTGCACAATTCTTGTTAAATTCGCCGCATCAAAAATATTTAATACTTCCAGGTTATGCTTAAATGGTTTATACGCAACGAATGGCGCGAAATGAAACGATCGTCGATGTGGGAACAATCTCTGGCCATCAAAATCGGGGTAGGTTTCCTGTTTTTCATTCTTTTCTTCGAGTTTGCTGTAGGGAGCATTTATTTTTCGGATAAACTTGAAGAGATTTTCCCTGATGATGACCCCGTTGAAAAGTTCAATTCATTTGTCCTGTATGGTTTTGCGCTCGGTTTCCTCACCAGGTTTTTCATGCAGAAAGTGCCGGTTCTCTCCATCCAGCCATATCTGCACCTGCCGTTAAAAAAATCATCGCTGGTGCATTTTGTTTTGGGAAAATCGCTGTTGTCGTTTTTCAATTTCATCCCCATCGTCATTTTTACGCCGTTTGTAATTTTTCAGTTGGCCCCTTATTCTGATTATTCAGGTTTGGGAGTTTGGGCTTACGTGCTTTCGATGGTTTTCATGGTGCTTTCGGTTAATTTCCTGAGCATTTATTTTAAAAGAAGTCTTTCGGTAAATAGCTGGATTTCGGGAGTAATTGCCCTGTTCATCATAGTCCTGGGTATTCTGGACTATTATGGTTTCGTTTCGGCAGGTAAATTTTCGGCATCGGTTTTTACTTTGGTTTTATCGCAGCCTGTACTGCTGCTGCTGCCTTTAATCCTGGCGATGGTGGCCTATTTTGCAAATTATCGTACCCTTATTTCGAAGCTTTATCCCGAAGAAAACCGCAAAGCGAAAAAAGGTGTGGCTGTCCAGGAAATCAAATACCTGAAGCAGTTTGGCGAGATTGGCCAACTGATGCAACTCGAAATCAAACTTTTTTTACGCAACAAACGTCCGAAAAGCACCCTCATTTTCATCCCGATTTTCCTGCTTTACGGCTTCCTGTTTTATCCGCAAAAAATTTATCTCGAGATGAACGGCATGTTGATTTTTGTCGGGCTTTTTATGACCGGCCCCATTTTGATGATGTACGGCCAGTATATTTTAAGCTGGGAAAGCAGCTATTTCGACGGAATTCTCACCAGCATCGGCGATTTCAACCGTTATTTCAGAGCCAAATATTACATCATGGCCGGCACAACGGTGGCAGCATTTATAGTAACCCTGCCGTACGTTTATTATGGAACCCAAATTTTGATGATAAATCTTGCCTGTGCACTTTTCAATATTGGCATCAGCCCGTACATCGTGCTCTTTCTTTCGTCGAACAACAAAAAGCGGCTCGACCTGTCGCAAGGTTCAGCATTCAATTATCAGGGTGTAAGCGGTACGCAGTTCATCCTTTCGATCCCGATTTTTGTCGTGCCTTTGCTCATTTACCTTCCATTCTGGGCGTTTGGCAATCCCGAAGCTGGCATTGCAGCAATCGGAATTACCGGCTTGGCAGGAATAGGTTTTAACAAGGTTTTGATGAATGTGGTGGTTCAACGTTTCGAACGCCGCAAATACATCATTGCCGATGGTTTTCGTAATAAAAATTAATAGCATAAAACTCTGAAAAAATGATCGACACAAGAAATCTTACCAAAGAATACAGTGGTCAGGTGGTGCTCAACCTCCCGTATTTATTAATAAAAAAAGGCGAAAGTTTTGGATTGGTCGGAAATAACGGTGCCGGAAAAACCACTTATTTCCGCCTGATTCTCGACCTGATCAGAGCTACATCGGGCGAAGTGCTGATAAACAACGAAATTGTTGCCCATGGCGAAAACTGGAAGAAAATCACAGGCTCATTTCTCGACGAAAACTTCCTGATTGATTTTTTGACCCCCGAAGAATATTTTGAGTTTATTGCCGGCGTTCATCATCTTTCGAAAGGCGACCTCGAAAATTTTTATACCGAATTTGAAACCTTTTTCAACGGTGAGGTTTTGGATAAGAAGAAATATATCCGCGACCTCTCAAAAGGAAACCAGCAAAAAGTTGGCATCGCCGCAGCTTTGCTTTCAAAACCCGAAATCCTGGTTTTGGATGAGCCTTTCAATGGCCTCGATCCCACCACACAAATCAGGCTTATCAAGCTGCTCAACCATCTCAAAGAAACAGCCGGCACAACCATGCTCATTTCGAGCCACGACCTGAATCACATCACCGATGTTTGCGACCGCATCGTGGTGCTTCACGAAGGCAAAATTCATAAAGACATCCAAAAAAACGACAACACTTTAAAAGAGCTGGAAGAATATTTTGCCGCCTGACCCCTTTAAAAAATATGATAATTAAAAGATGTTTCCTGTTTTTCCTTTTCGGGATTTCGGCGGCTTTTCAGTTGCTTCAGGCACAAACATTCAGGTGCAATGGCAAAGTTTTAGATGAGGAAACCCGCCTGCCGCTGGCTTTCGTAAATATCGTAACCGACCAAAGCAAAATTGGAACAGCCACGGATATTGATGGGAAATTTGAAATCAGCAGCCACGAACCCGTCGAATTTTTGCGGTTAAGCTACGTTGGTTATGAGCCGATGACTTTTTATCTGCACGGGAAAAACGAAAATCTAAAAATTCATTTAAAGAAAACATCACTTGAACTTGATGAAGTGGTGATTATTGCCGGCGAAAATCCCGCTCACCGCATCATCCAGCATGTTATCGATAACCGCGATGCCAACGACCCTGAAAAACTACAGTCGTTTTCTTACACTTCTTATGATAAGATGGTTTTTACCGTCGACACGCTTCAAATTCCCGATATTCCGGAATTGACGGCTGACTCAACCAATTCAGCCGACACAGCAAGGGTTGCCAATGCGGCCGATTCCAGCGACATCAGGCTAAAAAAATACCTCGAAAACAAGGACTTTTTTATGCTCGAAACCGTGTCGGAACGAAAATTTTTATATCCTGACCGGAATCATCAAAAAGTACTTGCATCAAGGATTTCAGGCTTTAAGGACCCCGTTTTTCTGTTTTTAAGTTCTCAAATGCAGTCGTCATCTTTTTACAAGGAGATGATTACGATTTCTGATAAAAACTACATCAATCCTATTTCCAACGGAAGTTTAAGGAAGTATTTCTTCCAGATCGAAGACACCACCTACACCACAACCAGCGACACCGTATTTATCATCTCGTTCCGCCCTGGCATCAACACCAACTTCGATGGTCTAAAAGGCGTGATGTCGATCAACACCAACGGCTGGGCCATTCAAAATGTGATTGCCGAGCCTTCGCGGGATGAAGGCGGTGTGACCATCAAAATACAGCAGATGTACGAATTTATTGAGGGAACACACTGGTTCCCGGTGCAACTCAACACCGACATCATTATGAAACATGTTGCCATAAATAAATATCCGCCTGTTGGTCGCGGCAAAAATTACATCCGCAATATTGTGCTAAACCCCGAATTGGTAAAACGGCAGTTTAACCAGATTTCGATTGAGGTTGATCCAAATGCCGGCGACCGTTCCGAAGCTTACTGGATCGATTACCGCGGCGATTCACTCACCGAAAGGGAAAGAAATACCTACGAATTTATCGATAGTGTTGGAAAAGCCGAAGAATTCGACAAAAAAGTTAAAACCTTCAAAAGCCTGATCACCGGACGGCTTCCGATGGGGAAAATTGATCTTGACCTCTCCAAAATTGTAAAATACAATGCGCACGAAGGTTTATACCTTGGACTTGGCCTGCTCACCAGCCCCAAACTTTCCGAAACCTTCAGCCTGGGCGGTTTCTGGGGTTATGGTTTTAAAGATCAAACCGCAAAATATGGGGGCGACCTTGGAATTACCATCGACAAATACCGCGAGATAAAACTCCGCCTTTCCTATTTCGATTATGTAACCGAAACCGGCGGAACCGGGTTTTTTGATGACCGGAACAACATGCTCAACCCTGATAATTTCAGGGATTTCCTTATCGAAA
>CAYOWJ010000136.1:0-2030 GCA_964407625.1 uncultured Lentimicrobiaceae bacterium
TAAGCGGCAGCGGTGGCTTCCATCACGGCTTCCGACATGGTTGGATGCGGATGCACCGCTTTGATGATTTCTTCGCCGGTGGTTTCGAGTTTGCGGGCAACAACAACTTCGGCAATCATCTCGGTAACATTGTCGCCGATCATCTGGGCACCAAGCCATTCGCCGTATTTGGCATCAAAAACTACTTTTACAAATCCATCCTTATTACCGGCAGCACTGGCTTTTCCGGAAGCAGAGAACGGGAACTTTCCAACTTTAACTTCATAACCAGCCTCGACGGCCTGCTTTTCGGTCATCCCAACCGAGGCAATCTCAGGATTGGTATACGTGCAGGCGGGAATATTGCCATAATCGATAGGTTCGACGTGTTTTCCGGCAATTTTCTCAACACAGCAGATTCCTTCGTGCGAAGCAACATGCGCAAGTGCAGGCCCATGAACGATATCGCCGATGGCATAATAACCTTCGATGTTGGTCTTATAAAAATCGTCGACAACAACTTTTCCTTTTTCCGTTTTTATCCCGACCTCTTCCAGCCCGATGCCTTCGAGATTGGTGGCAATTCCCACTGCCGAAAGTACAACATCGCATTCAACAGTTTCTTCGCCCTTTTTTGTCTTTATCAAAACTTTGCATTGTTCGCCGGATAAATCCACCGATTCCACCGAAGAACTTGTATAAATTTTCATGCCGGCTTTCTTAAAGGAGCGTTCGAGTTGTTTCGAGACTTCTTCATCTTCGAGCGGCACAATGTTGGGCAGGAATTCGACCAGCGTAACTTTTGTACCAACCGAATTATAAAAATAGGCAAACTCCGACCCGATTGCTCCGGAACCAACCACAACCATCGAAACTGGCTGTTTATCCAAAGTCATGGCCTCGCGATAGCCGATAATCCTTTTGCCGTCCTGCTTCAAATTATCAAGCTGGCGAGAACGTGCACCGGTGGCAATGATGATGTGGTTTGCCGTGTAATCGGTGGTTTTGCCATCTTCAGCAGTAACTTCAACAACTTTTCCGGGCTTCACTTTGCCAAGTCCGGCAAGCACTTCTATTTTATTTTTCTTAAACAGGAAATTTACGCCGTTGCTCATGCCTTTGGCAACGTCGCGACTGCGTTTTACCATGGCCTCAAAATCAGGGGTTGCTTCGCCAGTAAGCTTGATGCCGTAATCGCCTGCATGTTTCAGGTAGTTGAAAACCTGCGCACTCTTAAGCAGCGCTTTTGTTGGGATGCAGCCCCAGTTGAGGCACACGCCGCCAACAGATTCTTTTTCGACGACGGCTACTTTCATGCCGAGTTGCGATGCACGGATGGCAGCCACGTAACCACCAGGGCCACTTCCAATAACTATCAAATCATAATTCATACGTTGGAATTTTATGTTTTTGCAAAAATATTAAAATTAACGTTGGGGGTGCAGGAGAGCCAAATCTAAAAATCATTGAGCATTTTCATCATTGACACCTTTTCCCAATGCAGAAATCAGGGAATTGAAACATACAAAGACCTAACTCTTTTATAAATAAATGTCTTTCCTGTGACCAACTTTCAGGATTAATATAACAAGGACCTTGTCCCTAATCTCATAGATAAAACGGTAATTCCCAACTCTGACCCGAAACCCGACTCTTCCCTTCAGCTTTTTGCAATCAGGTGGCCGGGGATCATCCTCCAGTAAAAGCATTTTTTGCTCAAGTTTGTCTGCAATGTCATCCGGAAGATTTTTGAGTTGTTTTTGGACGGTTGTTGTGATAAATACTGTGTATTTAGCCATTTTTTTGCTTTCTGAGTTTCACTGCTTCCTTCAATGGGATAATTTCCTCATTTTTAACTATGGCAGCATCAAAATCCCGGATATCCTCAAGTTCCTCTAACTGGTCCATTATTTTTTCATAATCTTCATAGGGCATAAAAACGCCAATATTATTCCCGTTGTTATCTCTTAAAATCTGTTGATGAAAGGCCATGATTTATTAAAAATTAATTTCTAAAACGGATTACATTTTTGCAAAAATATTAAAATTAG
>CAYOWJ010000136.1:2130-6138 GCA_964407625.1 uncultured Lentimicrobiaceae bacterium
TCGTTTGGAATACGCTCTCCATTATCTAATTGTGCGAGACCTTTATTTATATATTCAATTTCCGGCTCCGAAAGGGTGTCCCACCAATCATTTTGAGAATTTCTTAAAGTATCGAAAAATGCCTGAACCTTACTCAAAACAGATTCATCATCAGTTTCCACAATAAGCTTGTGAAGATTATTTTTCAAAATCGCAGTATTTGTATTCATCTCTTTTGATGTATTGGTTGTTTGCAAAATTAGTTCAAATTTAAACTGAATCGGGTATTCCTCCCCAGACTTAATAATGGACAGGTTTATTCCTTAACCAGCTTTTGATGATAAATCCCTGATGAAGTTTTTATCTGAATGAAATACATCCCCTGTGGCAGGTTTTTGATGCTAAATGTGGTATTTCCCTCAAACCGGACAAGTTTAATTCCTCTTGCCGAAAACACTGAAACCTCCGCTACAGGTTCATCGCAGGTGATTTTTACCATCCCTGAGGTTGGGTTTGGAAAAATGTAAAGCGCGGCCTTGATTGGGTTATCCACAGAAGTAACCTCATCAAAAACCGCGTTGATGGTGTCCATCAAAGGCGTGGCAGCAATAACGCCCGAACCTGGCGAAGTTTCGATGTAATCGGCAGTAATTTCCCAGACAATCAGCCCTTTTGCGTTTTTGTCGTTTACATACCGGGCCTTGTAACCCACCGATTCGCCATCATCATAAGTTACAAACGTGTTGATCGAATTTCCGAGCAAATAAGGGCATTTCACCTGGTCGTCCCAAAATCGGGTGAACTGGCTCATCCTTTTTGCAATGTTGAAATAAGTCGGCTGGCCTTCGTCTTCCCAGAAGGTGGAACCATCGTAACCGCTGTGTGACCCGTAAAGCTGGGAGCAGTTGGCCAAAGCCTTGCCGCAAAAAGAAACGCCGAGGTTTATTTTATTGGCAGGAACGTTGTAAGTTTCGGTTAAGAGGTTGAAAGCACCATCAAAACACCAGTCAGAATTGCCAACAGCCGGCGGATAAAGCGGTGTATGGTGGTTACTTTCGGGGTCCCATGAGCCGTGAAAATCGTACGTCATCAGGTTTATCATATCTAAAAGTGGCAAAACATTTGCCCATTCGATGTTTTCAAATTGTTCCTGGGAAGCGCCAAAGCAGGAAGTGAGCAAATATTCCTGCCCATGCTGCACTTCGAGTTCATCGAGTGCGGCTCTTAAATCCTGCAAAAGCAAAGTAAAGTTCTGTTTATCGGCGGGAGTTCCGCCATTGGGCGCATAGCCTGGATATTCCCAATCCAGATCAATGCCATCAAAATGGTAAAATCCGATGAGTTGTACGCAGCTTTGCGCGAAAGTTTCGCGTTTAACAGGATCGGCAGCAATTCCCGGGAAATTGTACGACAACGTCCAGCCGCCAATCGAAGGCAGCACTTTTACACCGGCCTGATGTGCAAGGTAAGGCAGGCTTTTGGTGGAATCGTGAGTCTGAACCGGCCACCAGATCATGGGGCCAAGCAGCAGGTTTTCGTCTGCCCATGAATCTGTTGAAGCGATGGTTCCATCGGCCATCGGATTGAAAAACGCATAATTGATGACTGTGTATTTTTCGTAAAAAATGGCTTCCGGGTCTATCAGACCGCTGCGGTCGTACCATTGCCAGTTGGGATAATAGCCAACAATTTCTTTTGGGGTTTGGGTAAACGAGGATAGCGTAAAAATGCCAAAAAGCCCACAAAATATGAGGTTACGTAAAGTTAGTTTCATGGCTTTTATCAATTTATAATTTGGAAACCCAAAGAAAAAACAACGATTTTGAAAGGCACGAAGTTAGAAAATAATCTTTGATGAAAATTCTTGTGTAACCCGAAATATGGAAATCTATTAGTAGCCCCGGTTTATAATTTACCGTAATACTGCGATTTTAAATTGAAGCTATAATCCGTCAGGACAGATTCCAGCTTTTGCCGGTTGTTGCTGCTTTCGATGGTTTTTTGTCCGAGTTGGTCAATATAATTTTTGATGGCTGCTGTGATTCTCGATTTATCGCTTTCGGTTACTTCATCTTTTTCCTTTTGCTGTTTTTTCCTTTCCAGACTGTCTTTTGCGATGGTTAAAACCTCATTCTCGTGGTCAAACTGATCGAAAAGGTTGTCGATCAAAAGTTCAGGGATAATTTTTTCAGAGGCAAGTTCGGCAGATAAAAGCCCGCGGATACAGTAAAAAGTTTTTTTGTAGGTGAAATTCCTGCCAGACTCCATCAGGTGGTAACTTCCTTTTGCAAGCGAAATATAATGATGGAAAAGTGCTTTAAAATCAATGTTCCCGATAATGTTTTCCTGCAAATTTGTCCATTCGGGAAGTTGATTCAGATAAATGATGTTTGCCCTGATCCACTCAAAAACAGTGGGATTGCTTTTTGCCAGAAGCCCGAACATCTTATCAATATCGTACGAAACAAAATCAAAATCGCCATCCATAATTTCGATGATGTCGCGATGTTTCTTAAAGTCGAAGTATTGTTTTTTAGTTTGGAGATGAAAACCGCGAACGTCATAATCGCTGTCGGGACTTGCGATACCCCAGAGCCTGCTGCCACTTTCGACATAAAAAAGCGGTATTTCTTCGCTTTCGCAAAAAACCTGATCAATTAGTTTTCTCATTTCGTTTGAGGTATTTCGCCGCTAAAAACAAAGCTACTTCTTCTCCTGATCAACCATAAATTCGGCATCTTCACGAATCATCTGGTCGAGCGATTTACTTTGATCGGCGGCTTTTTTAGTGACCAGGTCAAGCCATGCCGGGTCTTGACGGATTTGTTTTTCGAGTGCCTGAATTTTGAGTTCATCGGCAGATAAATTCCCAAGCTCCTGATTAGCCATATATTCGGCATCAATATGAACCATCTCGAGTGTATCCATGAAATAAATACCGGCTTTTTCACCTACAACTTTCAGCCAGGTGCGGTCGGCTTTAATCGCATTAATATTTTTCTGAAGGAGGTGGTACTTTTGGTTGGCAGCCGGATGGTCGTTTTTAAATGTATAATCGGCGTCGATGGTGAGCATTTCATCAAATGAAATACCTTTTTCGGCAGCTTTTAAATTCACCGTTTCTTTCCATTCCGGTTCGTTAAGGATGATATTTTTGTAATGATCGAGGCCATACCACGAAAGATAGGTTTCAAAATCTTCGGTGATGGCACGGAAGGTGGCTTCATCAATAAGGGCATCTTCAAGCGGAATGCCTTGCTTTTGGGCCTTTTTCTGAATCTTCGAAAACCAGGTGGCATCTGCTTTTATCCCGTTGGCAAAATCATAAATCAAATCACCGGAGGAGGAAGGCGCATATATTTTAAAAACATCATCCACAAAACCCCAATCGAATTTGTAGAGAAACCGCTCCGTTACCGAAAGCATGATGATGTCCTGCTTTTCGATTTCCTGGCGCAAATCAACATCTTTAACCCATTTTGTTCCGAAATACGAATCGGGGTAAACCTTGGCATTAAAATACCAGAAGGCCTCGTTGGCAAACAGATTTTTTGGCAGGCGGGTGTTGAAGATGTTCCAGTAATAGCTGTCGGCGATGGTTAAGACCATCGGGCGGGTTTTGTTGCCACCGCCTGTAAAACTGTATTGCGGATAAGCAACTTCGGGATGTGGCAGCCGCCAGAGCAGGTTCATGGTTTTTCCAACGTCGTAATCGCTGTCTTCGAGGTGACTGGTCACTTTCAGATTATCAAGTTTCATTTCGGGCAAGTCAATCCCGCGCAGGTTTTCGAGATATTTTACCAGCGAATCGGCCACGAACGACATGCCGTACTCGCTCCAGTGAATGCCCCATTTGGGATAAAGCGGGTAAGGTTTTGTGCCTTTAAGCTGATTGTAGTACTTGTTGTAATCGATAAACCTGACACCGAGATTTTTGGCTTCCTGTGTAAAATATTCGTAGTTCGAAAGGCCCACCCCATCTGCAAGATAGTGATCGGGGATTAATTCGGGATAAAACCGTGCTTTGCT
>CAYOWJ010000136.1:6238-7554 GCA_964407625.1 uncultured Lentimicrobiaceae bacterium
GCAATCAACCCGAATATTCCACCTAAAATCAGCATCGACCTCACCTCCAGATCAAAATACAAGTGCTCACCCACGCCATCAAAAGCAAACATACGACCCATAAAATCAAAGGCAAAACCCAATGTTTCCGACCTGAACAAAACCCATCCTATCAAAGTAATAAAATAGGTGATGGCGATATTTGGGAATTTTCCCAACTTCTGCGTAAGCTTAATTAAAAACATGCGGTCGGCAACGAGGAAAAGCCCGTGAAAGGCGCCCCAGACAACAAAATTCCAGGCGGCTCCATGCCATAAACCCGAAATAAGAAAAACTACCCACAGGTTAAAATAGAGCCGGCCTTTGGTAACCCTGCTTCCGCCAAGCGGAATGTAGAGGTAATCGCGCATCCAGCGGCCTAAAGTCATGTGCCAGCGACGCCAGAATTCGGTAATATTTTGTGAAATGTAAGGATTGTTGAAATTCTCGGGAAACTTAAAACCAATCATTCCGCCAAGGCCGATGGCCATGTCGGAATAACCCGAAAAGTCGTAGTAAATCTGAAACGAATAAGCCACTATTCCGATCCAGGCAAGCGGTGTCGAAATATCACCGGCCTGCATCGCAAAAATTTTATCAACCTGCTCACCAAGAACATTAGCAATAAAAACCTTTTTAGAAAGGCCAATCACAAACCTGAAAAAACCAAGCAGCCGGTTATCAACAGTTTCGTTTGCCCGCCGGTCCTCGATTTGATCGGCAACTTCGTTGAAGCGCACAATAGGCCCCGCGATAAGCTGAGGGAACATCAACAGGTATAGCGCGTAATCCCAGACTCTTTTAAGCGGAGCATGTACCTTGCGGTAAACATCCACCGAATAGGTAAGTTTTTGAAACGAAAAAAATGAAATGCCAATCGGCAAAGCAACGCCCGGCCATTTCAGATCATTAAATCCAAATCCGGCCAAAACAAAGTTGAGGTTTTCGACAAAGAAATTTGCGTATTTAAAATACGCCAGCATCCCGATATTCAAAACCACCGAAATCGCAATCAAAGCCCGTCGAACCGACCTTGAGGTGGAATTATTCATGACCTCCACCAGGTAAAAATCGATAATAATGGAGCCAAGAACAATGAAAATAAAATCGGGAGCGCCCCAGCCATAAAAGAAAATACTGGCCAACAAGGCAAAAATATTTTTCAGCTTTACAGGAAGGAGGTAATAAACGATCAAAAAGACCGGTAAAAAATAAAGAAGAAACAAACTGCTGCTGAATACCATAATTTATTTTTGGAAAAACCGGGGCAAAAGTAAATATTCTTAGCTATCCAGCTT
>CAYOWJ010000136.1:7654-9810 GCA_964407625.1 uncultured Lentimicrobiaceae bacterium
TCATTTTCGTAGGCCACCGCTGAATTTTTAAAACTGGAAGTATCTAACCTGAAAATCGAAAATGCGGGTTCTTCTGGCTGAAAATAATAGTTGATGATTTTGTTCTGAGCATTTGAATTAAATATCATATCCTGGCAAAACGTACTCTGAACGCCGCGAACTTGAAGGTAATTTGTCCAGCTCGAAGCGGTAATATTTATATTAAATTTTTGATGCACCATAGTTTGTGGATCTTGTTTCCAGGTAATGGCTCCTTCCATGTAAAGTTTTCCACCATTATCGAGGTAAGCGGCAAGCTCGTCGCCTTCGTTTTGTGTAAGTGGCGTATTTTGGTAAAAAGTGCCCAGGCAAAGAAAAACCGAGCGGTACAATTCGGTTTTTTCAGGAACCGAATCGGCGGTATGAAACTCGATACCCACGCCCTGAAGTGCTGCAATCATGGCTGCCGAGGAGGTGGCGTTTTGCGCCAGGTTGATTACAAGCACCGGAATTTGTCCGATGACCAGGCTAAAGGTTTCCTCCTGCTCAATTTCGGGAATTGCTGAAATCATGAAGCTAAAATCGGCAACATGCGAAATCGGGGTGCCTGCATCTGCACTTATCGTAAAGCCAAGCTCACGGCTTTGTCCGGGGGCCAGGTTCCCGAAAGAAATCGAACCTGCAGCGTTAATGGTTATAAATGGGTCAGAAGTAGTCAAAAGCCCGCTTACATCGCTGGCTTCCGCCGAGCCATCGTTGGTGATGGTAATGTAAAGATCAATAGTTTCTCCGGGATCGAGCTTGTGGTTGTTGTTATCAATAATCTTGCGATTTGAGAGGTACAAGCCGGGTACCGCTGTTTCGAACATCAGTTTTCCTGTCCAGGTTTTTTCGGTGGTGTACAAATTCAGGTTCACCAAAAACGAATATTTATCGGGGCACGAATCGGCAACACACATGGTTAGCGCGTTGCTCACCGAAATTGTTTGTCCGGGGTTGATGGTGCCGATTGTCGCGCTGCCATCGATAATTTCGAGAAAAGGATAATTGCCTGCTATGTTTATCTGGAGGTTATGATAAGTATAAATCGAAATATTTTTGATTTTCAGATCTGTTTTTATCGTGTCACCGATCTGAATTAATGAATCTCCCCCGGCATCGATCTGGTACGAAAATACCAGCCCATCGGATAACTGGAAGGTTTTGGATGCCGAAATATTCTTATCATCGGTAACTTTTACCGGGATATTTTTGATTTCGTTGTTCAAGACCGGATTTCCGCTAAGCTGGCCATCGGTGCTGAGATACATCTGTAGCGGCGGCAAATCGGGAATCAGGGCATAACCTCCCTTCCGGGGAAGGGTTTTTGTGTTCGACCAGCCCAACATTTTGTATTCCTCCTTGTTGCCTTTTGAAACGCCGGCATACCAGAGCAAATCTTCATCAGCTTCGATATCGTTGTAAAAATAACGGATCGTGCCATCGGGGTATAAAATGACTGCAAATTCGGCGTGGCCAATCACATCTTCAAAAGCCATGATGGGAATGCTCCATCTGAAAGCTGCATGGGTTTCGTCGCCTTCGTACCACATTCCGTCGCTATCGGTTAGTGGTGGGTAATATTTGAGCGGTTCATTTAAAAAAACCGAGATATTTTTTATTCCCTTAAAAAGCAGGAAAGCATCGTTGTAATAAGGCCAGGGATAAAGGTCGCCTTCGAACATGATAAACCCATTTTGATGGATAAAGAGCTTGTTGAAGGTTTCGCCGTAACACGGAAAACTGAACTCAATTTCCTGCTCGGCATATTGAACATCGCCGGATGCAGGGACTAAAGGCACTGCCTCGATAACCGGAAAACCGGCAGGATAACTCTGCTGGTAATATTTTTCGGCAAGCCCCCATTTGCCGGGCAGCGTGCCGCCTTCGGCAGTTAACTGGACTTCGTAAGGCTGACCTTCGATTACAGCGGGGAGTTCGTCGTTTACGATCTCAATCTTATCAAAATAAATCGTATGATTTACTGCAAGACGCGTTGTGGCACTTTCGGCAATCGGGACATGTTCGTCGGGGCAATGGATTTCGGTTACACCATTGGAATAATCCATAATCGAATAACTCACAATTTCACCGGTTCCCTCGTTTTTAGGGTCATTTTCATCAATCACCACAAAAAA
>CAYOWJ010000137.1:0-8454 GCA_964407625.1 uncultured Lentimicrobiaceae bacterium
GTCATCGGGATTACTCCAAATTCTTCTTCAACAATCTGGTAATCATCTAATTTTAAAAACTCAGAAATATACCGCTTTAAGGCATTTTCATATTGAGGTTTTTCCAGAAGATTTTCCGAAAAAATGGTAAACTCGACCAAAGCCCGGTTTTTGGAATGTGGAATAACATAAAAAAAACGCATCTGGTTTTCCTGTGGTGTCCTGAAATCAAATATTCTCAATGATTCGGGATCAAAAACCTGTTTTGGAGTTTCGATAACCCATCCTTTGAAATGTTGCCTCAAATACAGTTTTGAAGCGGCTGCTTTAACGATTTCCTTTTCATCATAAAGGCTGCTGAAAACCCAACCGGCAGTGTATTTCCCCAGATTTGTGATAACCTCGGCACCATCTTCCAAATCATTAATTTGCGTTATCGCTTCATTGATAAACCTGAAATTTGGAAAAGCAGAGAGATGTGATTTGATAAATTGATAAAAATCGATACCCTGAATCACGTTATACGAATAATCACCCAAAGGAATAGTTAGATTCGTGAATTTGCTGATGAACTCAATTTTTTTGTAGCGATAGGAAATTATGCTTTCAAAAGCAGTCGGGCGCGAAGTCCAGAATCCCCAGGTGCGGTCGTTTTTATTTTTCTGATCTTTATCAATAATCAATACCTTTTTATTTTTTAAGGATGAATTGCTCAGATAAAAAGCCAGACTTAAACCAGATGCACCACCACCAGCTATTATGTAGTCGAAATCATTCATTTTTAATGGGTTGAAATCAATCAATGAAATCTTTTGTTTCGATCAATAAAACACAAAATGCATCCTTGACGCGGCTTACATCGAGCCATTTTTTGGCTAAAAGCTGAAGCCCCTTAGCTAAAATTGCCTGATCGTATTTGTGAGTATTGATAATCTCTTTCACTTCATGCAATGAAGCAACGCTGGAAATTTCTTCCGGTGCCGGAAAATTTTCACAATTACCAAGTTGCCCGAGATTATTGCCTGTTAAAACGTTGCTGTTTTTTATTTTCGCTGGTAAAGCATCTATTCCGATTCCAAGTTTTGATGCTGGTTTTTCGACAACAAACAGGCTTTCGCCAAATGCTTTTACGTAATAATCGCCCGTGTGCCGGCCAATGAGCCTGATTTTGTTGGGGTCAGGTATTCCGTTTTCATCAAGAATCCCGGCATGAACATGAATCATGGTGATTTCGCAAATTACGAGGTTTGCTGCACCTCCCCCATCTCCGGTTTCGATTACCTGGCGCACCTTACACTCAAATTGAACGGGTGATTCTTTAACCCGGAATGGCCGGATGGTTTCGGAGGCTATCGCGGTAAAGCCAGATTTTTCAAATTCGTTTACGCCTTTGGGATATTCGCAACTCGATAGACTCATCTGCTGCACCATTTCGTAATTCACGACATTAATTACAACTTCCGGAATTTCTTTGATATTTTCGTAAGTATGTTTATTGGTGTTGTCGCGCCCGCGGCGTGAAGGAGAAAAAATAAGTGTAGTCGGATTTACGCCAAAAGCATTAAAAAAACTGAAAGGTGAAAGGTTCGGGTTTCCTGCCTTATCGATGGTGCTGGCAAAAGCGATGGGCCTTGGCGCAACAGCACCTAAAATCAGCCTGTGAAGCTGGGCTGTTGGAATTGAGCCGGGGGCGATGGTCTTTATCATTGGATGGCTGGTAAAATCTTTGTTGTTGCTTCACCAAAGCCGATTTTAATCCCATCTTTTTCGGCATGACCTCTGAAAATCACGGTATCATTATCTTCAAGATATTTACGGGAACTCCCGTCTGATAACGATATTGGTTTTGTGCCTTTCCACGAAAGTTCGAGCATCGAACCAAACGAATCATGTGTAGGACCGCTGATTGTCCCTGAGCCGTACAAGTCGCCAACGTTGATATTACAACCACCAACCGTTTGATGAGCAAGCTGCTGAAACATATTCCAGTACATGTATTTAAAATTCGACCGGCAAATCCTGTTTTCTCTCCCATCTTCGGGTTGAAGGAAAACTTCGAGATGAATGTCATAATTTGAGGCACCATCAAATTCAAGGTAGGGCAAAACCGGAATATCCTGTTTTGGGCCGTGAATTCTGAAAGGTTCAAGCGCATCAAGGGTTACAACCCAGGGAGAGATTACCGATCCAAAATTTTTGGACAAAAACGGTCCAAGCGGAACATATTCCCACCGTTGAATATCGCGGGCCGATAAATCGTTAAAAAGTACCAAACCAAAAATGCTGTTGACGGCCTCCTTTGTCGAAATACGTTCACCAAGTTTTGACGTTTTCCCGCTGATAAAGGCCAGTTCAAGTTCAAAATCGAGGTTGCGTGAAGGACTGAAAATTGGATTTTCATCTTCTCCAATGATAATCTGACCCATCGGACGATGGATATTTGTGCCCGAAATAACGATGGATGAACTCCGGCCATGATAGCCCACCGGAATGTGTTTCCAGTTGGGCAGCAAAGGATTGTTGGCGTCACGAAACATTTTCCCGACATTGGTGGCATGCTCAAGGCTCGAATAAAAGTCGGTGTAATCGCCCACCGAAACAGGCATCAGCATTTCGATATCCAAAAGATTGTACACAACATCTTCTCTGAAATCAGGTGTGTTCCAAAATTCCCGGTTTTCTAAATTAAAAATCTCCGAAACTTTCTCTCTTACGTTGCGCCAGACTGGTTTTCCGAGTGCAATAAAATCGTTGAGTGTGTGCCGTTCAAAAACTTCTTTTGATGGAATTCCTTCGGTTTTAAAATATCCCAATTCAGCAATAGCTGCCAAATCGATAACAAAATTGCCCAATCGCGTCCCGACACGAGGATTTGTCCTGTTTTTAGGTTTAAAAATCCCGAAAGGAATATTCTGAATCGGAAAATCGCTCCCTGGCTCAATGTAGAGCCATGATTTTAAATGAGGGTCGTTGGCTTTAATCATGTGATTTTGAAGCTTAAATTTGGATTAAAAAGCTGATTTTTATAATGTTCCCCTTCGGCCTTGTTCCAGCTCGATAGATTCGAACAAGGCTTTGAAATTTCCTTTTCCGAAAGATTTTGCACCTTTTCGCTGGATGATTTCATAAAAAACCGTTGGCCGGTCTTCGACAGGTTTTGTAAAAATCTGTAAAAGATAACCTTCATCATCACGGTCAACCAGAATGCCTAATTCGTGCAGGTTTTTCAATTCCTCATCAATATTTCCAACGCGGCTGAGCAAGGTTGCATAATAGGTTGCGGGAACCGTCAAAAATTCCACGCCACGATCGCGAAGTTCTGCTACCGTTTTGATGATATCATCGGTGGCCATGGCTACATGCTGAACACCTGGTCCCTGGTAAAAATCGATGTATTCTTCGATCTGGGATTTCTTTTTCCCCTTTGCAGGTTCGTTTATCGGGAATTTGATGCGCCCGTTGCCGCTCGACATTACTTTGCTCATCAGCGCTGTGTATTCGGTCGAAATATCATGATCATCAAACGAAACAAGTTGATTAAAACCCATGACATTCGCATAAAAATCAACCCAGGTATTCATCTCACCCCAGCCAACATTGCCAACCATGTGATCGACATATTTTAAACCAACCTGTTCGGGTTGATACAATGGTTCCCATTTTACGAATCCTGGCAGAAAAACACCATGATAGTTTTTTCGTTCGACAAAAATATGCACGGTTTCGCCGTAGGTATGAATTCCTGATAAGACAACTTCCCCGGAATTATCCTTCTCAACATATGGCTCCATATAGGATTTTGCTCCTCTTTTGATGGTTTCGTTGTACGATTTTCTGGCATCATCAACCCAAAGGGCAATAACTTTAACCCCATCGCCATGTTTTACAACGTGCCCGGCAATTTCGCTTTCGGGATAAAGCGCCGTTGTGAAAACGAAGGTTATTTTATCCTGGCGCAGCACATAAGAGGTATGATCTTTTACGCCTGTTTCAAGCCCGGCGTAGGCCAGCGGCTGAAATCCAAAGGCTGTCTGGTAATAATGTGCAGCCTGTTTGGCGTTACCCACATAAAATTCAACGTAATCGGTGCCATCGATTGGCAGAAATTCTTCGATATTATTTAATGTGTTCATATTTATAGTTTTTTAGATTTTCAAAAATTCAATTCTTAATTGTTCTAATTGCAGAGCGCAGAGCGCAAAGAACCTTTCGTCTATATGTCTCTTAACTCTTGCCTCACGCCTCATGCCTCATAACTCTTGCCTTTTAACTTATTCCTCCAGCCAACTCAGGTAATAATCTTTATCTTCGATTATCATGGCATCTTCAGTCAATTTGAGTGGTTTAAAAGTATCAACCATCACGGCAAGTTCACGTGTTTCATGTTTCCCAATACTTTTTTCGACGGCTCCGGGATGCGGCCCATGAACAATCCCGGTTGGATGCAGCGTGATCATTCCTTTTTCGACATGTTTTCGGCTCATAAACTCACCATCAACATAATACAGCACTTCGTCCGAATCGACATTACTATGGTTATATGGTGCAGGAATTGCTTCCGGATGATAATCATAAAGCCTCGGCACAAAAGCGCAGACAACAAAAGTTGGTGTTTCAAAAGTCTGATGAACTGGCGGAGGCTGATGAACCCGCCCGGTTATTGGTTCAAAATCGTGGATCGACAAAGCGTAAGGAAAATGAAATCCATCCCACCCTATCACATCAAAAGGATGAGTTTGATAATGATATGGAAAAATCAGGTTGTCGCGTTTGATTTTGATCAGAAAATCCCCCATTTCATCATGGGTTTCCAGCATAACAGGCTTGCGGATATCGCGCTCACAAAACGGTGCATGTTCGAGCAATTGTCCGTTACGGCTGAGGTACCTCTTGGGGAAACGCAGCGGGGTAAAGGATTCGACGATAAAAAGCCTGTTTTCGGCTGTCGCAAAATTAAGCTGGTAAGTTACGCCTCTTGGGATAATCAGATGATCGCCGTATCCAAAATCAATATTTCCATACATGGTTTTGAGGGTTCCCTGTCCCTGATGGACAAAAATCATCTCGTGGGCATCTGAGTTCCGGTAAAAATAATCCTTCATCGATTCCTGCGGTGCCGCAAGACTGATGTAAACATCGTTATTTACAAGAACATATTTCCTGCTTTTCAGATAGTCCTTTTCGGGTTTTACGCTGAAGCCTGAAAAGCTGCGATTTTGCATGTTATGCTCAATTGCGACCTTTGGAGCTACATTTTCGGGTTCATCAATTTTAAGAACTTTTGTTGGCGGATAGGTGTGATAAAGCAGGGAATAATTGTCAGAAAAACCTTCCGTCGAAACCAGTTGCTCAGAAAACAGGCCTCCGCCGGGTTTCTTAAATTGCGTATGTCGCTTGTGAGGAATTTTACCCAATGAATAATAATGTGGCATAACACGATGATTTTGAATAAAAGATAATTGCAAAGCTAATGATAATGCCTTGTTTAAAGATTTTGAAGCTATTAAAAATTGTTAAGGTCAGAAATCGGATAAAACTTCAAACAGATCTAAAACGGAAACTAAATTGTTTCGATACTTTCTTTGTAAACGATACCGCGATCCTGAAGCCCTTTTAGCAAAAACTTAACACATTCAGGCTGTTTCCCGATAAATTCAGGTGCTGAAACACCTTTGTGATGATACAATCCTGAAGCTACCATCCTGAGAGCCATGGTGGCGGTATAGCCTGTGGTTCGTGCCATCGAATGGACTTTGGTAACCTGATCATACGAATCGTAAAGGTCGTAAGTGTACCTGAGATTTTTGCCACTTTTTTCGCCTTCAATAATCACCTGCATTACGGTAAGATCCTCCTCCCCTTCTTCGAGTTTCCATTTTGGAAATAAAAGTTTGGTGGTAAAATCGATAGGACGGATAAGGGCACCGTTAATTTCGACAGGTGTTGTATCAAAAAGACCGGTATCGCGCATGACCCTGATTTTTTCGATATGTCCCTGATATCTCAGTGTTTTTTCGATCATGTTGGGACAGTTGATGGTTTCAGCCAGCGACCTCAAACCATCGCTGTTAAAGGCTTCCAGAGTCCCGATATTTGGGAAATTCAACAATTCGGGATCCGATAACGCAGGTTTTGTAATCATTTTCCCGTTTTCGATGTAACGGGCCGGGCGGGTATATTCCTCGATAACATCAATTGGCGAAAACACAGCCTTGTATTCCCATGGCCACTGGCGTATTTTTGGCAAACCGCCAACATAGGTCACCGCTTTGTCAGTTCTGTCGAGCAAATGATCGACGTAACCAATCAAAACGTTGCTCATGCCGGGAGCAACGCCAATGTCAGAAATTGCGATAACTCCTTTTTCTTTGGCAAGCTGGTCGAGGTCGAAAAGATTTTCAGGAAAAAAGGCGATGTCGATCACATTTTTCCCGGCTTCAATAACTGCCTGAAGGGTTTGAAAACCCATAAATCCGGGAATCGCACTCAACACAAAATCAAAATCTTTGACGAGGTCTTTTACAACTTCAGTGTCAGCCAGGTTACTTTGGATGGTTGAAATGTCTTTTGAAAAATCAAACTTTTTCAACGATTTCATGTCCTTGTCAGCAACGCTAACTTCAAATTCGCCATTTTTAGCGAGGTCAAATGCCATTGGAGCGCCAACCAGGCCAGCTCCCAAAACGATAACTTTCATAAGATTTTTTTAATTAACTATTTTAAAACTTTATTGATGTGGCAAACATGCCATCGTATTTTCGTTTAAACGTTGGAATCTACACACAGATGCGGATTGCAGGCATTTTCCTGTTAAGCCGCTAAGCCGTGTGAGTTGAAAATTACATACCAAACGGTCGACGCTTTAGCAAATGTGGGATTAATTTGTTCTGCCTTTTCATACCAACACAAATGTAGGTAAAGATTTGAAATGTTTCAACGAACACGATAAACCCGCATTTGTTACAGCGTTTAATGGTATTCGTTATTTATTCTTTTCTGCATCATATTGTTCCATGCTCTTTTTAAACTTCTCAACATCCCAGGTTAAATCCCAAAATTTCAGGTATTCAGCGATAGATTTAAGTCCAACTTCGGCTCTTCGCTTGTCAACATTATCTGGATCAATCAAGGGGGATAATACGTAGAGGTTTGTCTTATAATCCATTTCAAGTTGACTTCCATAAATCTGTTTTTTTCCTTCACCTAAAGCTACTCTATCCTCTAAAAGAGCCAAGCCCTTAGAATCAGCATTTCCTTTCTTGACAGCTTCTCTCATCATAGGAAGATACTTCTGTTGGACTTTATAATCTGGAGAATGTTGTATTACCAGAAATAAAGTCCTGTTTCCCTGTTCTCCGACAATATCTGCACTGAGCCATCCATATTCAGCAAGTATTTTTTCAACCTTAATAAGATTAATTGAATCTATAGCATTTATTGTTTTCCACACATCCTTTACTTCTTTTGAATCCCAGCCATATTTCTTTTCCAGTACTTGTGACTCTTCGCGGTATTTTTGGTCTTCCTGGTGAATAGTGTCCAAAATAGCTACTAATTCTTTATTCAACGATGATTCTATAATTTTTTCAGTCTGTCCAAAAGCCAGGTTTAAAAATAAAATACCAAACAGTGTAAATAGGATTTTTTGTTTCATGGTTGCGTTTTTTAATAATGAATGATAACAATCTACTAAACGCCGTCAAAAGCCCGGATGATTTGCTGGCAAATAAATATCCCGGCTTTTCCGTCACCAAAAACCGGTGGAAAACTCAGCGTTTTATTTTCGGCAAAAAAAGAAAATGCTTCGAGAATTCTTCCATAATCCGCATCAGTGATGATGGCCGTGCCGTTTTCGACAAGTTCGACCCATTCTGTTTCCGGCCTCAGGATAATGCAGGGTTTTTCGAAAAAATAAGATTCTTTCTGAACACCACCGGAATCCGTCATGATGAGACGGGCGTTTTTTTCGAGTTTTATGATATCAAGAAATGAAACCGGGGGTGAAATCTTGAAATGAGGGTTTTCACTGATTTCGTTGAGTAAGTTTCCGGATAGATTTTTCTCCAAAAGCTTTGATGTCCGGGGATGTAAGGGTAAAAAAACATCCAGATTTTCGTTCCTCGAAATATCGTTAAGTGCCTGAAAAATATTGGTCAGGCGTGCCGGGTCATCGGTATTATTGTCGCGATGGATGGTTCCGAGGATAAATTCGTTTGCTGTAAGCTGATTTTGCTCCATGATGGAGGATTTTGAACCTGCCAGTCGAGCAAAAAAGAGGCTGTTGTCGTACATCACATCGCCACAATGAAAACATGCCGGGTTATCGCTTGTAAATGGCGGAACCGAATTCATCTGAAAGCCCTCTTTAATCAGGTTTTTGATGCCTGTTGGTGTTGGTGTAAACAACAAGGTTGAAGCGTGGTCGCACATGATCCGGTTGATTTCTTCGGGCATCGTTTTATTAAATGAGCGCAA
>CAYOWJ010000137.1:8554-9757 GCA_964407625.1 uncultured Lentimicrobiaceae bacterium
GACATATTTTTGTCGTAATGCTGGCCGGTGTGCAAAATATACTCCCTGATCCGATCAGGAAAAAAACTTTTGATAGCCCTGCTTAAAGCTGCTGCCTTAATGATTTGTGGCCTTGCGCCAACAACGGTCAACAATGTAATCATGAAAAAGATTTTCAGCGAAAGTAGGCAAATTTCCATTCAGGAAAGTTGCAGCTATCCCAACTTTGAGAAAAAATGGTTTTCAGATGAAAAGGAAGTCATTAAATCCCGGCCTGCAACTCTCTAAAACTGATCAGTTTTCTCGAGCGCTCATTCCACAATCTTAGTTTCAATGACTTTACGCTTGTCCAAAGTGTAATTGGGCTGATTTCCGAAAACAGGGTATTCTCCTTATGGCATTTGGCCAGCTTATAGTTTGGAATTTTAGGGCTAAGATGGTGAATGTGATGAAAACCAATATTCCCCGAAAACCACTGAAGGACTTTTGGTAATTTGTAAAACGAACTTCCCTGAAGGGCTACAGTTTTATAATCCCATTCATCCTGCCTGTACCAGTGAACGCCTTCAAACTGGTGCTGCACATAAAAAAGCCAGACTCCCATCACCGAACCAATAAAAATAACCGGTAATTGTATCATCAGGTATGCCTTGATTCCGATGGTAAAATGCATTAAAACAAGCATTAACAACAAAACGAAGTTGGTAAAATAAACATTCAGTTTCTCCTTTTTATTTAAATGTCGATTGGTTAACCTGTTGAGTCCAAGAAAAATCAGTGGCGAACCTATCATAAACATGATTAATGGATTGCGGTAAACCCTGTAAAACCTGCGTTTCCACCTTTTAATCGTGTTAAATTCGTCAACGGTTAAAACCCAAACGTCGCCGGTACCACGTTTATCCAGATTTCCGACTGTTGCATGATGAATTTTATGTGCACGATGCCATTTGTAATAAGGAGTAAACGTCAGTATCCCTAAAATAATCCCCACAACATCGCTCAGTTTTGTTGATTTGAAAAAAGAACCATGGCCGCAATCATGAAAAATGATAAACAGCCGCACCATGAAACCGGCAGCAAAAACCGAAAGAAACAGGGTGAGAAAATACGAAACTTCAAGGCTCAGATACATCAGGAAAAGCAATCCCAGATATGGGATGAGGCTGTTTGTAAGCTGCCAGAGGCTTGAACGTAAGTTGGGTTGGGCGTACTTTACGATGA
>CAYOWJ010000138.1:0-9732 GCA_964407625.1 uncultured Lentimicrobiaceae bacterium
TTAAACCTTTACGCTGACAGGTTTTACCGAAACGAGACCTGACAGCGTGCACAGCACCTGTCAGCGTCAAAAACAGAAACAACAACGAATTTCCATTTTATAATGTCCAATGTCCAATGTAAAATGAAGATTGTAAAATGAAGAATGAAAAATCAATCCTTATTCTGTTGGCAGATTATAAACCCCGTGGATTACAACCTTTTGCAGGGCTTCGCCTTCGATTATTTCGGTAAACTTATCACTGACGCGACCAATTTTTACCTGCTCTTTTTGAAGATAATAGTTTTGATTATCAGATTTCCGGACAACGAAAACAAAATAATCGCTGCCTGATTTAAGGATGGCATCACTGGAGAGTGCTTTTGCTTGTTGCGAATCCAAAACAATGGCAGCCTGAACATACGATTGGTTGATGAGGTTCTGATTGATGCGGCTATCAATTTTTGCGATACAACGGATTGCCCTGGATTCAGGATCGATGGTTTTTCCAACCGAACTGAGGGTGGCCATATATGATGAATCTTTGTTGCTTAGCGCAGAAAACCGGATCTTTTGTCCTGCCTTTAACTGTCCGATCTGATTTTCGAAAACCGAAAGCTGAAGCTGAAGCTGAGCGGCATCAACAATTTCGAACATACTTTTTTGTTGTTCGATAAACTGACCGAGCGCAACATTATGACTGGTGACCGTTCCGCTGATTGGCGCCAAAACCGGAAACGAAGCATAAAATTCGCCATTTTCAATTTTGGCCACATTCAAATTCAGGCGTTCCAGCCGCAGTTTAAGCGAACGATATTTTGCCGTCATGGCTTTGTACCCGGCTTCGGTGGCAATAAAATCTTTTTCGGAACCAATTTTCTCATCAAAAAGGGCTTTGCTCCTTTCATAATCGGCTTTTACCTGACTGAGTTTAGCTGAACTTTCGGCAAATTCCTGCTGAATCCCGATGAACTCGTTGGACGAAAATGTGCAAAGCACCTGCCCTTTTCGTACATGATCACCAGGAGCGCAATTGATGGTTTCGATAATCCCTGCCAAAGGAGCGCTTATCTGAGCAATTCCGTTTGGCGCGGCCACAATTACGCCGTTACATGCAATCTCATCATTAAAATATTGGGTTGTAACTTCCCCGATTTCCATTTTCTCGGCAGCAAACTGTTGTTGCGTAATTTGAATAAACTCGTCGGTTTGTCCGGTTGGTTCTTCAACATTGGAAGCAGGTTGATTACAGGACGTGACGATAAAAACGACCATTCCAAAAACTGCGGTTATCAAAGTAATTCGTTTCATTATTGTTGTGTTTAATTAGTTAAATAATTGATTTCCAAAGCTACCTGGTTATATTTCGCAACATTATCATAATAATTCACATTCATTTCGAGCGCATTTTCGATACTCAAAACAAACCTGTAAAAATCAATTTCGCCCATTTCAAAGCTTTTTTGAGATGAGGTGATGATCTGGTTGCTCAAATCTTTTCCGGAAGTCTGATAAAAATCGATAGTTTCCTTATATTTCAAAAGTTCACTCTTCAGTTCGGCCTGTTTTGCTTGGAGGGACGCTAAATATTCCGATTGCAAATCGGAGTTGATGCTGAGGGCAATCTGACTGGCCTTGATTTTTGCCCGTTGTTCGCCAAAAAACAGCGGCAATCCCAACCCAAACTGAAAACCCTGGTAGTGTTTGGCTCCTGAAAATTGATTTGTCCCGTTAAAATAGCTCAATGATAAATCAGGAAGCAAACGGTTGCGTTCAACCTGCAGCAAGGCATCCTGGTAGGCAGATTGCATTTTAAAAATTTCAAGGCCAGGCTCGGTTTCGATTGCAATATCTTTAACCGGAATTAAGGCCAGTTCCTGAAACTGGACCGTAAAAGTGCTGTCGCTTTGCACCTTTGAAGCCAGTTGCTGATAAGCAATTTCGATGTCGTATCTGATCTGATTTACAGCGGTGGCGATTTGCTGCTGTTTCGCTTTCGCATTCAGCATATCGAGATAACTGATGTCGCCATGTTGATAACTTATAGCCGCGTTGTTGTTTACAGTTTGGTAAAGACTATCAATTTTGAGATAGATATTTTGTTTGTTGAGCAGGTAAAGAATTTCAAAATAGGCCTGTGAAACCTCTTTTGTGAGCAATTGCTTTTGCCTGGCATACACTGTTTGGGCAATAGCGGTGCTTTGGTTATTTGCTTTTTTTTGTGAAGTATAAACGGTCGGAAAGTTAAAATTCTGTTCGATTCCAAAAACCTTGAGCGGATATCCGTTTTCGGCAACGTTGTTTTCGTCGTAGCCATAATAAATCAAGGTTTTATCAATCGAAAAAGCAGTTGGACTAAAGGCTTCACTTTCTTTTATTCTCAATCCGGAAGCACGAAGTCCCTTATTATTTTCGACAGCCTTCTGAATGATTTCATCAAGATTTAAGGCGCCGGATTGCCCGAACGACATGGAAGCCGGGAAAACAAGCATCAGCAAAGCGAGCAGCGCTTTCGACCGGATAAATCCGAAAGGTTTCAACCTGAATCCTGTTACACTGTTAAAAAGCATAAAAAGTAGCGGCAAAGCAATCATCGTAAGCAAAGTTGAGGTTATCAGTCCACCGATTACAACCGTGGCAAGCGGGCGTTGTACTTCGGCACCGGCACCGGAAGAAATGGCCATTGGCAGAAAACCCATGGCAGCAGCGCCAGCCGTTAAAATTACGGGTCGCAGGCGGTTTTTGGTGCCTTGTAAAATTAATTCGCGCATGTCGGTCATTCCTGAGTGTTTTAATTCTTTAAGATGTTCGATCAGGACAATTCCGTTGAGGACGGCAATTCCAAAAAGTGCAATAAAACCAATGCCAGCCGAAACGCTGAAAGGCATTCCACGCATCCAGAGCAGCAGAACGCCTCCAACGGTGGCAAGCGGAACGGCTGTAAAAATCATCACGGCATCTTTTAAGGATTTAAAAGCAAAGTGAAGAAAAATAAATATCAGCAAAAGTGCAACCGGGACGGCCAGCATCAGGCGGTTAGTGGCATTGATAAGATTTTCAAACTGGCCTCCGTAAGCGATATAATTGCCTGGTTCGAGTGAAACATTTTTTTCAATTTTAGCCTGTATATCTTTTACAACGGATTGCAAATCGCGGTCACGCACATTTACACTAACAACCACGCGGCGGTGGGTATTGTCGCGTGAAATTTTTGCAGGTCCTTCGGCATACGAAATTTCGGCAAGTTCGTTCAGCGGAATCTGTTGTCCGTTTGTCAGCGGGATTTTCAGTTGTTGGATATTTGAAATGTCGGTCCGGTTTTGTTTTTGAAGCCTCAGCACCAGGTCGAAACGTTTTTCGCCTTCAAAAACGCTGCCGGCTGATTCGCCGCCAAACGCCATGGCGAGGTAGCTGTTGAGGGTTTTGATATCCAGCCCATAAGCAGCAATTTTGTTACGGTTGTATAGGACGCTCATTTGTGGAAGTCCGGTAGTTTTTTCGAGAATAATATCGGCAGCGCCGGGAATATCGCTGATCAGATTTTTGATTTCGAGGGCTTTGTCGCTTAAATAACCGAGGTCTTCTCCAAAAATTTTGATGGCAATATCAGCCCTCACACCGGTAATCAATTCGTTAAACCGCATTTCGATGGGTTGGGTAAACTCGTATTCGATGCCCGGAATCACCGAAAGCGCTTCTTTGAATTTGTCGGCGAGTTCTTCTTTACTTTTTGCCGAGACCCACGTTTTTCGTGGATTAAGTTTGATGATCATGTCGATTTCTTCCATCGACATGGGATCGGTGGGCACTTCGGCAGCGCCAATGCGGCTCACAATCTGGTCGACTTCAGGGAAATTTTTGATGAGGATATTTTCCATCTGCGTCGTTAATTCGACAGTTTTTGAAAGCGAAGTGCCCGTTTTTAAAACCGGTTGAATTACAAAATCGCCTTCATCAAGGGTTGGAACGAACTCTCCGCCAATGCGTGTAAATAAAAAGCCGGTTAAAGCCAGCGAAGCCAGTGCAGCCCCCAAAACGATGCTTTTGTGCTCACACGACCATTTCATAACAGGCATATACGAACGATACGCAAGGTTCATCACCCAATCCGAAATGTTTCTTTTTTTCTTCTTTTCAGGAATCAGGAAAAGTGAGGCTGCCACCGGTAGCCATGTTAAACCCAGAATCATGGCGCCGATAATGGCAAAGCTGAAGGATAAAGCCATCGGGCGGAACATCTTCCCTTCAACGCCGCTGAGCGAAAGAATCGGGATAAATACGATGAGGATGATAACTTGTCCAAACACTGCGGAGTTCATCATTTTTGAAGCCCCTTCAAAAGTGATTTTATCAATCAGGGTCTGCCTTTCTTCCTTGATGGCGCCATCAAACGCCGTTTTTACTGATGTAATCCGTAAAGCGATAAACTCGACGATGATAACGGCGCCATCAATGATAATCCCAAAGTCGAGCGCTCCGAGGCTCATCAGGTTGGCATCAATCCCAAAAATATACATCATCGAAAGCGTGAAAAACAAAGCCAGCGGAATCATCGAAGCGATGACCAGCGCAGAGCGCACATTCCCGAGTAAAAGAATGACGATAAACACCACGATGAGGCACCCTAAAACCAGGTTTTCGACCACGGTAAACGATGTTTTCGAAATCAGCTCGCTCCGTTCAAGGATTGGATTGATAAAAACTCCTTCGGGCAGGTTTTTCTGAATGGTGGCAACGCGTTTTTTTACCTCATTAATCACCCGTTTTGAGTTAGCATTTTTGAGCATCATCACCTGGCCAAGAACTTTTTCACCCTGCCCGTTTGCTGTAATTGCCCCAAAACGGTTTGCATAACCGAAATGCACGGTGGCCAGGTCTTTAATTTTTAAAGGTATCCCGCCATTATTTTTCACCACAATTTCTTCGATATCCTGCAGCGATTTTACCTGCCCGTCGCCACGGATAAAATAACTCTGGTTGGTTTTTTCGATGTATGCGCCACCTGAAATGCTGTTGTTGGCTTCGAGGGCATCAAAAACTTCCATCAGCGTAATTCCGAGGCTTTGCACCCGGACAGGGTCAACGGCCACTTCGTATTGTTTGAGATAACCTCCCCAGCTATTAACCTCAACAACTCCATTAATCCCCGAAAGCTGACGTTTTACAATCCAGTCCTGGATGGTTCGCAAATCCATAGCCGAGTATTGTTTTTCAAAACCTGGTTTTACATCAAGAATGTATTGATAAATTTCTCCCAACCCGGTTGTAATGGGGCCCATTTCCGGAGTTCCAAAACCTTCGGGAATATTGGCCGAGGCTGCTTTAATCTTTTCAGCAATCAGTTGTCGGGGAAGATAAGTGCCAAGATTATCGTTAAAAACGATGGTTACCACCGACAAGCCAAATTTTGAAATGGATCGGATTTCTTTTACCCCCGGCAGGTTGGCCATCTCCAGTTCGACCGGAGCTGTAATAAATTGCTCAATTTCCTGGGTCGACAGGTTCCCGGAAGTGGTAATCACCTGAACCTGGTTGTTGGTGATGTCGGGGACTGCACCAACCGGAATCATCATAATCGAATAGATGCCGAATGCGGTTAAAGTGAGTGTAAATAAGATGACGATCAGCTTATTTCTGATGCTAAAATCGATGATTTTTTCAAGCATAACTTTATTTTCTAAAACTTGTTCACTTGTTTTTTTGTTTTAAATCTTCCACTACAGGTATAAAAACCCTGTTGGGGTGTGAAGATAGTTTATTCTCCCTTCACTTTCATCATCAAAATATTTTTCCCGTTTTCGTAGCTGTAATCCACGCTTTTGCAGCGGCCTTTGATGAGACGTAAACCAAGATCGTCTTCCATAGCGTCTTCTTCCAGAGGATTTGAAGCAACGCCGGCACTTTCGCAAACCAGCTCTACAGTTCCTTCCTTTTCGGAAAAGGAAAGACTGAGGTTAATTTTCGAAAAATCGGTTTGCAGGCCAATGGATTCTTCGGCAATGTGCAAAATGTAGCCGGTAACCTTTTTCGATAATCCATGTTTCACGCAAAAGGCTTCCATCTCTGCCTGGAGCGCATAAAGATCAAAATCTCTGCTCGAAATCTTAAAATTCAAACTGCGAATCCGGTGGATGAAAGTCCTGGTTTTTTCGCGCTGCGGGTTTTCGAAAATCTGCTTAGGCGGTCCTTCTTCATAAATAATGCCCTCGTCCATATAAAAAACGCGACTTGAGATGGTGCGTGCAAATTCCATTTCGTGGGTAACGATCACCATGGTCATACCTTCACGGGCAAGGCGCCGGATTACGGCCAGAACTTCGCTTACCATGGTTGGGTCGAGCGCAGAAGTAGGCTCATCAAAAAGCAGGATTTCAGGCTCCATGGCCATGCAGCGGGCAATGGCCACACGTTGCTTCTGCCCGCCCGAAAGTTCATCCGGAAAACTATCTGCCTTTTCGGCCAGGCCGACCAGTTTCAGCAATCCGATGGCTTTTTCGTCAGCCACCGATTTTTTCAATCCGAGCAATTTAATCGGGCCAATGGTCAGATTTTCGATGACCGAAAGATGGGCGTATAAATTAAACGACTGAAAAACCATGCCCATTTTCTGGCGGACTTTTGGGACATTGGTGGTTTTGTCGAGGAGCGGGATATTATCGATAAAAATGTTGCCACCCGTAGGTTTTTCGAGCAGGTTGAGGCAACGCAGAAAAGTGCTTTTCCCGGTTCCTGAAGGCCCGATAACTGTGATGATTTCTCCTTTACGGATTTCGGCGTTGATGTCTTTTAAAACCACCAGATCGCCAAAATGCTTCGAAAGATGTTCTACCCTGATCATGCTTTTACCTCCAAAATTTTCTTGTTGCGTTTGCGTTTCGGGTCAACCGAAATTTCGATATAACTTAAAGCCCATGTTAACAGCCAGGCGATGATCAGATAAAAAACCGCGACCATGATTAAAGGAAAAAATGCATCAAAAGTGCGGCTGCGGATAATGTCGCTGGCTTTGGTAAGATCCTGAACGGCAATGTAGCCGACGATGGAAGTCATTTTGATGAGTGAAATAAACTCGCCTTTATAAACCGGCAGCACCTGTTGTAAAGCCTGTGGCAAAATGATGTGAATAAATGTCTGGACTTTTGTAAATCCGCCGGCAATCCCAGCCTCTAGCTGGCCTTTGTCAATACTTTGGATGGAGGTGCGGAACATTTCCGAAACATAAGCCCCAAAGTTAAGTCCAAAAGCAAAAACGGCAACAATCGCCGGGTTGATGTTTACCGAAGCAAAAACCACGTAATAAATAATCATCAGCAAGACCAACACCGGCGTTCCCCTCAACAGCGAAATATAGATTTTGGCTGTCGCCGAAAGAAATTTCCTTTTCGACATCCGCATAAAGCAGATTAATCCGCCGATAATTGTCCCGAAAATGGCTGAAAAAATGGAGATGACCATCGTGATTTTTAATCCGTCGACGATGAGCAGATATCTTTTTTCATGGATAATATTGCTGTAAAAGCTGCCCGAAACGGACTCAAACGTCGATTTTTGGGGTGGTTCAGATTTGGCAGCCTCATAATTGGCCATGTACTTTTTTGGAACAACCACTGCCGTTCTAAATTCGGCATAGCTGTCAGAAAAGTTGATCTGCTTTGCCCGTTCCTCGCTGATGGCTATTCCGTCGGTAATCATTTCGACCTTGCCGGAAGAAAGCGCGGCTACCAGTGAAGCAAATTCCATGGTAACGATTTCGAGGTTATAACCGGCGTGATCGGCAAAAGTTTTGATAAGTTCGATATCGAAACCAACATATTGGCCATTCATAAAAGCCACATAAGGAAGATCATCAACAGAAACACCAACAGTTAAATTTTTGCCCCCGGCTGGTTTCGGAAATGTTGGCATCACGGCTGCTTCGGCATCTTCGATATACCAGCGTTTATAAATCGTATCATAAGTCCCATCCTGACGGATATCTTTCAGGAATTTGTTAAACTCCGCCAGCAAAGCAGGGTTGTCTTTGTGGAAACCAACGCCCAGAGGCATATTAAGCACTTCATCACTCAAAACGCCTAATTCGGGATTGTGTCTGAGTAAAATTCTGGCGGTAATTAAATCGAACATTGCCGCATCAATTTTGCCGCTTTTAACCGACAACATCAGGTCGGCAGTATTTTCAAACCTGAATATTTCAGCACTGGGATATTTTTTCGAAATAAAAGCATCATGAACAGTGCCTGTAAAAATGCCTACTCTTTTGTCGGCGATGTCATCAAGTTTTGCGAATCTTGGGGTTGAAGACTGTACGATATTTTCCTTTTTAGCGATAAGGCTCACCGCTGATTCAAAATAAGGTTCCGAAAAATTGATCTGTTTTTTACGTTCCTCAGTAATCATCATCGAAGCGGTGATGAGGTCAATTTTTTGGGTTGAGATGGCAGCAATCAGGCTCCCGAACGGCATATCAACAGGCGTATATTCTTTTTGGAGATAGGCTGCAAAACGGGTATCAAGCTCAATGTCGAAACCTGCCAGCCGGCCGTCTTGAAGGATGGTAAAAGGCATTCCCAGGTCGCTCACAATACCTGTTTTTAATGTGCCATTAATTGTGGAGACTGGAATTTCGGGCATTTCGCGGGTGTCTTTTTTCATCCAGCGATCAACCATGTCGTCATAAATGCCGTTGTTTTTTATTTCTTTAAGAAAAGCATTAAACTCGTCAAGGAGTTGTTTGTTTTCCTTGTTAAATCCGGCTGCAATGGGCACTTCAAAAACGGTATCTTCTAAAATTCCAAGATCTGAATTTTTGAGAAGAATGTCCTTCAAAGAAATTTGGTCGTAAAAAACCACATCAACTTTATCCATGTTTAAAGCCATGAGCAAATCCGAAGTATTCTGGAACTGCAAAATGTTAGCACCAGGAAAATGTTTCGTAGCATAGGCGTCGTGAATCGATCCCAGCAAAACACCAATCCGCTTGTCGTGAATATCTTCCAGGCTGCTTAATTTTAGGGCTGTTGATTCGGTTTTTCCATTTGAAATATCTTTTACAATGGCAGCAATCCCGCTCGGGTAATAACTTTCAGAAAAAAGTACTTTTTTTGCTCTTTCTTCGGTGATCGAAATTCCGGCACCGATCAAATCGACCTTGCCGGCTATGAGCGCCGGAAGCATTGAGCCAAATTCCATGTTTACAATTTCGAGTTGCCTGCCCAGCTTTTTCGCTATGTACGTGGCAAATTCAACATCAAACCCAACTATTTTTTGGTTGCTGTCAACAAACGACATCGGTTCGGTAACTGCCGCTGTGCCGAATTTTAACAGCCCATTCCTACCTTCATTTTCGATAACCGGCATTGGTCCGGGATTTCCTTTTTCAGGAAACCAGCGTTTCGACATTTCGTCGTAGGTGCCGTTTGATTTTATTTCGGCCAGCACTTCATCAACAACCTTTTTCAGCGCCGTGTCCTGAAGCTGAACCGCAAAACCATACTGGTCATCAAAGAGCACTTCCGAAAGTACGGTAAGCCCTTCGTTTTTTGCAGCAATGTTCAAAAGGATGGGTTTGTCGTAAATGCCGGCATCAGCCTTTCCTCCTTTAACGGCAATGGCACAATCGAGCACCGTATTGTAATACTCGATTTTTGCATCGGGGAATTTCTTCAGGACAAACTGGTCGGCCATGGTGCCGGTTGGGACGGCGAAGGTTTTGCCGCCTTCGAGCATTTTCAGACTGGTGATTTTCGATTCTTT
>CAYOWJ010000139.1:0-4169 GCA_964407625.1 uncultured Lentimicrobiaceae bacterium
GGTGTAAGATAATTAGGTACCGCGTATTGCATGCCGCTAACGTCGGTAACCCAGATGTACGAAATGGTGTTGTTTACCTGCAAAAGGTTAAACACTTCAAGACTGACCCACAGTGAGGTTAAATTATGTAAAGGATTTTTTTCACTAAGACGGGCATTTTCGCTGATAATTTGTTTCGAAAAACCAATGTCAACGCGCCTGTAAGGAGGCATCCGCAAAGTTTGCTGGTATCGTTCCGATTTTGGAGGCCCAAACGGAAGGCTGCTTCCATAATAAAAAGCAAGGTGCATTTTATAGCTCGGGTTCATCGGCAGGTAGTCCTGGAAAAACATGCTGAAAGTAAATCTTTGGTCGGTGGGGCGGGGGATGTAGCCAGGTTCGACTTTTACATTTTCGGCTGCCTCAGGATTTTCAACCTGACCGGTACCTGTTTTATTGCCATCTGCATCATAATAGTCATAATAATAATCGCCGTAAATATCTTCCTCAGTTTTCATAAACCCAAGGCTGGCCCACGATTCGATGCCTTTTACAAATTCACCGTTTATTTTCATGTCGATACCGGTGGCGTAACCTTTTGCACGTTGATCGGCGTAATACCTGATGCGCACATTATCAACCTCGTAGGGGATGAGATCGTCAAGAAATTTGTAGTAAACTTCGGTAACGAATTTAAATGGCCGCTGCCAGATCTGGAGATTCCAGTCGCTGCCAGCAACAAAATGTATCGATTTCTGAGCCTTGATATCGTAATTGATATTTCCGTAAAAGTCGCGTAACTCGCGGTAAAACGGTGGCTGGTAATAATATCCTGACGAAAACCGGAACAATACATCATTCTTCCAGTCAGGTCGGTACGAAATAGTTCCCCGTGGGCTGAGCAGAAATTGCTGGTTAAAATCCCAGTAATTTGCACGAAGACCTGCAGTTATGGCGAAATCCTGCCTGTCGTTTCCAAGGTTCCAGGTATTTTGAACAAAACCACTATAACGGTTTGAACTGATGTTGACTTTTGAATTAACGGCAAAATCTAATTCGAAGGGAAAAATTTCAGGGTTTTGTTCGCCAATCTGGTCAGATGGGCGGGGCAACGAATAACCTGCCGAATCGATCATCTCCCATTCACGCAGGCGGTCGTCGATAATTTCGTGCTGGAATTTAACACCCCAGGTAAGAAAGCTTTTCGTGCTTTCCACCGAGCCTTTATGCTCTAAACTGTAAACGGTAGCTTTCAGAAAATTCCTGGCGTGATTAAGATAGGTTCCTACGCCTTGTGTTTCGGTGACTTCGCCGAAGTTGCTGCTTCCGAAATTGGTTCCCAGGTTGCCAATCCAATACTGCCCCTGTATGTCGAAAGTTTCGCTTTCGTCACTTTTAAAAGCCGAAGCGATGAAGTTAAGCTGTGATTTTTTAACGGGTTTATAGGAAAGCTTTAAAGCACCCATGTAGGTTTTGTATTGATCTACCTCCTGCCCGTCAAAATAAATAGTCAGTTTTTTGGCTTCCTGAATAGTCCCAAAACTGGTTTCCCGGGTTTCGGGAATGAGCTTGTATTTGTTGTTGGCGTAGTTTGCCAGAACAGAAATTTCGAGTTTTTCGGTAATATCGTACCTCAGCAAAGTCTGAATATCGAAAAATGAAGGTTTATAGGAACCTTCCGTTTCAAGAGCGTTCAGGACATATTGATTTGATTTTTGCCTCACGCCAAGTAAATACGAAAACTTCTGGTTTTTTGTGGCGTCTTCAACGTGGGCAGAAATGCCGAGCAGGCTTGCTGTGACTGATCCGGCAAATTCGGTTGGCCTTTTGTATTTGATGTCGAGAACTGACGACATTTTATCGCCGTATTTTGCATCAAAGCCACCGGCGGAAAACAAAATTGCCGAGGTTAAATCCGGGTTCAGAAAACTCTGACCTTCCTGCTGCCCCGACCGGACAAGCAATGGCCGGTAAATTTCGATGTCGTTAACATAAACAAGGTTTTCGTCAAAATTACCTCCACGGACAGAATATTGCGAACTCAGCTCGTTTCGTGAAGATACGCCGGGCATGGTCTTTATCAACGATTCCACACTTCCGGTAACGGTTGGAATTACTGAAACGCCTTTTGGGTCGATGCGCTGTAAATTGGTATTTCTGATCCGTTCGTCCTGAATGACAATATCAGGCAGCATTTCCGACGATTCGACCATTACAGGGTTTATCGTGAGTGTTTCGTAACTCTTGAGATTGATGGGGAATTCCTGTTTTTCGTAACCGATAAACGAAAAAACAAGCCTGATTTCAGTATTTACCGGAACCTCGATTTGGTAAAGTCCTTTTTTATCAGAGACTGTTCCTCCCGGCATCCCGAAAATCGAGATATTCACCAGTTCGACCGGACGATTTTTTTCGTCTGTAATTTTTCCTTTTACCGTAACCTTTTCCTGCGCACTGATTTGAAGGCTGGCAATAAAAAAAAACAAAATCATTAAGCGTTGAAGGATTATCATCAGGGAGTTGTATTTCCGATTTTTTAATAATTTAACTTTCTCGATTGCACTAATAAACCTCATGCTTTTTTTTGAATTTTCCAGCTTTCCAGGCTTTGATAAACTCGGCCCAGGCAAAAGGATTCAGAATACTGATAGGCTGTGTTTGTCCGAAGTAATACAATTTGCTGGTCTGGTTCTGCATGTAATTATTGTAGTTCATGCTGGCATCCATCGGGTAATTCATCGCACGTTCTTTCATTTCAGCTTTCGCAAGATTTTTCTGGGCAATGGCGATATCATCATCCGGAATTTCGATCGAAATAAAGGCTTTTTTAAACTCTTCTTCGGTGGGCCAGGGATAAATAAGCGTTGGTTCAAGCAGGACGGTGTCGGCATCCATCACATGAATCAGCGAATATCGTTTTTGTGTGATGGTGTCGGGGATAATAAAGAAGCTTGGTTTGAAGCCCATTGACGAAAAAACAATGGTGTCGTTTTTAAGTGCAACAAACGAAAAATATCCATAAAAATCGCTGAGTGTTCCCCGGTTGGTGTTTTTGATAATTATGCTTGCGTAGGGCACCTGCGTAAGGCTGTCGCCCGAAACAAGCACTCCCGAAAATTGCACCAGGTCGTCATTATCGTACATTTCCTGTGCGGGAATAAGTTGAGATTTCAGCAAGAATATGGAGAGTAGAATAATCCAGGAAAAATGCCTCATTCGTTGGTGTAAAAAATTATGGTAGTAAAAATCTATGTCGTAAAACGAAAGCGGTTTGCTTTTTATTTTTACAGGCCTGAAATAGAACAAAATCAGCGGGGAGCCAGATTGACCATAAAAAAAATGCTGTTACTGATTTGATCAATAACAGCATTTCAAAAATATTGTAACAATTAAGCTAACATACCTTTTTCTCTGGCTTTTTTCAAAACAGCAGTGATGCCGTTTTTATTGATTGTTCTCAATGCCGAGGTCGAAACTTTTAAAGTAATCCAGGTGTTATCTTCTGGAATAAAAAATCTCTTTGTTTGAAGGTTTGGATAAAATCTTCTTTTAGTCTTAATATTTGAGTGAGAAACCTTGTTCCCAACCATCATTCTTTTTCCTGTGATATCGCAAGTACGTGCCATCTTATTTATGAATTTCAGATTACTTTTTCAAAACGGAGTGCAAAGAACGGATATTTTTCTAAACCAGCAAACATATTTTTACTTTTTTTCATTTCTTCTCTTGTCTGAATTTTTAATAATTTCTGAAAAATTGCTGATTTGTAAAGGGTTATTAGTATCTTGCGAGCCTAAATTGATCAATTAAATGAAAATCAGCATAGCATTTTTTTGGCTTTTAATTGCCCAGCTTTCATGTTTTTCTCAAAAAATCGAATTTTTTAAGGAAGACCTCAAATTTAGCCTTCAGGATGGTTTGTTCGTTGTTGATGGATTGTATTATTTCAGAAATACCACCGATGCTGAGGTAAAGCAGATGTTGTTTTACCCCTTTCCGGATGTTGAGGTTTATGGTGAAGTCGCATTTATCGAAATTACAAAAGCCGGTGACACCGTTTCACAAGTGGCCACCGAAACTGCAAAAGGATCACTGTTTAAGGTTCAGATTCCTGCCAAAGGCGAAGTTCCTTTCCACATCCGGTATGGGCAAAAATTAAAATCAGAAAAGGCAAAATACATCATCACCAC
>CAYOWJ010000139.1:4269-7568 GCA_964407625.1 uncultured Lentimicrobiaceae bacterium
AGATAAAACCCATACACGACAAGTGAAAGCTAAACTTCAAGCCACCTAAATTATAGTTATCAGCCCGGTTTGTTGATGAAAAATTAAAACTTTACCGGTTTTATAATCCAGGTAAACTATTTTTGCCTGAGAAATACATTGAATTTATGTTTCAAAAGGGCAGTTTTAAATTTTTCCTGATCATCTTTTTATCAATAATTCTGTATGGTCAAAAGGCCGATGCACAGGAATATAAAAAAGTGAAAGCCAGAGAAGGCCAGGGAATTTATTCGCTTCTTCGGGAAAATGGCCTCGAAGGCGCCGATAATTTTGATAAATTCGTTGAGCTGAATAAGAAAAATCTTGGCGCCGATCAGCAACTTTTTAAAGGCAAAACCTATCTCTTGCCACTCAAGGCAGCGGCAAAAACTGAATCCGAAGAAGAAACTGGCGTATTTCCGATTTTTGGAGATACTTACGAAAAAGTTGAGTTCAAAGATGACCAGTTGAAGGGGGCTGTTTTTTTTATCGTGGCGGGTCATGGTGGCCCTGACCCCGGTGCGATGGGCAAGAAAGATGGCCATGTATTGTGTGAAGATGAGTATGCCTATGATATTTCGCTGAGGCTCGCCCGGAATTTATTAGAACATAACGCAACTGTCAATATTCTGATTACCGACCCCAACGATGGCATCCGGGATGACGCTTATCTTAAATGCGATAAAGATGAATATTGCGGAGATAAACAGGTAATTCCGCTGAACCAGGTAAAACGGCTTAAACAGCGCACCAGCGAAATCAACCGAATTTCAAACAAGTATCGTGGAAGCTATCAACGCATGATCGAACTGCACGTCGATTCGAGGTATGCCGGGCAAAAAATAGACATCTTCTTTTATCATCATCCGAAAAGTAAGCCCGGGCAAAAATTCTGCAACACCCTCTACAACACCATCAAAGCCAAGTACGACAAGCATCAGCCCGCCAGAGGATATTACGGAACCGTCGAAAGCCGGAGTTTGTACACGTTGAATAATTCCAAACCTGTGGGCACTTACATCGAGTTGGGGAATATCAATCATGAGCTCGATCAGAAAAGGCTTGTAATTGTCGATAACCGTCAGGCAGTGGCCAACTGGCTTACTTTGGGAATTATCAAAGACTTTGAGAATTCCAAGAAATAACGTTGTAAATATAGTAGGTATGGGACTTCTTAGAAATTCACGATGACTTCATAAACTTAATAGGAAAAGGTACGAATGTATTTTTGGAATATGTATTATTTTTGTCAAAAACGATAAAATGGTGACTAAAAAGTTTGTTTATTGGAAAGATCATGAGATTTGGATCGGTTATCTTGAAGAATTTCCTGATTACATGACTCAGGGCAAAACCCTTAATGAGTTAAAAGTCAATTTGATTGATATCTACAAAGAATTAACCGGCGGGTTAATTCCTGATGTCAAACATGTAGATGAACTCGAGATCGCATGAAAAGAGTTGATTTGATAAAAAAATTACATCAATTAGATTGCCAGCTTATTCGTCATGGAGCGAAACATGACTGGTATCAAAATACAAAAACAAAAGTTTCGCAACCCGTGCCACGTCATAAGGAGATTAATGAATTTCTGGCAACCCATATTATAAAAATGCTGTCATAAATTTTTCAGGAATAATCCTTTCTACAGGGTCTTACAGCAACTCCATCCTCAACATATTCAATGCAGCAAGTGCTGCTTTATGGATATTCCGTCCGCGGTGCTCTCCAAAAAGAAATTTCTGTGTAATCGTTTTCTCCGGCGTAGCCACGGCAATCCATATTGTGCCAACGGGTTTTTCGTCGGAACCGCCATCAGGACCTGCAATGCCTGAAGTTGCGATCGAAAAATTGGTTTTGAATTTTTTGCGAATGCCTTCAGCCATTTCGCGAACAACGACTTCGCTTACAGCTCCATATTTTTCGAGAGATTCGGCTTTCACGCCAAGTTCAGCCTCCTTGATTCTGTTAGAATAGGCCACCACCGAACCGATGAAATATTCCGAACTTCCCGGAACCGATGTTATCAAATGGGCAATTCGGCCACCGGTGCAGCTTTCGGCCGTGCTGACAGTCATTTTATGTTTTTTCAAAAGATTACCAACTACCGATTCCATGGTTTCATTATCGTAACCAAAAATATAATCCGGAATAAGCTGCCTGAGCTTTTGATCCTGTTCTTCAATTAAATTTAGAATATCTGCTTTGTTATTTCCAATAGCCGTCAGTCGAAGGCGAACCATGCCGGGCTGCGGCAAATAGGCCAGTTTAATGCTTTTTGGAAGCGAATCTTCCCAATCTTCGATAGTCTTGGCCAAAAACGATTCACCAACACCCTGGGTGAGGATGGTTTTATGAATGATAAATCCCAGATTTAACTTTGCTGATAATTTGGGAAGTATCTGTTCGCTCATCATGGTTTTCATCTCAAAAGGCACTCCCGGCATCGAAACAAAGATTTTGTTGTTTCGCTCAAACCACATTCCGGGCGCAGTTCCATTGAGATTCATAATTACCGTACAATTGGCCGGAACCTCTGCCTGTAGGCGATTTAGCTCAGTAACTGTGTAACCCCGCTGTAAAAATATGCCTTCAATGTTTTTATAGGCATCCTGATTAAAAACCAACCTGGTGTCGAAATATTCGCAAAGCGTCGTTTTGGTGATATCGTCTTTGGTTGGACCAAGGCCCCCGGTTATCAGGATAATATCAGCCCGTGCTTCCGCCTCTTCCAAAGTTTTGAGGATGTGTTCGCGATTGTCGGAAATGCTGGTGATCTGATGAACTTTTATACCAATCATGTTCAGGTTTTCGCCAATCCAGGCAGAGTTGGTGTCGATAACCTGCCCGATGAGCAATTCATCGCCGATGGTGATAATTTCAGCTATCATAAATACTTTTCGTGAATTTGTAGATTTATCAAAATGGAAGCAGCGAATTTTAATACTTTTGCTTCTTTTTTGCAAAAGTAGGCATTATAAGGAATTTAAAGATTTAACCAAAACATGAGTCGCTTAAAAGAATCTGAACTGATCATCAACCCTGATGGCACCATCTATCACCTTAGCGTGAGGCCGGGAGACATTGCCGAAAATATCATCGCTGTTGGAGATCCTGGCAGGGTAGAGAAAATCTCGAAATATTTCGACCGGATAAATCACAAAAGCCAAAACCGCGAAATGGTTGTTCACACCGGCGAATTAAACGGGAAAGCGATCACAGTTTTGTCAACCGGCATGGGCACCGACAATATTGATATTGTGATGAATGAACTCGATGC
>CAYOWJ010000139.1:7668-9658 GCA_964407625.1 uncultured Lentimicrobiaceae bacterium
CGCCACCCCGATTTGAACGACCGGATGCAGCAGTTCGTTTTTGAGAATCAGAAAATCATCAATTTCGAGATGGAAACATCTGCCTTGTATGGTCTGGGGAAATTATTGGGACATAACACGCTCACCGTGTGTGCCGTCATCGCAAACCGTGCGCTCAATACTTTTTCTGAAGATCACCACCAGGCCATCGAAGAATTGATTCAGGTGGTTTTGGAGCGTTTGACGGAGTAGGAATTGTTTTGGAAATTCCAGAGCAGTTGCCTTTGCTGATGTTTTCTTGTCCTCCGGAATTTGAAGACTAAATTTTAGATAACAGCCAAAACCTTCGCGGATAATGCGAAACTGTGTTGAAAGACGGATAAATCGAAACTGATTTTTGTTAGACAATTTCCCTGAATTAGTGCCGCTTTTCCCCGTGCAAATTACAAATCAGTGAGGCGCCGATTTTCTTGTTCTTCCTTTTAGGCCGGGTGGCTTTAAAATATTCTTACAAAATTAAATAATTACATATCTTTGCCGCCATAAACATTTACAACATGCTAAACAAAGGGTTTTATTGGTTTTTTTACTTCTTCGGCAAACGCACGGGGCTTAGTTTATTTTAAAACCGATAAAAACTAAAATATCAACAGGCCTCGTGAAAAACACGGGGTCTTTTTTTTGGGATAAATTATGGAAAATAGTCAGCAAATACAAAACTCAAAAGTTGCTATTCAAGGCGGGAATGGCTCGTTTCACGAAATTGCAGCCCGCAAATACTTTAATGGCAATGGCATCGAAATCCTTCCCTGCATCACTTTTGATGATATTGCCACCTCCCTTAAAACCGGCACCAGCAAATATGGTGTAATGGCCATCGAAAATACCGTTGCCGGAAGCATCCTTCAAAATTATTCGATTTTAAAAGAAAAGCCGGTAACCATAATTGGTGAAGAATATTTACGCATCGAACAAAACCTGATGGCGCTGCCCGGACAAAGCATCGGCGATTTAAAAGAAGTTCATTCACACTATATGGCCATCGAACAATGCAGGGCGTTTTTTGCTGATTTCCCACAGATTAAACTTGTCGAATCGTCGGATACGGCGTTGAGCGCCAAAGAAATTATGGATCATCAGATTCAGGGTCGCGGTGCCATCGCCAGCCGGCTTGCTGCCGAAATCTATAAACTTGACCTCCTTGCAGCAGGTATCGAAACCAACAAACGCAACTATACCCGCTTTTTGATTCTCGAAAAAGAACAGGCCATCAGCCCCGAAACCCCGGAAAGTGACAAATCATCGCTTTGTTTCAGCCTGTTGCACCAAACCGGGAGTTTATCAAAAGTGTTGAGCATCATTGCTTTTTACGACATCAATCTTACCAAAATCCAATCAATGCCCATTTTGGGTAAAGAATGGCAATATTTCTTTTACATTGATGTAATTTTTGACGATTATCAGCGCTACCGCCAATGTTTAAGCGCCATTGCGCCACTTGTTGACGGCCTTCAATTGTTGGGAGAATACAAACAAGGCCGCAAATCGTTCGGGAATATTTATAAAGATTTGGAAATATGATCATACAACCAGCCCGCCGGATTGCCGATGTAGGCGAATATTATTTTTCGCAAAAGCTTGCCGAAATTGCCCGATTGCGCGCTTCAGGCATTGATGTGATAAACCTCGGTATTGGCAATCCTGACCAAGCGCCTCCGGAAATTTCAATCGAAACCATAGCCAGCGAAGCCCGTAACCCGGAAAACCACGGTTACCAATCGTACACCGGCATTCCGCAATTAAGGGCTGCTTTTGCAGCATGGTATTTAAAATATTTCGGCGTTTCAATAAATCCGGAAAACGAAATCCTGCCGTTGATAGGCTCAAAAGAGGGAATCATGCACATTTCGCTGGCGTTTCTCAACCCCGGCGACGAAGTTTTAATCCCCGACCCCGGCTATCCGGCTTATGAAGCGGCAGCTAAGATTGCAGAGGCAAAAGTGGTTAAATT
>CAYOWJ010000140.1:0-9615 GCA_964407625.1 uncultured Lentimicrobiaceae bacterium
ATTTTGCAAAGGTAGTTTATTAAAATTAACCGGTTTTGACATGAAAAATCCCGGGACACGACATTAACTGCATTTAAAAAATGGGTTAAAACCATTCAGTCCCGGGATTTTCGGACAGTGTGTTTGTTGAGTTATCCCATCATCAAAAGCATCCGAAGTTTTTTGCCATCAACATTTCGTTAACCTCATCTTTGTCGAACGCTTCCGGGTCAAATTCATCACCCAGCCAGTCGATAAATTCTTGAAATTCGGGATGCTCAGGATTTTTCAGTATTTCCAGCATATCAGCGTAGCCCCATGCGCCACCGCAATCTTCGGGTGGGCAACTCATTTTTCCTGCGATGCAAACGGGGTATTTCATTTTAGGGTCAGGTTCGAGGATTTTCTCCAAAATTACATCGTGTTCCCATCCATCGCCAAAATCGTATTCGTATTTTATCTTTTGCTTTTCGGTATTTAAAAAATCCGAAATTTTGATTTTCTTATAATCCACATTATCCAATTCATCCCAAAGGTAGTTATCCTTTGTTTTTTCGGTATAGTAAGTGCCTTCGATGATAAACTGATGTAAATGACTGTTTGTCCAGCCCATGGCGGTTTGTATGATTTTATGAATATCCGGAAGTAAGGTATCCGAAGGGATTAGTATTCGCCTCCATATCTTAGGTTTGAAATCCTTTAGCGCGATCTGAATCTGATAAATTTGATTTTTCATGTTTGAAAGCTGATTGATAAGATGCCCCAAAATTATTAATAAAGTTAACACTATAGGGAATTACATGCTTTTAATGAAAAGAATTTTAAGGAAAACTGCACTTGTGCGGATGAAAAATTTTAAATTTTGGGTTTACCGGTATTGTAGCCTAAAAAGCCTTTTGTTTCAAATGATAAATTCATCAAAGTTTAACGTGTTTTGCCGGAAGTTTTGAAAATGGATTACCGGAATTGGGGCTTGATGTAATCATTATCAATTACGCATGGCTTTTGTTTTCCGATAATCATTTAGTTAGAAGGTAAAAAAAATTGCCGGATGAGGAATTATTTTCAGGTTGTAACAGCCTCGATGAGGTCTTCCTAAAAATATTTGCCTCTCAACCGGCAACTTTAGTACTATGTTAATGATCGTTTTTATCAGGAAAAACTAAATGTTTTTGCTGGATAAAAATGACACTGTTTTGTTTCTATTTCACTTCCACCACCAATTTGGGGATGCTTCCGTTGAATTTCGATTTATGCTCAGAACCGATCCTTTCCACAACAGGAGTTGCAAGATCAATGCCCACATCTGCCGTTTCATCTGCCGAGAAAATTCCGGGCTGGGTGCGTTCAATTCTTCCTTCTCCCACCTTTTTACCATCAATATAAATAGTTCCCAAACCACCTTTACCAGGTCCGCCTCCATCGTAGGCAAAATCAAACTTCAGGACATGTTTGCCCGGTTTTAGTTTTTCAGTGGCGGCCACCGAATAGCGTTCCATTCCCAGGAAATTATAGTCGTATGCTGCTATTCCATCTTTCACATAAAGCGACCAGCCTCCAAAACGTCCGCCTTGTGCGATAATAATACCGTTGGCTGTTGTGCCAGCGGGTATTTCAATATCAGCAATAAGGGTTATCGGCCTGTTTTTAATGTTGATAAATACATTTTCTGACATACCAACCATTCCTTCGGCCAAGGTGAGCGATTTACGGCCACCCATAATATCCGGGCGTCCAACATTGGCGGCAATTATTCGATCAAATGTGCGGTCATCAATGGGTAGTACATGGTTCTTTTCAGCTTCTTTCATAAATAAATCCTGCAACTCTTTCAGTTTTTCAGGATTTTGAGCGGCCAGGTCGTTTGCCAAACTGAAATCATCCGGCGTATAGTAAAGTTCCCAGATGTCTTCGGTCAAAGGACGACGGGCTTTTGTTTCCCATGGCGCCCTGTGGATGGTGCGGGCATACCAGCCTTCATGGTAAATGGCACGGTTTCCGGTTATCTCAAAATATTGGGTAGTGTGCCTTTCTTTAGCACTGGCATTGTTAAAAGAATACACCAGGCTTGTTCCATCCATCGGGCGTTGTTCGATGCCATTTACAATTTTTGGTTCAGGCAAACCTGCAGCTTCCAGGATTGTAGGAGCCACATCAATCACATGGCCAAACTGGGTACGCAACCCACCGTTGGCTTTTATTCCTTTAGGCCAGCGAATTGCCATACCAACCTTTGTTCCTCCATGGTCGGAACCAACCTGCTTGGTCCATTGAAAAGGTGTATCAAACATAACTGCCCAACCGGCAGCCATGTGTGGATAAGTTTCTGGGCCACCCCATTTATCATATTTTTTTAGCATGTCTTCAACTGTTTCCTGCACTCCGTTGAAGTAAGTCATTTCACTGTACATGCCATTTGCGCCGCCTTCAGAGCTGGTTCCGTTGTCGCCATAAACAAAAATGATCATGGTGTTGTCGGCTTGTCCGGTTTCCTCAACTGCATCGAGGAGACGGCCGATTTCATGGTCGGTCATATCAAGAAATCCGGCGAAGACCTCAGCCTGACGCGTAAATAATCTTTTCTGGTCGGCAGAGAGTTTTTCCCAATCCTGTATTGCTTCTGGCTTTGGAGCCAGTTTGGTACCTGCGGGTACAACACCCATTTTAATCTGGCGATCTAAAATTTGCTGACGCATTGCATCCCAACCATCATCAAATTTGCCTTTCCATTTGGCAATATAGCTTTCAGGTACATGGTGAGGCGCATGTGTGGCCCCTGGGGCAAAGTACATGAAGTATGGTTTATCCGGTGTTAAAGCCTTCTGGTATTTCATCCAGGCGACAGCCTGATTGGTCATGTCGTTCATGAAATGATAGTTGGGATCGTCGGGCAATTCAACAGGGTGTGTGCCATCATACACAAAAGGAGCCCACTGATTGGTTTCACCACCAAAGAATCCATAAAATTTATCAAAGCCCTGACGGTGCGGCCAACGATCCATTGGACCGGAAACGCTGGTTTCCCAGGTTGCGGTTTCGTGCCATTTGCCGAAAGCGCCTGTGCTGTAACCGTTCAGTCGCAGCATTTCTGCAACTGGCGTTACATTTTGAGGAATTTCACCTGTGCCTCCGGGGAAACCAGTTGCCATTTCGGTAATGAATGCCATGTTATTCACATGGTGATTTCGTCCGCTTTTAATCGCAGCGCGGGTAGGTGAACAAACTGCAGTGGTGTGGAAATTGTTGTAATAAACACCCTCACTCGCAACGCGGTCAAAAGTTGGGGTAGTTACCGGGCCACCAAAATTACTGGTGCCTGCGAAACCAAGATCATCAAGGAGTACAAGAATCACATTGGGGGCGTCTTTCGGTGCTTTTACCTCGAACCGCTCCGGTGCAGTTGCATTTCGAACATCCAACTCAGTATAGGTTGGACGGGCTGGTGCTTTAATGGGTAGCACTGTGCGGTCAAATTCCCCTGGCAAAGCAGCAGATTTGGGAACCTCTTTTTGTTGCTGTGTGCAACCGAAGCACATGATCAGCATCAAAAGCAGAAAAACTTTTGATAATTTGTTGATTTCCATAATAAGATACTTTAAGTTTTAAAATTTTGTAAGTGTTAATAAAACTGATAGCTATTTCATCTGACAATTATTTGGGTTTAATTTTCATCCGCCAACTGTAGGAGCATGATTGAAATAGCCATTACAATAAAGAGGCTGTCCTCTTTTAAGACAACCTCTTTTTATCATGCTTATTTTATTTTTCAACCCTGACTCCCTTTGATCTTCAGGTTTCACAATTGAGAGATTGACAGAGATTATCAGAACCTGATACCAACTCCCGCCATAGCAGAATTCATCCAGCCTTCCTTGTAAAAGCTGTTGGTCATCCAGGCAATTTCATATTCCGCATTTATAAAAAACTGCTGATTAATGTTGTACATAGCACCAACGCCACCTCCGCCATAAAATCCCATATCCATATCGGTGATTATTGCAGCATTTCCTGTTCTTTCGAACCAGGATTTTTGAAATCCGATTGCACCTTTGATAAATCCTTTAAAGGAATCGCTTCCAAATAAATACTTAGGAGCAAAATAAATCGGCATCGTTTCGATTTTGTAATCAACCGGCGATGTTAATGTTTCTGTGCTACCGGTCAGATTGATGTACCCAATCGAAAGTCCATAGGCCACGTCGCCTCCCAGAGGATTGAATTCATAAGTTCCGTTTATCCTCCAACCACTGGTTTTGAGGTCGTTATCTTCGATGTTGGCAAATGAATAGCCACCGGAAACGGTGAACATTTGCTCCTGAGAATAGCCAAACATGGCTAAAAATGCAAAGGCCAGAATTAAATTAATTTTTTTCATCTTTTAAATAATTTAGTTTGTTGTTTATAATTTGATTAATTAACACGTTGTGAATAATCTTTGTTTACGGCGTTGATAACTGCTTTTTTGGATGGCAGGTTCAGAACCGATTTTGAGCCGTGGCTTACGCCCGAACTAAATTTTTCGTACTCAATAACTCCGCTGATTGGGTCAGTTCCAAGCAAACTCGAAAATTTTTTGTTCAGGAATAATTTGGTTGAAGCCTCAACCAGAATAGTCAGGCTATCACCTTTTACGATCACGTCTTTGGCAGTGGCTTCGATAATTCCACCTTTTTCGGTAATTTCGGCTTTGGAGAAAAAATCAATCAGTTGTCCCTTGGTCATGAAGTTGTATGCAAGCGATAATTCAAGCGCTTTTTGAACATATTCAAGGCTTTCTTCGGCAGCATTTTCCTGCATTTTCCCTCTGATACCAGGTTTCTTTTTGACCGTTGTTGCTGCATCTATCATTTTGGCTTTGAGTTCGCCTTTCTCATCAAAACTGAACTCGGTTACTGTGTTGAGTTTTTCCTGGCCTTCCACGCTTGCCACCGAATACCTTTTCCAGATAAAACTTTTGAGTTGCTCTGTGTTTGCTGCATCGGCTTTGCTGATGTCGAGGGCGAGTTTGTCGCGGTCAACCTGGGCATAGGCTGAAATGCAAAATCCCACAAAAAATAAAATAATGATCTTCTTCATTTTTCTTTAAAGTATTGATTGTTAAATTATTATTTATAAATTAATGTTTAATATAATTGTAGAAACAGAAGTATTATCCATAGTTTTGAAGTGAATTTTCATAACTTCGATTACGGTTTTCATAATTTCAAAGGTAAATATTTTTGCAATTTTGCTGCTGTTATTTCAACAACAGCTTTGGGTTACACGTGCACGAAAAAACATCCTACAAAATTAAGTTTAGTGATGATAATCGCCATACTTACCAATAAGTAATTTGCCGGCATGTATTTGTAAAACCAAATTTATGATATTAAGAAAGCTAAGAAAATAAAAGACGAAGCAACTGGAGGTTAAAAAGCTAAAAAATTAAATTTCAGTGTTTTGATGAAATATTCAGATAATGATTTTTGGAAAACACCTTTTTCCTGATTAATAGGGAATATTTGAAAAGCACGATGGGGTGTTCCAGTGAACATAAAATAATTAATTTTACCTCAAAAAAGGCAATGAATTTAAGAATCATATCTTCAATCATACTTGCAGTGTTCATAGTCACTGCAAATCTTTTTTCGCAATCGGCAGATTCGACGCATCAGAAAAAAAACTTCCTTCAAAGGATGGATTCCATTAATAACTGGAAGATTGCACGTGGCAGGTCAACACTTACTCCGTTTGCCGCTCCATCGTACGCTCCTGAAACCTCTGTAATGCTTACCGTGGGAGGATTGTACACCTTTAAAATAAGCCCGGAGGATAAACTGCTTTCCCGCTCAACCATTCCTTTTTCGTTTGGATACAGCACCAACGGATCGCTCCTGGTGAGCATCCGCGCCAATATTTATGGTTTAAGTGATAAATTGAGAATTACCGGGGAATACTGGAATAAAAACATGCCTGATAACTATTGGGGTGTTGGTTATGAAAAAGGTCGCTACACGCCTGAATCAGACACCACCACGGCTTATCACCGAAACTGGAAACAGCTCAAATTTAAAATCGCTTACATGGTGATGCCAAATTTTTATGTTGGAATCAATTATGATAATAACAGCACCGTATCTTCCGAGGTTAATCCGATAATGGCAGCCGATTCGAACTACCTGCTTCACGGTTCGGAGGTATATAATTCGGGATTTGGACTGGTTGCGAGATATGACAGCCGCGACTTTCCTGAAAACGCTTACAAAGGAATGCTGCTGGAACTTGCAGGCACTGGCTACGGACAGCTCAGAAGCGACAACAGTGTTTTCCAGGTTTTTGAACTCGATTACAGGCAATATGCGCAAATCATAAAAAAAGGCCGCACCATTGCCTGGCAGGTGAAAGCAAGAACCAGTTTTCAGGACGTGCCATGGACTGAACTTTCGATGGTTGGAACTCCTTTTGACCTGCGTGGCTACACCTGGGGCCGTTACCGCGATTATTCATCGGTTTTCATGATTACCGAATACCGGCACATGTTTGGCAGGAATAGTCCAAACAGCCGCGGCGACATGTATGGGCCATTTGGTTTTGTTGTATGGGCGGGGACAGGTTCGGTTGCCGAAAAAATGGACGGTTTTACCAATTGGCTGCCAAACGCCGGAGTAGGCCTTCGATTTGAAGTCGTCAAGCGGATGAATCTGCGTATTGATTATGGAATTGGCGAAAACTCACAAGGTTTTTATTTCAGTTTTAATGAGGCTTTTTAGTTTGATAGAAAAACCGAGCCACAGCTTACTGAAAAACGAATAATAAATTGAATGTTTGTGGATTGGAAGGTGTAACGATCGTTTTTATTTCTTGTTTTTCTTACTTGATATATTCATTTCCTTGATTAATATTTCGGTGCGCTGCACCTTTGAGATCAAATTGCAGAATTCTCCTATCAATATTCCGGTGCTCCGCACCTGAAAAAAAATTGCCGCGTTTGGCGGTAAGAAATATTGACAGTTTTAATGTTATCGCCAGGATATTGAGGTGCTGCAAACCAAAGTATTATGTAGTTCGAAGGTTTCAATTTTTTAAGCAGCCATTATTAAACGGTTTTGGTGAGCACCATATTCTGAGGATGTTTTCGATGGTAAACAAAATCGTTAGAATCCATTCGACTAAGAAAAATATGGGGAAGAGTTTATTATGATTTCGGGTATGTTTTCGACAATAGCAATATTTACGCTCAACAGAATCAACCAAAGAAGCGCAATGTTGGACAGTTTTCCAGGTTTGGTGTCGAGTTCAAAAATAATCATGTAAAGCTGTTTCCTTGTCATAAAAGGGATGTTTTATTTTGGTTTGCCATTAGGAAGCAGTTTTTTTACATGCATGTTTCATTACATAAAAGCCAACAAAGCTGGCTAATAGCGATGCCGAAATTACCCCGATTTTAGCCTGACTAATAAAGTCTGCATCGGTAAAAGCAAGCTCCGAAACAAAAAGGGACATCGTAAAACCAATAGCTCCCAAAAAACCAATCCCGATAATGTGGTTTTTATTCATATCGTCGGGAAGTTTTGCAATCTTTAACTTCAACAAAATAAAAACTGTAGCAATTATCCCGACAATTTTACCCAACAATAGTCCGAAGAAAACACCCAAAGTTATCGAACTGCTCATCAGGCTTCCAATATCGCCCGAAATACTTACTCCGGCATTGCACAAAGCAAAAACAGGCATGATAATAAAAGCTACCAAAGGGTGCAAACGGTGTTCCATGCGTTGAAGCGGAGTGCTGGCTTTTTTTAGCAATCCCTGCATTTCATCAAAGATGTGCAATTGGTCATTGGTCAGGGTTGGCTTATCGTTGGGTTTTGATTTCCGGAATTTGCTTAGTAACATTTCGCCTTTCGCCATAAAAGTAATATCTGAAATCTTAACATTTGCCGGGATGGTAAAAGCTGCCAATACAGCGGCAATGGTCGCATGAACGCCCGACATCAGAAAAGCCATCCAAAGTCCACCAATGCCAATAATTGCATAAAACATGGTGTTTCGTACGCCAATAATATTACCTGTGATAAGAACAATAAGGAAAATGGCGCCAACTGCAAGGCTCATAAAATTAATATCGGAAGTATAGAAAAACGCAATTACCAACACAGCCCCAATGTCGTCGGCAATGGCAAGGGCGGTAAGGAATATTTTAACCGAAATGGGGACTTTATCGCCCAATAAGTAAAGGACACCTAAAGCAAAAGCGATGTCGGTGGCCATCGGAATTCCCCAACCATTTGAAATTGTGCCGTTATTATTGAAAAGCAGGTAAATAGCTGCCGGAAAAACCATTCCTCCAACTGCCGCAGCTAAAGGCAAAATGGCTTTTTTAGGGTTACTCAGCTCGCCGGAGATAATTTCACGCTTCAATTCGAGGCCAACCACAAAAAAGAAAACTGCCATCAAACCATCGTTAATCCAGTGATGCAGGCTTTTTGAAATTTCATATTTACCAAATCCTATCGAGAATTTGATTTCCCAGATATGATGAAAATCATTTGCCCAGGGAGAGTTAGCCAGAATAAGCGCCAGCAGTGCCGACGAAAACAAAATAATACCGCTGGTGGTACTGTTGTTCATAAATCGTTTCATCGGATCAATAATCCATGTATCAACGGGCTGTTTATTTATCGGATCTGTCATATTTTTTTCCTGGTTTGACTTGTTCATCATTTGACAAATTTACTTTTCAAAACCGAATTATCAACTTTTCTTACCTTTTGCAGGAAATTATTTTGGGAGGAATTGGCTTTAAGGATCAGGGGAGAATTATATTTTTCGGTTAACCGAAATAAAAAGAGGCGGAGTAATCCACCTCTTTTCAGATACTTATTTATTGAAAATTTTCTTTAAGACTGTATCCTTGTCTATTTTTTTGGTACAGAAGAACCAGTCGTAACATTTCATTTCTTCTTTACCTTCCATGCGGTCTTTGGCAGCGCCACATGAGCCGGCTGGTGGAACGATAACATCATCACCCGGACGCCAGTCGGCTGGGGTGGCAATAGAGAAAGCGTCGGCAGTTTGCATGGCAATCAAGGCGCGGTAAAGCTCATCAAAATTACGTCCTAAGCTCAAAGGATAATAAATGATGGCTCTGATAATTCCCTTGGGATCAACAAAAAATACGGCTCTTACAGCTTTGGTGCTGCTTTCGCCTGGCATCATCATGCCATATTTTTTGGCTACTTCCATGGTAATGTCTTCGATGAGCGGGAATTTTACTTCCACATCTTTCATCCCTTTGTACTCAATTTTTTCTTTAATTGTCCTCAACCATGCGATATGGCTGAAAAGACCGTCAACTGATAGTCCGACTAATTTGCAGTTGGCTTCCTCAAATTTAGCTTCGAGGCTTGCAAAAGTCATAAACTCTGAGGTGCACACCGGTGTAAAGTCAGCAGGATGGCTGAACAGAATTGCCCATTTTCCTTTGTAGTCACTTGGGAAATTGATTTCTCCCTGTGTTGTAACAGCCTTAAATTCAGGGGCTGAGTCGCCAATTCGTGGCATTGCGATAATTTGATTTTCTTCCATTTTTAAAAAATTTAGTTAGTTAAAGTAAAATGTTTATTTGAAAAGTGATTATTGTGTTGCAGGTCTTCC
>CAYOWJ010000141.1:0-9422 GCA_964407625.1 uncultured Lentimicrobiaceae bacterium
AAATCTGAAATCCTAAATCTGAAATCCTAAATCTGAAATCCTAAATCACAAATCCACAATCATTAGCGGTTTTCATTTCTCCAGATCGCATCTTCGATAAGCATGGTGAATAGTTCCTGTAAAGTAATCCCCATTTCACGGGCCATTTTCGGGACAATGCTTTCGCTGGTAAGCCCAGGCACCGTGTTGACTTCAAGGAAAAAAAGTTTTCTGCTTTTGTCCGAATAAATATAATCAAACCTTACTACGCCTTTGCAGTTGAGCTTTTTGTAAAGAAATGCTGAAGTTTCCTTGATTTTTATTTCGAGAGTTGTGGTGATGGGAGCGGGGATGATTTCCTGTGAAAGAGCCGGGTTGTATTTGGCCTCATAATCAAAAAACTCCTTTTTGCTGATAACTTCAACCACCGGAAAAACGGTCATCTTGTTTTGATGCTGCAAAACGCCGCAGGTAAGTTCGCGTCCCGGAACAAATTCTTCGATCAGGATCTGAGTGTCTTCGCGGAAAGCAATCTTAATCGCTTCGTCAAGTTCCTCAACTTTATTCACTTTCGACATGCCAACGCTTGAACCACCACAATTAGGTTTTACAAACAAAGGTAGTTTTAACGAGGCGAGAATATTTTCAGTTTTTGCTGAACCATCATTATAAAATTGTAAAGAATTAGCCACGTTTACACCCCAACTGGCAACTACCCTGTTGCAGAAATTTTTATTGAAAGTCAGCGCTGAGGTTATCGAATCGGAGGAGGTGCAGGGAATATTCATCATTTCGAAATAGGCGGGTAACTTGCCGTTTTCGCCGGGAGTGCCGTGTATGGCGCAGAATACGGCATCAAAATGCACGGTTTCGGAATCTGTAGTCAGGCTGAAATCGTTTTTGTCGATTGCAAAACGTTTGCCATCCACTTCAAAATACCAGTCTTTTCCTTTAACATGGATCAGGAAAGCGTCATATTTCTCAGGATCAATGGTGCTGCTCACTACACCGCCACTTTTAATCGAAATACCATATTCGCCTGAATCGCCGCCTGCTACTATTGCAATTTTCTTTTTCATAAACTTGATTTAACGGTGCAAAAATAAATGAAAACTAACGCCGGGAACAAAATTTTGTTCCAAAGGTATTCTGTGATGGATTTCCGGCTCTCAGAGTTTTCATATCTTTGCCGCCAAAAGCGGCAATAATTTTGTTCTTTTCATGTTATTAGCAAAGTAAAAAAGTTGACATATTGCCTGTCAGCATGTTGAATATCCGTTATCATTTATTCTTGTTTCACGAATGCGAATTTTAGACGTAATAACCAGTAAACCGTTTGTTAAGCATATCATCATTGCTTCACTTGCCATTTTACTTTTGTTTTGGTTTACCTTCAGATTTATCGGATGTTACACCAGGCATGGCGATGAAATAATGGTTCCCAACCTGTTAGGTGTACAGGTAAGCCAGATAAATGAAGCAGATCCGGATGCAAATTTTGAATTTTTGGTGATCGACTCAGTCTTTGACGACGGCTATGAAAAAGGAGCTGTTGTTTTGCAGGATCCACCTGCAAGTTCGATGGTTAAGAAGGGACGCAAGGTTTATTTAACGATCAATTCATCGCAGCCCGAAATGGTTGCAATGCCCAACCTGGTTGACCTGTCGCTGAGGCAGGCGCTTAACATCGTTAAATCGGCAGGTTTAAAAATCGGAACCCTCGAATATGTTGATCATTTTGCTAAAAATGCTGTTCTCGGTCAGAAATATGAAGGATTCAGCATTCAGCCCGGGGTGATGCTGCAAAAAGGATCACCCGTTCAGTTGGTTTTAGGGAAAGGCCTTGAAGCCGAAATAATTTCTGTTCCGTTTTTGATTGGGAAATCAGAAGAAGAAGCCTTCGATTTCCTGAACAATGCAATGCTCAATGTTGGGAATGTTACTTATTTTGATGAAAAGGACAAACTGCATTCAAGGGTTTATCTGCAATCGCCAGCCACCCGGGCCGATACAGTTTTGGTTCCCGGCGCTTCTGTTGACCTTTGGTTTAAGTCGGATCTTGATTTCGATTTTGACCGGTTGATAAAATCTATGGAAGCTGACACCATCGTCAGCGATAGTCTTAGCGAAGACACTTTATTTTAAGACGAAAAATGAGAAGAAGTTTTTTCATCATATTACTTGGTTTTATGCTTGCCCTTAACGGGATAGGTCAGGAAATGCTTACCACACCCGGCGAAAACCCGGTGATCAAGCAAGTCCTGTCGTCGAAAGATTTTAAGTCGTACAAAATTGTTTACACCGCTCCGATAAACCTTCCTTTTTTTGACGATTTTAAGCAGAAGGGTGTTTTTCCGGATACTTCGCGCTGGATGGACAATAACGTTTTTATTAATACCGATTTCCCGGTTTTCCCGCCAAGCTGGGGCGCTGCTACCTTCGATGCCATCGATGCCAAAGGAGATATTTATGGGGATGCAAACCCACTTCAGTTTTTATCTGATGTTTTAACATCCAAACCTATTCGTCTCGACTCAATATTTCTACCCTCAAAACGGGCCATTACCCCGGCCGATTCGGTGTATTTGAGTTTTTATTACCAGCCACAGGGGAGGGGCAACGACCCCCAGCCATTGGATTCGCTGGTTTTGGAATTCGGACATTTTACCGCTGATTCGGTGTTTTCGTACATCGATTCGATCGAGGTTCCGGTAAGTATTTTTATTGGTGATACGGATACCATTTTTCCCGGTGATAAATTATCCTCGCCCTGCGATGAAAACTGGTGGACACAAGTATTTGATACTTTGTTTTACACCGATTATGTGACTTTGCCCTGCGACTCGGTTTTTGTTCCGCAAGCTGTGTGGGAATGGGCCTGGAGCAGCGAAGGCATGTCGCTGGATACCTTCAGGGTAAAAAATGATTCTGATTATTTCAAACAGGTTTTGATTCCGATAAAAGATGACCGCTTTTTCAGGAATGACTTCCAGTTCAGGTTTTATAATTATGCCAGCATCGCCAGCGACAATCTTCAAAGCTGGCAGAGTAACTGCGATTACTGGAATGTGGATTATATTTATCTGAACATCGGACGAAGCAAAGGTGATACGACCTACAAAGACATCACTTTTGTTGAAAGGGCACCATCATTTTTATCAGAATTTTCGGCTATGCCGTTTTCGCAATACCGCAACGACCCGACTAACGTTATGAAGGGCGGTTTCGAAATGTACATCAGTAACCTGGATAAGATCAACGAAACGGCTTCCTATTCGTATGAAGTTTTTGATGATGCCGGAGGTCTGGTGTACGATTATTCAGGTGGTAATTATAGTCTTGAAGTTTTTAGCGAATATGGTTTTGTAACTTATCTTCCGTTTGCCTATCCGCCGGTGAATGGAATTTTCCCGCCGTTTGGTTCACGCGACAGCGCTTATTTTGATATTATTCATTATCTTATCCCCATCGAAACCGTTGCTGGTCTTGGAGATACTGTACAAATGCGGCAGAATTTCTCAAATTATTATGCCTATGATGACGGTACCCCCGAGTTTGGTTATGGATTAACGCCGGCCGGTGCAAAACTGGCCTACCAGTTCACCCTGAGCCAAAGGGATACTTTGCGGGCTATAGAGATGTTCTTTAACAAAACCCTCACCAATGCCAATGAACAGTTTTTTAACCTGGCCATCTGGAAGGATTTGAATGGCACTCCCGGCGACCTGGTTTATATTCAGGAAAACGAAAAACCTGTATTTAGCGATAATCTTTACCAGTTTCATACATACTACCTCGATTCGGCAGTGCCCGTGCAGGGAACATTTTATGTAGGCTGGATTCAGGAAACCTATCATAACCTTAATGTTGGGTTCGATTCATATAACGATGCCAGCAGCCATATTTTTTATAATACCACCGGCGCCTGGGACCGGACCAGTTACAAGGGTTCACTGCTCATCAGGCCTATTTTAGGGAAAAATCTCATCGAAGTTCCGGTACAAAAATCTACTTCAGCCGATTTATTCAGGATTGCACCAAACCCTTGTCGCAGCGGTATTATCGAGCTAAAATTCTGTGAATATGCCAAAGGAGAAATCGATCCTCAGATGGTAAATCTCAAGGATGAAATCGTGTCGCAAATGGTCGTGGAGGTGTTTAATCTGCTCGGACAAAAAGTATTCGCTACCTTGTATCAGCCACAAATCAACCTTTCGCATCTTAACGAAGGTGTTTACATTGTGAGGATTAACAACAGTTACAGCGGACAGACGATGGTTGAAAAGCTCGTCATTTCTAAATAATGCTTTCATCGTTAATCATCCTATTTTCAAAATTTCTTTAATCAGCAAAAGCTATTATTACAAACAGTATGGATGAATTTATCCCTGAGGTTGGCGAGGAAACCGACGAACTTTATGAGCATTACCGCATCGTTGTTGACCCAAAACAAAGTTTGCTGCGAATCGACAAATTCCTTTTCAACCGGCTTGAACATGTGTCGCGCAACAAAATCCAAAATGCAGCAAAAGCAGGAAATATCCTGGTAAATGAAGCTCCTGTAAAGCCAAACTATAAAATTAAGCCAGCCGACATCATCTCCATTTTACTGCCAAATCCGGTAAGGGATTTTGAGGTCCTTCCGGAGAATATTCCTTTCGAGATCATTTTTGAGGATGACGACCTTGTGGTGGTGAATAAAGAGGCGGGCATGGTTGTTCATCCCGGCCACGGAAATTATACCGGCACTTTGTTGAATGCGCTGGGTTGGTATTTTAGGGAAAGAGGTGAAGATGAAGTCGTGCCATCGCTGGTACACCGCATCGATAAAGATACCACCGGAGTTTTGCTGATCGCGAAAAGCGAAATGGCACAAACAAAATTAGGCAAGCAATTTTTCGATCATACCATCGACCGCAAATATGTGGCGCTGGTGTGGGGCGATGTTAAAGAACCCGAAGGAACAATTACCGGAAATATCGCACGAAATCCCAAAGACCGCCTGCAAATGTTTGTTTTTCCTGAAGGTGATCAGGGTAAACATGCGGTAACGCATTATAAAGTTATCGAGCGTTTCGGCTATGTAACATTGGTCGAATGTACCCTCGAAACCGGCCGGACTCATCAAATCAGGGCACACATGCGTTTTATCGGCCATCCGCTATTTAATGATGCCCGCTATGGTGGAGACCAGATTTTGAAAGGAACCACCTTTAATAAATACCGGCAGTTTATCCAAAACTGTTATAAAATCCTTCCCCGACAGGCCCTGCACGCCCAATCACTCGGGTTTGTGCATCCCGGTACCAAAGAAAAATTATTTTTTGAAACACCGTTGCCACCAGATATGCAGCAAGCTTTGGAAAAGTGGAGGCATTATGTGAGGCATCGCGAATTATTCGAAGATTAAAAAGCATTTTTCAGCAGCCTGCTCAACCCGAGTTTTTTGGTTTCCGCCGGTAGCTGTAATAATTGAGCACAACTTCGATAGCTTTAACCATGGCCAGGTTTATCGTCAGCATTTTGGTGCCGAGGTCGGGATCGATGTTTCTTAGTTGTGAAAAATAATTGCTGATAAGCGGCACATAACCACCATTTTCGATCGAAATTTCTGCATTTTCATAATTCACCGGATCATTTGCTTTGATGATTTTACAAGTGACCAGAACTGGCTTATGATTTTTATTGAGCATAGCCGAAAATCCAAACAGCCGGCAAATGAGCGGACGGTTTTTATAATCGGTGCAGAATCCTTGGGCATGTTCCGTTAAAACCGGTGCTAAAAGCACACAAATGGGCTCATTCATCCCGGGCCGGAGTTTTTCATAAAATGCGGCTGCTTTGTTTTTCTTAAAAAGATGATAAGCAAATGGCAGCAATTCGAGCACCGAAGCCTCGATATCGGCCTTGTGGCAGCAAAGCCCGCAACCAGGCAGGCAGCCAAGTTTCGAAGAATCCTGGAACCGGTTTAAATCTTTTCCGAGGATTGTAAAAAGCTTTTCAACCTTGTTGACGGTTTGGTAGAGTTTCATAAAAAATGGTGTCGGCAAATGAAAAAAAAACCTGCAATTTTTGTTCGATTGCAGGTTTTGACTTGATCTTATTTTGACATCTTATTTCAGAACTTCGTTCACCAAACGTGCAGCATCTTCGAGTGCAATTGCCGAATGGACTTTTAATCCTGAATTATCAATGAGTTCTATGCCTTCTTCGGCGTTGGTTCCCTGTAATCTTACAATAATCGGAATATTGATGACTCCAATATTATTATAGGCGTCCACAATTCCCTGTGCAACCCTGTCGCAGCGAACGATTCCGCCAAAAATATTTACAAAAATGGCTTTTACATTCGGGTCTTTTAAAATGATGCGGAAGGCTTCTTCGACACGTTTAGGATTAGCCGAACCCCCAACATCCAGGAAGTTAGCAGGTTCCCCACCCGACATTTTAATCATGTCCATGGTGGCCATGGCCAAACCAGCGCCATTAACCATGCAGCCAACGTTTCCGTCCAATTTTACATAGTTCAGGTCGTAGCGGCTGGCTTCAACCTCCATGGGTTCTTCTTCTAAAAGGTCGCGGAGGTCGACGATGTCGGGATGTCTGAATAATGAATTATTATCAATGGAAACTTTGCAATCGGCAGCATAAATTTTGTCATCGGCAGCTTTGATTACCGGGTTTATCTCGAAAAGTGACGCATCTGAATCGTTGTAGGCATTTTCGAGTGCTTTCACAAAAACAACCATGCGTTTGTAGGCTTCGCCGCTTAACCCCAGGTTAAAAGCAATTTTCCTGGCCTGAAATTCGAGTAAGCCAAATTTTGGATCGATTTCTTCGGTAAAAATCTGATCCGGAGTTTCTTCTGCAACTTTTTCGATGTCCATTCCTCCGCGTGGCGAATAGATGATCATGTTGCGGCTGGTTTTGCGGTTTAAAAGGAAGCTCATATAAAATTCCCTGACCTCCGATTTGCCGGAATAATAAATATTTTGTTCGATCAGAACCTTGCGAACCAATTTGCCTTTTGCACTTGTTTGCGGGGTTATCAGCATCATCCCGATAATCTGGTCGGCATATTTGCTTACCTCATCAAGGCTTTTAGCGATTTTTACTCCACCACCTTTTCCTCTTCCTCCGGCATGAATCTGGGCTTTTACTGCCCACTTGGTAGTTCCGGTTCTTTCCTGCAATACTTTTGCAAATTCCATGGCTTTTTCCGGTGACTCGGCGATGAAGCCTTCGGGCACCGCTACGCCATATTTTTTAAGAATCAATTTTCCCTGATATTCGTGGAGATTCATCGTTTTATCTGATTTAAATGGTGATGATTATTATAGCCTGCAAATTTATCATTTTTCAGCATTGACTGAATTTTGAATCCTTCATTTTAATTTGAGTTTAACAATTTTTACAGAAAAGGAACCTTTAAATTGGCCACGCTGCTTATGATGTGGTCATTTTTGAAAAGCAACGCCTTTTTAAAGTTGAGATTAATCTTTCCAGAGAAAACACCACGGGTGCATCAAGTCAAAATTCTTTACTTTTGCGAAAAACTAATCAATGATTCGAGCTGAAAATATTCACAAATCCTACGGCAGTCTTCAGGTTTTAAAAGGTATCGATCTGACGATTCAAAAAGGTGAGATTGTTTCGATTGTCGGGGCTTCAGGAGCAGGTAAATCTACCTTGCTCCACATCATCGGCACCCTCGACAGGGCTGATCAGGGCAAAATTCTTTATAATGATGATGAGATCAGTAAATTGCCGGAACGGAAGTTGTCTGATTTCAGAAATCGCCACATCGGTTTTGTGTTTCAGTTTCATCATTTATTACCCGAATTTACAGCACTCGAAAATGTGTGTATTCCTGCATTTATTCAGGGAATATCGCGCCATGATGCCGAAGAAAAGGCTGTTCGGCTGTTGAAATATCTTAAACTTGATCACCGGCTTACCCATAAACCCAACGAGATGTCGGGAGGAGAGCAGCAGCGCCTCGCTGTAGCACGGGCGCTTATCAACGATCCCGCAGTTATTCTTGCCGATGAGCCTTCAGGAAACCTCGACTCAAAATCGGCAGTCGAACTTCATCAGTTGTTTTTCGATCTGAGAGAACAATTTAACCAGACGTTCATTATTGTAACGCACAACCAGGAACTTGCCAACATGGCCGACCGCAAACTCACCATCGTGGATGGATCAATTCTGCAATCGTAACGGGCCGCTTAAAAGGTTGGTATTCGCTTTAAAACAATATTTTAGCTGCAAGTATGTTAATAGTAAAATTGTTGTTATCCATCAGTTTTAACATAACTTCAAGTACGTTGTTATTCTTTAAATAAATCATTTTTCAACTAAGAAGCCTTTTGCATGCTGTTTATAAAACAATGCTCCCGTAATCTTTTATTTCTCGCAGTTTTCGTTGTCTTTATTTCAAACCTTGCCCTGGCGCAGGCTGCCGATAATAAGGAAAAATACAACCAGACACTTAATCAGGCTGAAAAACTCTTCTTCGAAAAGAAGTACAACGAAGCTAAAGTTGCCTTTCAGGATGCCCAGAAATTAATGCCTGGTGAAATCCATCCCAAAACCAGAATTGGTGAAATAAACAAAATACTCGGTATTGTTGACCCGGTTGACGGGGAATACAAGCAAGCCATCGCTAAAGCAGATGCCCTCTACAAAAGCAATAAATATGCTGAAGCACTCGAAGCCTACAAAACTGCCAACGACCTTTTGCCCGACCAGCAATATGCCACCGACAAGATTTTTGAACTTCACGCTTTGTTAAAGAAAAATGAAAATCTGGAGAAAAACTATCAAAGTGCCATTACAAAAGGAACACAATATTATAGTGAGAAAAAGTATGAACTGGCCATCACCGAATTTGAAACTGCCTTAATCCTGAAGCCTGGCGAAAGTGTTCCGACTGCAAAAATCGCTGAGATTAAAAAGATAACCGCAACGATTGCAGAATACCAAAAAGCTATCGAAAAGGCCGATGAGTTTTATCTGAATAAGGAATATGAAAAGGCAAAATCAGCCTATTTGCAGGCACAGTCGGTAAAACCTGACGAGAAATACCCGCAAAGTATGATCGGCAGAATCGACGAAACAAATGCAAAATTAGCAGGTGAAGAGCAAGCACGGCAGCAATCATACGACCAGGCTGTTATGGCAGGTGATGGTTTTTTCAGAAGCCGTGAATATTCCGAAGCGCGCACCAGTTATGAAAGCGCTCTAAAAATTAAACCTTCCGAATCTTACCCCAAAGCTAAGATCAACGAAATCGAAAATTTGCTTGCCAACATCGATGTACAGGAAAAGCAGTATGCGCAATTTCTTGTGGATGGTGATAAATATTATAGTGAGCAAAAACTGAGTGATGCTTTGTCTGCATTTCAGGGAGCCGAAAAGATCAAACCTGACGAAAGCTATCC
>CAYOWJ010000142.1:0-9375 GCA_964407625.1 uncultured Lentimicrobiaceae bacterium
TCTTCGGTGAGTAACTTCTTTTCGCGGATCAGTTCGAGGATGCCTTTGTTGGTTTCAAGAGCTTCCTTTGCCAGTTCAGTGGTTTTTTCATAACCTAATACCGGGTTGAGGGCAGTTACGATACCTACGCTGCGGTCGATGTAATGTTTCAAAACATCTTCGTTGGCAGTAATTCCATCGATGCAGTTTTTGCGGAAAAGGGGCATGGTTTTGTATAAAATCGCCTGCGATTCCATGATGGCGATGGCTACAACCGGCTCATAAGCGTTGAGCTGTAAAAGACCATTTGAAGAGGCAATCGTAACCGTAACATCGTTACCCATCACTTTAAAGCAGACTTCATTCATCAGTTCGGGCATAACAGGGTTAACCTTGCCGGGCATAATAGAAGAACCCGGCTGTAGTGCCGGTAAATTGATTTCAAAAAAACCTGTACGAGGACCTGAAGCAAGGATAATTAAATCGCTGCTGATTTTTGATAAGGCAACTGCCAGGCTTTTAATCGCAGAGGAATACATCACAAAACCCTGCATGGATGAAGTTGCAGCGATCAGTTCGGGGTGCAGCACCATTGGTTTTCCGGTGATTTCGGCAAGATGAACTGCGCATTTTTCAGCATAGCCAGGTGATGCGGTTATGCCGGTACCGATAGCCGTTGCTCCCATATTTTGCTCATATAAATAGGCTTCGCAATAACGGAGGCCTGAAATTTCGGCATCGAGCTGGAAGCCAAAAGCATGAAACTCCTGACCCAAAGTCATTGGCACAGCATCCTGACCTTCGGTGCGGCCCATTTTTAAAATGTTTTTAAATTCATCTCCTTTTTTGTGAAAAGCAGCGGAGAGCAATTCCAGTTCATTAATAACCTTGTCGTTGTGCAATAGCAAAGCAACATGTATGGTTGTAGGATACACATCGTTAGTGGATTGGCCCATGTTGAGGTCATCGTGTGGTTCGAGATACTGATACTCCCCTTTTTTATGACCCATCATTTCAAGCCCGATGTTTGCCAGAACTTCATTGGCATTCATGTTTGCTGAGGTTCCGGCACCTCCCTGATAGAGGTCAACCAGGAACTGGTCGTGATATTTGCCATCCATAACAGCTTTGCAGGCTTTCTCGATTCCGGCAAGTTTTTCCTTGCTCATTCGTCCGATATCGGTGTTGGCGCGTGCAGCGGCAAGTTTTACCATCGCGTAAGCCCGAACATAATCAGGGTAAAAGTTTGTTTTTACTCCGCTCACCTGGAAATTCTCCAAAGCTCTCGCGGTTTGTACGCCATAATAGGCGTCGTTTGGAATTTGCTTCTCTCCGAGCAAATCTTTTTCGGTGCGTGTTTGTGAATAACTGCTCAATCCAACAAGGAGAGCGGTTACCAGCATGAATAAACTTAATTTTCTGTACATAATTGACTTGTTATTTTTAGATAGTTATAATAAAATTGACTGTAAAATCAAGCCTGCAATCACCGATGCAAGGGTGGTTACGATTCCGGGCAACATGAAACTGTGGTTGAGAACATATTTCCCGATTTTGGTTGTGCCGGTGCGATCGAACTGAATGGCTGCCAATAGTGTAGGATAACCCGGCACAAAAAAATGCCCGTTTACAGCCGGAAAAATCCCGACAAGGTATGCAGGTGCCATTCCTAATGTTAAACCAAGCGGCATTAAGGCTTTGGTGGTTGCAGCCTGGCTGAAAAGTAAAATACTCAGCGTAAATAACGCCAATGCAAAAAGCCAGGGATAATTGGTAACGATGTCGCCAAGGGTGCTCTTGATTGTCTCATAATTATGCTCCATAAAAGTCCCGCTCATCCAAACCACACCAAAAACAGCAATGGTGGCCTGACCGGCCGAAGAAAACAAACTTGCCTTGGTGACCTGACTGGCCGTTGTGTTAGCGAAAAGAATGATTAATCCGGTTGCTCCAAGCATGATCATCATGATCATCGAAGGCATCTGAACCTGCCCGGCAGCATTCACGGCAAAGCCTGGCTGAAATCCAGCTACTTCCGAAAACCCGGGAAGCAAGGCAGGAAATGATCCTAACAAAACTACAGCCAATACTGCGGCGGCAAAAATGATCACCGATTTTATGGCTCCGGGTTTGAGTGTTATTTTGGCTTCCTGCTGGTCACCTTCGAGTTTTCTTGCAAATTCCGGGTCTTTCATCCTTTCGAGAAATTCCGGATCTTCACTGAGTTCTTTTCCTCTTTTCAGGACGAACAAAATACCCACGATTACACCTATCAAAGTTGATGGAACACAAACCATCAAAATGTCGGCAAGTTTTACACCGCTTGCAGCAAGTACCGTGAGTAAAGCTGCTGACGCTGCCGAAACCGGACTTGATGTTATGCCCATGTGGGCTGCCGTCACACTCATGCTTAAAGCCCGCTCAGGACGTATCCGTGCTTTTATGGCAACCTCTGCAATGATCGGCAGGATCGAATAGGAAATATGCGCTGTTCCGGCAAACAAAGTAAAAAAGTAAGTAACAATCGGGCCAAGAAAAGTAATCTGTCCGGGCTTGCTGCGCAGGATTTTGCCAGCGATATCAACCAGGTAATCCATTCCACCGGCAGCCTGTAAAGCAGCAGCAGCAGTTACCACACTCATGATAATCAGCATCACTTCGATGGGAGGATCGGCAGGCTGCATGCCGAATACAAATAAAAAGACAAGCAATCCGAGCATGCCCATCACACCCAGTCCGATACCCGACATCCGTGCACCGAGAAAAATAAAGACCAATAAAATGGCAAGTTGTATAAAAATCATATCTCTTTATGTTTTACTTATTTCTGATATTTATTTTACTGTTTCGGTTTGTATGATAAAACACTTCATGCCGAAACCTCCGAAATTTTAATCCTTCCTCCTTTAGCTGCTGAAACAAGTGCATGAAAATCATCTTCAGTCTGATCGGCATAAGCAAAGGCGAAGCGTACCATGGCTTCATCCAGGGCGTCACTCTTTCCAACATATCCCGAAATCATTGCAGCGTCGCCTGATTTGGCATGAGCCAGTGCCAGAGCCCAGCCACATAATGAACTATACTGATCAAGGTTTTCGATGCGGGTTGTTTTGGGATCGAATTCAACGCCGCCTTTCATGTCGCGTAATTGCCTCACATAAAAATTAATGCCTCCCATTTTACACCATCCGAGAAAAATATCGGGAGCTGCCTGAAGCAACCGCTGCCCGACGACCACCCTTTGTCCCTGATTTTCATAAACCGATTTTGAAAGGTGAGGCTCCAGCACAGATGGCTGTGCCTCCTTGATCTGAAGAAAAAGTGGATCGTCGGCATGATTTCCTGTAAGAAAAATAACCCAGCACCGTGTTCCAACACTGCCAACGCCAACAACTTTCCTGACAACATCAACGATGCGGTAATTTTTTAAAATGGCTTTACGCTCATCGCCGAGGGAATCGAAATAGGACTCGAGAAATAACCCCAATGCTTCTCCGATAGGCATTCCATCCTGTGTATGCGTTTCCCTGACGATGAAGGGTGCGTTAACACGCAGATGATATTTCTTATCCACCAGGTCGGCGAGTTTACCGAGCACCTGCATGTGTGTGCGCTCACGTGCTTTGCCCATTATTTTAAATGCGCCTGCTTTTGCAGAGCCGGTTAGTGTTCTCAGAATATCCTTTTCACTGATGGTTGTGTACCATAAATCAAGATATCCCATGCTAGCATATTCATTCATCATGGTGCGGTAAGTGTTCACTGCAGCCTTAATGCTCTCTTTGCATAAACTATTTTTTGCCCCAAGAAATCTACCCGCAGCCACAATACTTGCTGCAAGTCTTTTCAGATCCCATTCCCATGGACCAGGCAGCGTTTCATCAAAATCGTTGATGCCGAAAACCAGATTACGTTCGGCGGAGGCGAAAACCCCGAAGTTTGCCACATGCATATCACCACAGGCCTGCACCGTAATTCCGGTTGGTTCTGGTCCGGCAGCCAGGTCGGCGGCCATGATGGCTGCACTTCCACGTAGGAAAGCAAAAGGGGAAGTTAGCATGCGTGCATAACGCACCGGCACCAGGTCGGGAAGACGGGTTTTTGCCTGTTCTTCCAGGATGGATACCGGATCAGCGCGGTCAGCAGCAGGTTGATACTCCCCCAGAAGGTGGCGTGGATATTTTTTGCGCAATGCTTTGCCTGCAACAACACGCTCCTCCACAATCATGCGTTCCGATTGAAAGTGATGTAACAGTTCCTGGTTCATTTTTCTTAGCGTTTAAAAATTCAAATGTTCGTTTTTTTACCTGGTTTCTAATGGTTCATGATGGGTAGCGTACTTGATGATATCTATCAGCGCTTCACCGTCGACAGGTTTTCGCATGTAAGCCACTACACCGTATTTTTTAGCGCACGTGCGGCTGTGCTGATCATCAAAGGCTGTGATGATGACAACCGGATAATACAGCTTGTTTTTAGCAAAATACTCCAGCAAATCACATGCAGTCATGCCCGGCAAATGATAATCGAGGATTACCAAATCAGTGTTGTCAGGATTGTACTTTTCCAAAAACTCTTCAGCACTACTAAATGCTGTGCTTTCAAATCCTCCCGATTTAAGAAGTAAACGAAATCCGCGCCTTACATACTGATCATCATCGATAATACAGATCATGGTATTTGAATTTACCTGTTGTAAATGTTTTTCAAAATTACCAGCTAACAGGATGTCAGCCAATAGTACCTTGGTTCTATTAAAGCAGAAGGTATTATTATAAAAATCAATGTCGTATCAAAGTAAACACCTCAATTTCAACAAATACAGATAAAAAAGTTCGTACACGTGTGTGGAAATTCCATTAGAGCCAAAATATGACAATACCTATTCTTAAGTAAAATATTATAGTTTTGCCACTCATATTTATTAAACTGGTAAAATCCAGGGTAATCATGAAAAACAACATTAAAAGCTACGACTTGTACGAGAAGTTGATTGAATCGTTTTCGAAGGACGGCTTAAAAGCTTTTTCTGCTGATAATCCCTTGCTTTTGGAACTCGAAAAAATGACTGAAAAATATGACCAATTTTTCTTTCTTGTTGACCTCATTAACATTAATATTCTATTTACAAGTAAACGTAGTTTGCAAATGGTGGGCGTAAATCCTGCGGATCTTAACCTTTATCATTTTTATGATATCACACATCCAGATGATATTCAGAAACTTAGTCTTGGAAGAGCGAAACTATTAAAACTAGCTCACAATATTTTTGTAGCCGAAAAAGGAATTGCTCTTTTATCAACGAATCATTGGCTGCGAAATCCTTCCGGAAATTACTCAAATATTCTTCTCCAGTTGTACCTGTTTTACAGCACTATCCCGCATAAATCGGCTTATCTTCTTAAAATTCACACCAACATCGACTGGGTTAAAAAGATCAAACATGGTTTTCATTATTATTTAGGCAACAACCTGTCCAATTTCAGATTTCCGGATGAAGAATTGTTAGGGATAAATAAACCATTTTCGGACCGTGAATTTGAGATTATTAAGTTGATAGCATCCGGTATGAGCAGTGAAGAAATCGCCGAAAAAATATTTCTGAGTGTCCATACAATTAATACCCACCGTCGCAATATTCTTAAAAAATCAGTCAAGTCAACGTTATCGGAACTCATTTATGACCTCATCGATCAGGGTATCATTTAAAAAATCCTTAACCCGCTATACGAAATATAAAAGTTAATTTTCTGTTTCCATTTGGATGATTAGGCTATCAAAATTTAACGTTTTGAATGGCTTAATTGCTGTGAATTTCCTAGCTATAATTTTTTAGGTTAGTATCAGAAGCAACGTTGTGCCAATATTACTCTGGAGCTAATCCATTGTATTCATTGGATTTTACCAATTACCGATTGTTAAGCAATGTAGCCATTTGTACCATTTCGGCAACGGATTTAACGCCGAGTTTTTCGGTTATTTTGCCGCGGTGAATTTTTACGGTGTGTTCGGCAATATTGAGCTTTCCGGCAATTTGTTTATTCAGCAGTCCGGTAATCAGTAATTGGTAAACTTCAAGTTCACGTGGAGTCAGGGATTGCATCAGCAATTTTATCCTGCCAATCTCTTCACCGAGCGAAACTTTAGTACTACTCTCTTTTATCGCCTCTTCAACTGCACCAAGCAACTGAATGTCATCAACCGGTTTTTGAAGAAAATTGATAGCTCCTTTCCGGAGTGCCTGCACACTCATCGGAATATTTCCCTGCCCTGAAATGTAAATGATCGGCAGGTAGGGGAATTTTTTGCTGACCTGCTCCTGCAATTCGAGACCTGATTTCCCGTCGAGGAAAATGTCGAGCAAAATGCAGCCTGCACCCTTAAATTGTTCGAGGGCTAAAAAATGATCACCTCCATCAAAGGCTTCAACGGCATACCCGGCCGATTTCAGCAAAAGCGAAAAACTTCGCCTGACGGATTCGTCATCATCAATGATAAATATCTTAGTGTTTTCAGAGGTCATGTTGTTGTATTTTAAGGTTAAACGAAAATTGGGCTCCGCCATCAGGCTTGTTTTCTGCCAGGATTAGTCCCTGATGATCCTGGATAATCGACTGGCTGATAGATAAACCAATGCCTAAACCATCCTTTTTTGAGGTAACAAAGGGTTTGAATAACTTATCTTTTATACTATGATCTATTCCACTGCCAAAATCACGCACCGAAACTGTAACAAAATTACTATTAACAGATTCGGAGATAATAATCATTTTGTTTTCAGCACCGGTGGTTTCGATGGAATGTATCGCATTAACGGCAAAATTGAGAATAACCTGCTGAATCTGCGTTGCATCGGCTAAAACATAAACCGGTTCTTCGGGTACCTCAACATGTAGTTTTATTCCATGTCGTGAGGCTTCACTGCGAAAAATGGCAACTACCTCGCCGACCAGCATATTCAAATTCAATAATTCTTTTTCTCTTTTTTCGAGTTTCATCATTCCGCGGATACTGCTTAACATCGCTGCAGTCCGTTTATCATCTTCCACAATATTTTGGAGGATTTCTTTAAGTAAATCGGGTGTAAAGTTTTTGGAGCCGATAAAGCGGAGGCCTGCCTGGGCATTGCTCAATATGGAAGTCAGGGGTTGGGTAAGCTCATGCGAAAGTGAGGCAGTCAGTTCACCGGTGCGAAGAATCCTGTCTTCGCGAATCAACTCCCGGTATTTATTTTCCGTTTCGATATTCTGTAAAGTCATTATTTTTTGTTTCCGGTTCAGCCGTACCAGATTAAAAATCAGCATGGTTTGTAAAATCAAAAAAAGCATGGCTCCGAATATAATCCACCTGTACTTTCCGAAGAAGTGAACTTCCTCGAAAAAAAGAGTACTGCCGGCAGGGATTTTGTCCGAACCAAGGATGTTCCAGCGTTTAAGCTCACGCCAGTCGAACATGTATTCGTAGTAATCTTTTTCCGAATATTTTATCGAAGCAGGATTGGCACCTTTTAAGATTTTCACGGCAGCTTCTCCTGAAATTAATCCCACTTTATCAAAGTTTAGCAAATATCCTCCCACAGCTCCATCACCAAAACCCATGCTGGTAATGCCAAACACGGGTACATTTGCTGACTTGCTGATTAACCGTATTGACTCAGGATTATAATAAGGTACCCGTTTACTGTCAACGTTGAAACTCGTAACGATAACAATACTGTTGGCTGGCAGGTGTCTGACCCTCCTTAAAATATCATCCATCGAAACATTGGTAATAAAAGTGGCTTTTTCACGCTCCTTAAGTTTCGATATTTCCAGCATCGATGCATGATGCTGTAGCTGATCGATGAAGGAATTACCACTGATAAAATAGATGGAATCGGCTTCTGGAAATAGCTGAAGAATGGTTGAAAGGGATTTACCTACTTCATTTATTAAAGGAATTACTGTGGTTTTATCATTCAGGCAAATATTCCAGGAGGTTCCGGAATTCGAAAAATCGTAGTCAATCGAAACTGTCGGCAAATTTTGAAGATAATCTTCAGCATAGCTTTTGAGAATTGAGACAATATCGATCCCGACACAGATTAAAAGGTCAGGATGTACATCTCTGTATTTTACATTGTAAGGGTCGATTTTTTCCTTTGGATAAGCGCCCTTTAGATACCTGTCGGTTTCGAGATATTCGGTGTGCAGGTTATAATTATCACCAAATTCATCAGTTAATTTTGAGCGAATTCCGGCGAGGATTGCCCTGTAAGCTGGCGTTGTGGGCTGCATTGAAAAAAGTACGAGTATGCTTTTATTGTGGATTGGTTTGGTGTCGTGGGGAAAAAGCTGATTTACCGCCATGAGCAGAACACAAACAGTTAAAATCAACTGTTTGAGCAGCATCCTGATTTTGGAAGCACGAAGCATAAATTGACTTTCTGTTCTTAGCATATGGGCGTAAAATTATGAAATTTCAGCAATTCTCACTTACTTTTAAAAGCGCACTCTCTTGAGCATCTTTCATTTTTTGCCTGGAATGGGTGTCGTAAATCTTTAGTTCTTAAAAATTTAGAAAAGATGAAAATGCAATAAATGGAGGCAGTGAGTTAATCAATACTCAGGTTCATTTGTTTAGAAAATTCGCTGATAATCCACTACCACCAGTCTTTTCAAAATAGCATTTTAAAGAAGCCCGATTTTGATGCCAGCATTATTCGGATTTTTTATCTGAGGCATCAGAAAAATCATGCTGGGCTGCAAACTTTCCAACCAGCAATGCGACTATAATAGCCATATAAAATTGCCCTGCTACAGCAATGAAAGTAGCCAACGACCTGGTGTAAGGCTTGAGTGGGAGAATATCTCCGTATCCAACCGTTGTCATTGTTATAAACCCATAATACATGGGTATGCTGATGTTTCTTCCCTGTTCGGTTAGAGATGCGTCGGGTTGGATGACGTTAAATGCGGCCGGATCACGGGAAATGATTACCGAAATGAAAATGGAAAAGATGATCCCCAGAAGGAGATATCCGGCAACCGAGCCAAAAATAATCTCTTTGGTTACTTCGCTGGCTGTTGCAATCTGCTTTATCAGTGAGGCAACAATTACTAAAAAGAAGAGCACATTGATGCTTTTCGAAAATATGATTAATGCCTCGAGGTGGAGAAAATCGGAAACCCATTCGAGTATGAGTGTGGCAACGAAAAGGGTGATGAGGTATTTGCTGCGTTTTTGCAGCGAAAACACCGCAGCAAAATAGATGATCGAATAGTTAATGCGAAATAAACCACGATACCAGGTTACCGGTAGTGTTGGTAAAATAAAAACAGCAAATATCACCGATATCACCAAAAGTGTGTTCCAAATTGTTTCGGATGTATTGAAAAGTCGTTTCATATTTTAAAT
>CAYOWJ010000143.1:0-3394 GCA_964407625.1 uncultured Lentimicrobiaceae bacterium
ATCCAATGGACAAAAGGGCGTTCACGCCCTTCCAACTTTAAATTGGAGATTTCAATAATCCCAAACCTGAAGGTTTGGGCTATGGAAAATATAAATCCTGGGCTTAGCCCGACGACTATGGGTTTTAGTCCCCCATTGATTTATTATTCGACACCTTTTTTGACAAGTCTCATTGATGTGTAAACATGGATTTGATTTCTAAACCAGAACAGCAAAAAACCGAAATTAAAAAATCAATCCTGATGGATACCGGGATTGACTTTTATTGTTATGCAAAATCAAAATCAAATCGGATGAAAAATTACTAAACAAGCGGTTTAGAGGGCAGGGCGATGTAAAAAGTACTGCCGACATTTATCTCACTGTCCACCCAGAGCTGTCCTTTGTTTTTTTCGACAAAGTCCTTACACAGCGCAAGTCCGAGACCTGTCCCTGTTTCACCCGCGGTTCCCGCAGAAGTGCGGTTTGAAGCAATATCAAAAATACATTCAATTTCTTTTGCAGCCATTCCAACTCCACTATCCGAAATTCCAATCACAATCTTTCCGGGATAATCAGGTTGTTTGGAGCATTGAATTTTAATAAAGCCATTTTTTTTGGTGAATTTAATGGCATTCGAAATCAAATTCCGCAACACAGTGGTTAACATGTTGGGATCGGCCCAAACAAATCTATCGCAGGTTGCCCCGATTTGCAACCTGATATTTTTAGCATCAGCATTTGGTTTCAGCAGACTAAAGGTGAGTTTAACCAATCCTGAAATATCAAGAAATTCGGGTTCATAATTAATTTTCCCAACCTGCATCCTCGACCAGTCCAAAAGATTGGTAAGGAGCTCGAATGCGTTTTCTGAAGAAGTTTTGATCGAATTAATCATCGAAAACTTTTCTTCATCATTAAACTCGTTCCATTCGTCGCTCAAAAGCGTCGAAAAACCAATAATGGCATTAAACGGATTTTTAAGGTCGTGGGCAATAATATTGAAAAACCGGTCCTTTGTGAGATTGGATTCGCGCAACATTCTCTCTGATTCCTGCAGCAGTTGCTCCGATTGTTTACGGCGTATCGAAAGGCTGATCTGTGGTGAAATCACTTCGAGTAACTTCAGATGTTGTTCGTTAAAAGTATCAGGATTTTCGTAGCTCTGAACAACCATGATTCCCAAAACATCTCCCTCGACAAGCAGCGGAATTCCCATCCATACTTTTGCTGGAGTTCCAACTATTTTAATCAGTCCATCGTCGGCCAACACCTTAATTTGATTGTCGGTGAGCAACATCGAATTTTTACTGCTAAACACCAGTGAACTGATGGTATTTTCGGCTGGAAATGAATTAAACTTATCTTTTTCATCCCTGAAATAGGGCAGACTTATGGTGTCGGTATCTTTGTTATAAAGGGCTATGAAGAAATTTCTGGTATCAATAATCCGGGAAAGCTCAGCACGGATATTTTCGAATAATTCATTCAGGTCATGCGAAATATTTACTGCCCGTGCAATATTCAACATTACGGCATTTGCATTTTCCGATGCTTTGCGGTCGGTAATATCCCTGGCTACCCAAATTACAACATTATCAGAAACGGGTGAAATCTTTGCATCAAACCATAATTCCTGATCATCAATTCGTAAAGCATATTCATACTTAATGGTTTCTTTGGTTTTCAAACAGCATTCGATCCGATTCAGGAAACCGTCAGCCTGTTCTTTAGGAAAGAAATCGAAAATGCTTTTCCCCAACAACTCATCGGCTGGCCGCACCATCAGGTTATTTGCAGTTGGAGCAAGATAAACATATTTTCCGTGAATATCGAGCATCATCACCAAATCATCCATGGCATTTATCAGCGACAATAGTTCGTTCTCGTTCTGGTTGAGCGCTTCCTGCTCAGCCTTGAGTTTTGTAAAATCTTCCATACTCACAAGAACCCTGGAATAATCGAAGCCGGAGCCGGGTGCAATAATCCACCTGACTCTGGTGTGCCTCAAATTCCCTTTCAAGGTTTTATAAACTGTTTCCGAAACAAAGGTTTTATTATTGTTTGCGATGTCAAGCAGGGAATTTATTTCGGTTTGCCTGGAAATCTCCGTCGCAAGGAAATCCGAATTGGCAATAATTTCCTGTTTTGTTGAAGCCTCAAACATTTCGATGGTGGCTTCATTTACATCAAGAACCTTTAATGATGAGCGGCAACGCTTCAATTCATGATGATTTTCGTTGAAATATTTTTCAAGATCGGTGATGCCGGATTCCTGTAAACGATTCAAATTCAGTTTTACAAGCGAAAAATCAATTTCCCAGATAGAAATCGGTGAATGCATAAATAATGTACTATAGCGCTGCAAACTATTATTCAGCGCTTTATCAGCATTTTTCCGCTCGGTGATATCCTCTAAAGTTCCTTCAATAACGATATTTCCATCAATAATATCAGTGCGGACATGCCCAAGAATCCGGGCATCAAAATAATCACCGTTTCGTTTCCTGAAAACAGTTTCCAGGTTGATAATCGCTTTAGAATGAATGGCAGCCTCAATTACTTTTGACCTGACTTCAGGATTTTTGTAAAGCTGAGAAGCAATGTCGGAAATCTGGTTAATAGCTTCCTCCGGATCTTTATACCCCAAACATTTAGCCATCTGAAGATTCATTTCGATAAATTTTCCGTTCGGCAACGATCGGAAAACACCCAGTGGCACAGCATTAAAAATCGAATGATATTTCTCTTCACTTGCCAAAATTTCTTTGGCATATTTTACTTTATCAGATACATCAACTCCTACGAGCAACAATCCGGAATTATTGCTTTTATCAATTTTGAGAAGGCTTCCTGACCAGGAGATTGTTCTGAGTTCGCCTTTAGCCGTAATTATTTCTGCTTCTCTGCCAAGAAAATGGCGTTTAGCTTTGATCAGATTGATGAATAATTTTCGAATCCTTTCACCGGTCTCATTTTCAAATAACAGCTCCCACTGCCTGGTATTTTGCAAAAACTCAGAGCGGTTATAGCCGCTGACTATTTCGGCGAATTTATTAAAGAATATAATTTTACCCTGGCTATCAATTACTTCAAGCCACACATTTGCATCATCCAAAATTTGGTTGGTTGCTTCACAATTAAAACTAAAGCCATCGAAAGGATAGGTATTTGTTGATTTATCCACAACAAAAAAATTAATATTTAATGAAATTGCGTTCTTTGAAAATCTGAAACCCTGATTTTAAACGGCCAAAATTAGATGTAATTATTACACAAATAAATTAAAATCGAAATAAATAGCATTCATGAATATTTGCATCGAAAAGGGCGAAATGTCAGTAAAAAAAAGCTAATTTTGTAACAATCAATACTGAAAGAAAATGAAAAAAATACTTGTCCCTGTGGACTTTTC
>CAYOWJ010000143.1:3494-7539 GCA_964407625.1 uncultured Lentimicrobiaceae bacterium
AAAGGAAATAAAGATATTCTCACCGGAAAAGTGACCTCAAAAGTGGTGAAAAATGCAAAATGCCGGATTTTAACTGTTCCTGTTAATGCTAAATATTCGGGCTTCAAAAACATGCTGTACGCCACTAACCTGGCCGATGAAGACGAAAAAGACCTCAGACGGCTTTTTGAACTCCTGATTACCTATAAACCCCTAATCCATTGCATCCACATCAATATCGACAACGACAGGCTTACCGACGACAGCAAAATGGATTCACTAAAAGTTTATTTTGAAGATGAAATTAAAGAAGGCCGGCTTGTTTTTAAGGTGATTGATAATATTGATTTCCTTGGCGGAATAAATACTTATGTCAAAGAAAATCACATCGATATTATCAGCATTGTTCATCATCGCAAAAGCTTCCTGAAAAGCCTGTTTACCAGGGATCATACCCGGGAATTGCTCTTCCATTCGGATATTCCGGTCTATATTTTTCCAGGTAATCAGGAATAATTCAGGCACCATCCATTCTTTTTGTGCTCATTTATTTACCACCGGCAGCGTGTAAAACCCTGTCGGTGGCTTTTTTAAGAAGAACGGCTCAAATCACAAAACAGTCATTCAAATGTTCGGTCCCTGTTTAAACATTGTGCTTATCTTTGGCCTTTAATTTTTGGATTTGAATTCCACAAAAAAAGCATGAAACTTTCCGTAATTATTGTCAATTACAACGTCAGGTATTTCCTGGAGCAGTGCCTGTACTCGGTACAAAAGGCTTCGGCAGGAATCGATTGCGAGGTTTTTGTTGTTGACAACAACTCGGTTGATGATTCGCTGAAAATGGTTTCTGAAAAATTTCAGGAAGTAAAAATCATTGCCAATACCGAAAATTACGGATTCTCGAAAGCCAACAATCAGGCCATCAAAGTTGCCAAAGGCGAATATATTTTATTGCTCAACCCCGACACCATCGTTGAAGACGATACTTTTTCGAAAGTCGTCACTTTTATGGACGCCCATCCGGAGGCTGGTGGCCTGGGTGTGAAAATGGTTGACGGAAAAGGTAAATTTCTCCCTGAGTCAAAACGCGGATTACCCACGCCAATAGTAGCTTTTTATAAGATTTTCGGACTTTCAAAGCTTTTCCCCAACTCCAGAACCTTTGGGCAGTACCACCTGACTTTTCTTGATGTGGATAAAACCAATGAAGTTGACATACTTTCGGGCGCTTTCCTGTTAATACGCAAAACTGTGATCGACAAAATCGGGGGCCTCGATGAAGATTTTTTCATGTATGGCGAAGATGTGGATATTTCGTACCGGATTACCCAGGCTGGCTATAAAAACTATTACTTCCCCGAAACCAGGATTATTCATTACAAAGGTGAGAGTACAAAGAAAAGCAGCGTGAATTATGTGCTGGTTTTTTACAACGCCATGATGATTTTTGCGAGGAAACATTTTTCGCAAAAAAACGCCCGCAGTTTTACGCTCCTGATAAAAATGGCTATTTATTTCAGGGCCTTTCTGGCGATTTTTAAACGCTTTACCGATCGCACGCTTTTACCTTTTTTCGATGCTGTTTTAATTTTTTCGGGCATTTTTTTCATTCAGGATTATTGGGCACAAACGGTGGTATTTCGTGTACAAGGCGGGTCTTATCCACCTGAGTTTTTACTGATTGCCGTTCCAATCTACATTTTTACCTGGCTCATTTCGGTTTACCTGTCGGGAGGTTACGACCGTCCGATCAACCTTTTCAGGATATTCAGAGGGTTTTTCAGCGGAACTGTGGCGATTCTTGTTTTTTACAGTTTGCTCGACGAAACCATGCGTTATTCGCGGGCGATGATTCTTTTAGGTGCACTCTGGGGCTACATTGCAATGACTGGCATCCGGCTCGGTTTAAATCTTTTTGGGATTAAGAATTTTGAGATTGGGGATGTAAAAAACAAACGTTACATTGTTGTTGGCGAAAGGGAAGAAGCCGAACGTGTTGCCAAACTCCTCACCACCATCGAAGCCCAGCCCGCTTTTATTGGCCTGGTAAGTATTGACGAATCACAAAAACCTGAGGAAGGATTTATTGGAAACTTCAGTCAGATTGGAGATATCATCAACATTTACAATATCAACGAATTGATTTTTTGCGCCAAAAGCATCCCGGCAAGGATTATCATCGATAAAATGTCGGAACTGGAAAACCCGCAGGTCGAATATAAAATTGCACCCCCCGAAAGCCTCTCACTAATCGGAAGTAATTCCATCAACACCGCCGGCGACCTATACACCCTCGAAATTAATTCGATCAGCAAAATCAAAAACCTTCGCAACAAGCGATTTCTGGATATTGTGGTGAGTCTTTTCCTGTTTTTCACCCTGCCTGTTTCGGCCTTTATCATTAAAAAGCCCTTCGGGTTTTTCCGAAATATTTTTAAGGTTCTTTTTGCAAGAAAATCCTGGGTAGGTTACTGCAAAACCACCGAACACGATCATAACAAATTACCGGTTATCAGGCCGGGAGTGCTAAATCCGGCGGCGGCACTGCGTATTAACAATTTAAACGAGGAAACCCTCGAGCGCCTCAACCTTTTGTATGCACGCGACTATAAAACAAAAAAAGACCTCGACATTATTTTAAAAGGCTTCAAAAACCTTGGAAGCTACTGAGTTTTAAAAATCGTTAACATGGCACAAAACTTCTAATGATTACTTTTGCGTCCAAAACAGATCAGATGAACTTTTATGATAAATTGTTGTTGAAAAAGATCAATTGAAAAATAATAGAAGCATAAAAAAAACCAACATAAATGGCAAAATTTGAAATTATCATGCCCAAGCTGGGCGAGAGTATCATCGAAGCTACCATCACCAGATGGTTAAAAAAAGAAGGCGACAGCGTTCAGGAAGATGATTCGCTTTTGGAAATAGCTACCGATAAAGTTGACTCTGAAATCCCATCTCCGGTAGAAGGCAGGATTATTAAAACCCTTTTTGCCGAAGGAGACGTTGTTCCTGTTGGAAAAGTTATTGCCATTATCGAAATGGACGGCGATGCTGAAAATACGGAAGAGCCTTCCAAAACTGAAGTTCACGAAGAAAAAGAAAATAACGCAATTGCAGGTTCTGAGGGAAAAGAAATTCAATCAGAAATTGAGACTGGCGATTTCGCCAGTTCTACCAGATTCTATTCCCCCCTGGTGAAAAGCATCGCAAAAGCCGAAAACATTTCTTTAACCGAATTAGAGCAGATTCCGGGCACCGGCACCGAAAATCGGGTAACCAAACAAGACATCTTAAATTATCTCCAAAACAGAGGTCAGAAGAAAGTTGAAGTCCGGGCAGAAGCTCCAAAACAAAGAGAAACAGCGCCATCAGCAACAATTCCTTTACCAAAGTATGAGGCACCAAAAGTTACTTCAGCTATGGGTGATGAAATCGTTGAAATGGACCGGATGCGCAAACTGATTGCCGACCACATGGTGATGTCGAAACACGTTTCACCGCATGTAACCTCCTTTATCGAAGTTGATGTTACCAACATTGTAAACTGGCGCAATAAAGTTAAAGACGCCTTTGAAAAGCGTGAAAATCAAAAAATCACCTATACTCCTATTTTTATCGAAGCCGCTGCCAAAACACTGCGCGACTACCCGCTGGTGAATGCTTCGGTTGACGGCACAAAAATGATTATCCGCAAAAATGTTAATATCGGAATGGCAACAGCCCTTCCAAACGGAAACCTCATCGTTCCTGTAATTAAAGGTGCCGACCGGTTAAACCTGATTGGCATGGCCAAAGCGGTAAACGACCTTGCTAACCGGGCACGTAAAAACAAACTCGATCCCGACGAAATCCAGGGAGGAACTTTTACAGTGACCAATTTTGGTTCATTCGACAGCCTTACGGGCACGCCTATCATCAATCAACCGCAGGTTGCGATACTTGGATTAGGAGCGATTAAAAAACGGCCGGTGGTTCTCGAAACCGCTCAGGGCGATGTTATCGCCATCAGGCAAATCATGATTTTATCACTGGCTTACGACCATCGGATTGTTGATGG
>CAYOWJ010000143.1:7639-9355 GCA_964407625.1 uncultured Lentimicrobiaceae bacterium
TTCAGATTTTATGACAGGATTCAGATTTTGTATTTTTAGTATTAAAACACAATCCCATTGCGGGTTTGCAACTATTTATCATTTTAGCTATGGAACTCATCCTTAACAAACCAATTGCTTTCTTCGACCTCGAAACAACCGGCATCAAGGTTGCCACCGACCGCATTGTCGAAATCAGCCTGATAAAAATTCATCCTTCAGGAAAGCAGGAAGTTTACACAAAACGTGTAAATCCAGGCATGCCGATTCCACCCCGCTCAACCGAAATTCATGGCATCACCGATGAAGATGTTAAAGATTCCCCACGATTTGAAGAGATTGCCAAAGAGGTAAGCAACTTTATCGGAAATGCTGACCTTGCCGGCTATAACTCCAACAAATTTGACATTCCTTTGCTTGTTGAGGAATTCCTCAGGGCAGATGTTGACTTTGATTTGAAAGGACGGCGTTTTGTTGATGTTCAGAATATTTTCCATAAAATGGAGCCGCGAACACTGAAAGCAGCTTATGAATTTTATTGCAAAAAAGACCTCGAAAACCACCATTCTGCCGAAGCCGATACTTTAGCAACTTATGAAGTTCTTAAAGCCCAGCTTGATAAATACCAGGGAGCTAAAATAAAAGATCGCAACGGAAATATTATCGAACCCATCATTAATGATATTGCTGCGCTGAGCAATTTTTCGGAGCAGCACGAAAATGCAGATCTGATTGGCCATCTGATTTTTAACGATAAAAAGCAGGAAGTTTTTAACTTTGGAAAATATAAAGGAAAAATTGTAGAAGAAATCTTCCAAAAAGAGTCGTCCTATTACGATTGGATGATGAAATCAGATTTTCCGCTTTCTACAAAGAAAGTTATTACTGCCATCAAACTCAGGCAATTCAACAAAGGCTCGGTTAACAGCCAATAAATCAATTCTTTTTAGCAGTAACTTTTTTGGTAATTGAAGCGTTTTAGTCAGGATACAGCATAAAAGCAAAATAATGAAATACTTATTGTTTCTGTTTCTGATGATTTTCACAGTCGAAGTGGTCACAGCCCAGGACGCTGCCATCGAATCAATCCGCGCTGCCATCGAGCTCAATAAACAAAAGGATTATGAGACCTCCATTTTGCTGTGCAACACTGCAATCACCGTAAATCCTGAACTAACAGTCACCTATTTCCTGCGTGGTTACAATAATTATCTGCTTAAAAACTACAAAGAAGCTATCAGCGATTTCACCAAAACGATTTCAAAAGAGCCTGATCATTTTGAGGCCATTTATTACAGGGCAAAATGCAGACAGGCAAATGGCGATTACATTGGAGCACTAAAAGACTTTAATGCTGCCCGTGAACTCAGTCCATCACAAACAACCTTGTTTATGGTTAAAGGCATGTTTTCATCCATTTTTGGAGGAACCTCAAAAAAGTAAAAACCAGAGAAATCGTCATAGATTATTCGCATCAAAAAACAAATTACGCTACATTTGCTCCTTTAAAAACTTACCTATGAAAATCATTTGCATTGGCCGTAATTATGTTGATCACGCCAAAGAACTCAACAATCCTTTACCAAAGGAACCTGTATTTTTCTTAAAACCCGACACAGCCCTGGTCACCCGAAACCGGCCGTTTTTCTATCCTGCTTTTTCGCATGAGATTCATCACGAACTCGAAATTGTGGTTAAAATCATGAAAAATGGCAGACACATCCAGGAAAAATTTGC
>CAYOWJ010000144.1:0-9328 GCA_964407625.1 uncultured Lentimicrobiaceae bacterium
GCCTTTTGCGTAAGCTTCATAGGCTGTCTTAATCGAATCTTGTCCTGGCATCATACCATACAATTTTGCAAAATCCAGATGACCGAATTTGGGAGCCTTTTGCGCTGCAGCCGCAAATGTAAACGATACAAATGCTAAAACTGCAAATAGTCTGATTGTGTGTTTCATTGTATTCTTTTAAAATGTTAATTTTTTTGAGTTGGCAAATTTATATTATTTCATTGAAAATCATTATTAAAAAAACAAAAGAGCGGTGTTTTAATTATCTTTTAAGTCGTGATTTTTAAGCTGATTATCCCGAAAAATTTCAGGACAGACTATTTTTCCTTTTCCTCGGCTTTTTCTTTAACGCCCATAATTCCGCCAATTTGCTCCAGTACTTCATCGCTGATGTCTAATTTTGAACTGATGTACATAATCACCGGCCCGCTGGCCTTATCAAAAATTATGGCATAATTTTTTTTGGTGGCAATATCTTCGATGGCATTAAAGATTTTTTCCTGGATAGGTTTTACCAATTCCTGGCGTTTTTTAAAGAGATTTCCTTCGGTTCCAAAATGAGCTTTTTGCAAATCTTTTGCCTCTTTTTCGGCTTTAACGATTTCTTCTTCCCGTTTGCGCTTCATGTCTTCGGGCAGAAGCACGGCATCACTCTGATAAGCTTTGTACATCTGTTCGACTTTGGCGTATTTTGCTTCCACTTCTTCCTGGTACAGTTTCGATAAATCGTCGATTTGTGTTTGAGCATCCTGGTATTCAGGAATGTTTTTCAAAATATAATCAGTATCCACGTAACCATATTTCTGGGCATGTGCTGCAAATGCAGTTAAAAACAGTACCACAAACAACGAAAGGAAGATTTTACCGTAAGATGAATACTTTTTCATGATTTTTCCTCCAAGGATATTTAATTAATTTTTTATGTCGCATTGCTTACAAATAACATTCCAAAAAAACAGGCTTTAACTTTTGGTCTTTTTTGTTAATCGATGGATTGGTTAATCGAGAAATGGAACTGTCCTTCGTTAGCACCCGGAATACCGGGAACTTCATCAAAACCATAACCCCAGTCGAGGCCAAGCACGCCAAACATTGGCAGGAATACCCTGACGCCAAAACCTGCTGAGCGGTAAACTTTAAATGGGTTAAAATCAGCGAAATTAGCCCACGAATTACCAGCCTCCAGAAATGTGAGTGCAAAAATAGTTGCGCTTGGGTTAAGAGAGAGCGGGAAGCGTAACTCAAAAGTGTATTTGCTGTAAATGGTTCCTCCTATATTCGAATTCAGGTAATAATCGGGGGTGATGGTTTCGTTGCCATAGCCACGCATCCCGATTAATTCGCGGCCATCGAGGTTGTTGTAACCCGAAAGGCCATCTCCGCCAAGGTAAAAACGCTCGAAAGGAGTGACCCCGATTTCGTTGCCATATTTTCCAAGAAAGCCAAACTGTGCACGATTACTTAAAACTAAGTTACCCACCAGTTTGGTGTAGAAATTGGCCTTCATCTTCCATTTGTGATACTCGATCCATTTGTATTTTTCCATATCAGGAACTGTGGTATAATCAAGACCGTTGAGTAACGAATAAGGCGGTGTAAATTCAAGTGATAACGAAACCTCTGACCCCGAACGTGGGAATATCGGAGCATCAATCGAATTCCGCGACAGCGAAATATTATAGTTGTAATTATTGTAATTTCCGGTTCCGCCGCCAAACGTAAATATCTGGCTATACTGGTAAAGGCTGTAAAGCTGGAAATTCACCGACTGATAAAGTGTAAAGAAGTCGTCGGGCCACTGAAGCCGTTTTCCAATTCCCACCGAAAAACCGTTGATTTTAAATGTCGACCTGTTCGGGTTGCTCTTAGGCAGGCCGTTGGAATATAATGAGTGGTAATACGAAACGCTTAAAGCATTTGGTTTTTTGCCTCCCAACCAGGGTTCGGTAAAAGATGCGCTGTAGCTGAAGTATCCTTTTCCATACGATTGAAGCCTGAGCGAAAGTTTTTGTCCATCGCCCGAAGGGATGGGTTTCCAGGCCTCTTTGGTAAAAACATTCCGCAGCGAGAAGTTGTTAAACGAAAGCCCAAGCGTTCCGATAATCCTTCCATATCCCCAACCGCCCGACAATTCGATCTGGTCGGCGGAAGTTTCTTCAACCGAATAAGCAATGTCAACCGAACCATCCGTTTGATTGGGTTGAATATCCGGCTCAATTTTTTCGGCATCAAAATATTTTAACTGGGCTAACTCACGTGTAGTACGGATAATGTCGGAGCGGCTGAACAACTGCCCCGGCCTTGATCTCATTTCACGGATTACCACACGGTCGTTGGTTTTGGTGTTTCCTTTAACGGTTACCGAATTGATGCGTGCCTGCTTTCCTTCGCGTATCCTGATTTCAAGATTGATCGTGTCGCTTTCGACATCAACTTCGATCGGGACAGCCTGAAAAAAGAGGTAACCATCGTCGAGATACAACGAACTGATATCAAATCCGCTTGGATTGTAGGAAATGTTGGTGTTCAGCAATTCCTGATCGTAAACATCACCTTTTTTTATTTTGAGAATATTATTCAGGAATTCGTCGGTGTATTTGGTGTTTCCAACCCAGGTGATATCGCCAAAATAATAGCGTTGACCTTCCTCAACGTTTACTTCGATATTGATGGTTTTATCAGGATTCTTGTAAATGGTGTCTTTGATAATCCGGGCATCGCGGTAGCCCAGCGCATTGTATTTGTCGATCAGCTTTTGTTTGTCTTCGATAAAATCATCCTGGATGTATTTGGATGATTTGAAAACCCGCACTTTAATATTTTTGTTCACATATTTTCCGGCATTGGCAACCACGCTGTCAAACTGAAGCTGAAAAGCTGTTTGTATGGAGGTCCAGATAAGTTCTTCAATATCATCGAGTGGTTTGAAAACACCTTTTTCTTTGGTTTTTTTAAAGGTGCGCAGCACCATTTCGTCGGTGAGGTGTTGGTTACCTTTGATATCGATTTTATAAATTCTCACCCTTTCGTTCTTTTCGATCTCAAAATTAAGGATTACGTTGTTGGCCTTGTTGGTATCAGGCGTTTGTGTGATATTTACTTCAGCATCGAGATATCCTTTTTTGGTGTAATATTTTGTTATTTTGGTTTTTGCTGTTGCCAGGAGGTTTTCGGTAACCACATCACCACGGGCAATTACAATTTCATCGCGCAGGTTATCGGCTTCGGCTTTTTTTACTCCTGTAAAAGTAAATTTCGACAAACGTGGCTTTTCGCGTAACTCGATATTCAGAAACACCACATTCTCTTTTACGTCGGTAGCCGAGATATTAATATACTCAAAAAGGCCTTGTTCCCAGAGCTTGGTAATAGCGTTCCGGAATCTGTCGCTTGGGATTTTAATCTTTTCGCCAACAGTGAGGCCTGAAATCATGATCAGGACGTTTTCATCCAGAAACTGAACGCCTGACACGGTAATTCCGCCGATTTCATATTCTTTCGGCTGCATGTAATCGATTTCGAGAAGGTTGGACCCAACATTAACCTGTGACAGAATCAGGTTTGGGGAAAGTAAAAAAATCAGGAAGGCGATTCCTGAAAACAGATTTAAAACAAAAACAGATTTTGTTGAATGTGAAGGTTTGTTCATTTTATAGTTTTACTTTCTCGCTGACTTGTTCGCTAGTCCGGCCAAATCGCCTTTCTCTGCATTGAAAATTCACAATGGCTTCATAAAAATCCTCCCGTCTGAAATCAGGCCAGAGTTTTGGAGTAAAATACAGCTCAGCATAGGCCAACTGCCACATTAAAAAATTGCTGATGCGGTATTCGCCGCTGGTTCGAATCAATAATTCAGGATCCGGAAAATCTTTGGTATAGAGATGTTTCGAAATAGTGTTATCATTAATATCCTCAACAGCCAACTCATTATTTTTAACTTTTTGCGCAATTTCTCTGGCAGCCTCCACAATTTCGTCATGCGAACTGTAGCTGAGGGCCAGAATAAGATTCATCCGCGCATTGGTTTTTGTGTCGTCAATTGCTTTGAGCAGATGCTTGTAAGTATTTTTATTGAGTGCTTTTAAATTTCCGATGGCAAACAAACGAATGTTGTTTTGGTTTAGTGTTTTCATTTCATTATTGATCGTCCGGATGAGCAGATGCATCAGGGCTTCGACTTCATGGCGCGGGCGATTCCAGTTTTCGGTGGAAAAAGCATAAAGCGTGAGGTTCTCGATTCCCAGTTCAGCGGCAGCCTCGGCGGTTTCACGTACAGAAGTAACCCCGCTTTCGTGGCCGAATGTGCGGAGCCTGCCCTGTTTTTTGGCCCACCTGCCGTTTCCGTCCATAATTACAGCAACATGGCGCGGCAGACGATTAAGATCTATTTTATCTTTGAAGCTCATTGGCTTTTATCTTAGCATGAGAAATTCTCAGGCAAATTGTAAATGTTTATGAATCAATCGCCTGTTAAGGCTTTTTAAAATGGCTGCAAAAGTATTATTTATTCTTTGAATACTCAAAGTCCGTACAAGTTGATTTTTCGCCGATGGTAAACCTGTAAATTATGCTTAATCCGGCAACAGCGTACCAGTCGTTATTTTCAGGATTTCCGCGTTGCATTCCGGGTTTGTGTTTGATTGGCGATGGATCAGACAACATTTCGGCTGTAGCAATTGGTGTTGCAGGAGAGTCAAAATCAACATAATAATTTGTGCTGATATCATCGATGTAATCGGTGTAGGTTTTTCGCATTCCCCAATCGAGGTTTAAACCAATCCGCGAGTTAATGCTGTATTTAAACCCGAAACCAAAGGTTGCTGCCAGCCCGAACAGGTTGTACTTTTTCGTTTGATTTTCGGTGCGTAAATTTGCCAGGGCTACCATTTCGCCGTCAAATGGCGCTTTAGGATTAAAAAGGAAAAAACCTGGCCCTACAAAAAGATAAGGCGTAAAATAATTCCTTTGACTACCGATGAAATAATCAAAAAAGTTGAACTCGATGAGTGCCGAAATTTCGGTCAGCGTTGATGTAAACCGCAGGTTTCGCATACTGTCAGCAAGGCTTATGGCATCATCTCCCGAAAGCTTTCCTTCGATAACATTTAATTTTACCGACCAGCGCTTGTCAAGGTTGTATCTTCCTGCAAAGCCAAAAGCAGGATTGGTAAACAAAAACTGCTTGCCGGGATTGAGTTCACCCAGGTAATATGAACCGCCGCCGAAAACCCCAAGTTCCACATCCTGGGCAGCAGCCCTGAAACCGAAAAAGGACAATAGTGTCACACAAATAATCAGGATACCGGATTTAACCATTGATGTCATTATTTTTGGCCTGATAAAATGAATGTTGACCGGTGAAAGGTACTGTCAGCAGGAGTTTTTACGCTGTATTGTAAAGTGAAGCCACTGGAGTCGCAAAAATTTCGGCCACTGCCCATGATCAACGTATCATGAAGTTGAAAACTAACGTTGATGGTTCCAGCCGAATCGTGAGTAAGAAATGTCTTAAAATGAGGGCCGAAATTATTGAAGTTTAATATTTCGATCCATTGTGGATAGGCACTTTTCATGTCAATTGTCGAAATAAATGAAGTTGTATCGACAAACGTTGAACTTTGCGACGAAAAAATGGAGTCCTTCACCAGATAGGTTCCTTCATATTCGATAGATTCCCTGATTAAAACGATAACTTTTCGTTCGGCATAGGAAATGTTCCCATCTGAATCTTCGGCAGTGTAATTTACGTAATATGTTCCGGCTGTATCGGGAAGTGTTTCGGGTTCTACGGTAAGTATTATCACATTTCCAGTATCTTTATCATCAATTACCGACACACTCGGATCGTTGAATGGGCAACCCTGCTTGAGGTAAATAACGCTACTTCCGATAAGGCTTAAAGAGGGCGGTATTTTAGCTTCTTCAATCTTCTGACAGGCAAAAAAAGCCATCAAAACGATGACAGCCAGTAAAATAATATTGAATCCCTTTTTAATCATGAAACGTTAACTTATTGCCGGATATGAACCTGAATGATTGTTGTTTACCCAAAATCTGTTGTTAATATTCATTGCAATAAACTCAACTTGGAGGGTTTTATTATTTAACACCTGTACCCGATTGATTTCAACGTCTTTTCAAGTCACAACGAAAAATAACCTAAAGCACACATTACCATAAAGTAGTAAACCGCAAATCCTGGCGTAAGCAGGTTTCCTCAGAAATTTATCTTGCCAGGGCCAAAAACGCCTGAAGCATTGTTCAGGTAGCGAATTCCTAAAACCAAAAGTTTTTACCGGCTGAGATTACATGCCTCATCACGTGCAAATTTGGATGAGGTTGTTTGAAAATATTTTCCAAAATAATTTTGAATTACTGCTTTTGTATTTGGAAAATAGCGCTACATTAGTGCAAAATTTCAGCCAATGAACCCCAGATATGTTTTTCATTGCATTTTTTTAGTATTTCCTTTATTATTGAATGCCGCTCACGACAATGTCCCCGAGGGAGGACGATCTGCCGCCATGGCAAATGCATCAGTTGCCCTCACCGATTTTTGGTCGTTACAAAATAACCAGGCAGGCCTTGCATTTTACAACCGCCCGGCAGGAGGCATTTATTTCGAAAACAGGTATATGGTCAAAGAGATGAGTATGAAGGCCGGGGGTGCGGTAATGCCCCTAAAAGCCGGTGTTCTGGGATTAAACATCTCCTATTTCGGATATCCAAAATATAACGAAAGCAAATTTGGCCTTGCCTATGCCCGCAGTTTTGGTGATGTGCTGGCCGTGGGCGTTCAGCTCGACTACCTTCACACTTCCATCGACGAAAATTATGGCAAAAAAGGAGTTGCCACTTTTGAGATTGGCTTGTTGTCAAAAATAAACAAGCACCTCAGTATTGGCGCCCATATTTTTAATCCGGTTCAGGCTAAACTTACCGATTATAATAACGAACGGATTCCTGCCATTATCCGCATTGGCGCAGCGTATTCGTTCGACGAAAGCATTCTTGTTACGGTTGAAGCCGAAAAAGACACCCAGATGGACCCGGTTCTTAAATGTGGCCTCGAATACCGGATTATCGGGGAAATTTATGTCCGTGGCGGCATTTCCACAAATCCGGGGCTTTACAGTTTTGGTTTCGGGCTTGATTTTAAAAAAGTGAAAATTGATTTTTCTTCGTCTGTCCATGAGGTTTTGGGCTATTCGCCGCAGATTTCGCTGATCTATAACTTTAAATAGGCCCAATGATGAGCAAAAAAATCAGCAGCCTGCCGTTGCGTGAACCGGCGAAATTCCTGCCCTTACTTTTGGCTTTATGTTCCTTTCTTTTACAGATGAGCGTTTTTGCACAGGAAATCGAACCAGGTTCCAAAGAGCGGGAAGCCATCATCAACCGCATCGAAAATATTGCCGAACAATCCGAACAGGAGCTTGATTATTCCGACCTGCTGGAGGGTGTCTTTTATTTCCTCGAACATCCGCTCAACATCAATTACGCCTCCTTTGACGAAATGAAACAACTACTTTTCATCACCGATTTCCAGATTAATAAAATCATCGAATACCGCAACATGTACGGCAATTTCCTCACCATTTACGAGCTTCAGGCCGTCGAAGGTTTAGATGCCGAACTCGTCGGACTTTTGACGCCATTTATCAGCGTTTCACAGGAAAAACCGTTGATCAGCTTTAAACCGAAAGACATTTTTAAATATGGGAAAAATGATCTTTTCATCAGGTACGGCCGTGCCCTCGAAAAACAAAAAGGTTACGAAGAGTTGTCGGATTCGGCAAAAGCCGAAAGTCCGAACAGCTATTATCTGGGCAGTCCCGACAAACTTTATGCGCGGTATTCGTTCAATTTTTCAAACAAAATAAAGGCTGGAATTACCGCCGATAAAGATGCAGGTGAAGAGTTTTTCAAAGGATCGCAGCCCAAAGGTTTCGACTTTTATTCGGGTTTTGTGGCGATTAACGATTTAGGCGTCGTAAAAAATGTTGTTGTTGGCGATTACCACGTTCAGTTTGGGCAGGGACTCACCCTCTGGACCGGACTGGCATTTGGGAAATCGACCGATGGAATGACGGTGAAAAAGACCGGACGGCAAATAAAATCCAATACTTCGGTGAATGAAAACCTTTACCTGCGCGGAACATCGGTAACTGTTGGGTTGGGGAAATTTGACCTGACCGGATTTTATTCGTCAAAAAAAATTGATGGAAACCTTGATGACGACACCATTGATGCAGAGGAACAATTTGTGACTTCGCTGCAGCAAACCGGTTACCACCGTACCAATGCCGAAATGGCCGACAAACACGCCCTTGGCGAAAAAATTCTTGGGGGCCACATCGAATTTCGTGAGACCAGGTTCAGTATCGGGGCAACGGCCTATAAAACGCAGTTTAGCGCTAACCTGATCAATGACGGCCAGCTTTATAAAAAATTCAACTTTACAGGAAACGAAAACCTGAATTATGGGATCGATTTTAGCGCGATAGTTTCCAAATTCACTTTTTTTGGAGAAGCTTCGGGAAGTGAAAATGGCGGAAAGGCTTATCTGGCCGGCGTGCAGGCCAATCTGAATGCGAGGATTGGCCTATCGGTTTTTTACCGGAATTATGGAATCGATTATCAAAATCTGTACAGCAATGCTTTGGGCGAAAACAGCAGCAACCAAAACGAAAAAGGGCTGTATGCCGGCATTTTACTCAGGCTTCACAAAAACTGGACTTTCAACGGTTACGCCGATCAATTCATGTTTCCCTGGCTGAGTTACCGCAGAGACGCACCTTCACGCGGGTCGGAATACCTGGCACAGCTCAATTACCTGATGTCGCGGGATGTGCTGATGTATTTCAGGTTTAGATATGATAACAGCCCGATAAACGAAAGTTCCGAAACCATCATCGCCAGAATTACGGAAACCAGCAAAAAGAACTACCGCTTTCATGTTGATTATACGGTTTTGCCCTGGCTGACTTTAAAAAACAGGATCGAATATCTCACTTACAAAACAGGAAATAATACGGTTCAGGATGGTTTTATGATTTACCAGGATATTTTAATCAGGCCGCAAAACCAGCCTTTTGATGTTTCGTTGCGGTACGCCATTTTCGACACCGACACTTACGACGAACGGTTGTATGCCTACGAAAACGATGTCCTTTACGCTTTTTCCATCCCTTCCTATTATTACCAGGGCAGCAGGTTTTATTGTGTTTTCCGGTATGAATTGGGAAAGAATCTTGATTTTTGGCTAAGATATGCCCGGACTTTTTACAACAACCAAACCTCCGTTGGCTCCGGCCTTGATGAATCC
>CAYOWJ010000145.1:0-9246 GCA_964407625.1 uncultured Lentimicrobiaceae bacterium
TGAGGCATGAGGCATGAGGCATGAGGCATGAGTTGGATATTTTAAATTTGAATTTTATGATTTGGATTTTGTCTTAATCCTGATGTTTAATATCCAATGTCCAATTTTGAATGTAGAATGTAGAGTGAAGAATCCCTGAAAATTGTAAAACAACTTCATTTCTCATAAAAGTGCATTTCGCGGATGTATTCCCAGACTTTATGCGGCAACATGTACCGGACATCTTTCCCATCGTGGATGGCCTTCCTGATAAAACTTGATGATAACTGCATCATCGGGGCTTCAAAAAATTTTATTGACGGATGATTTGAATAAACTCCCTTTTGGTAGCCTGGCCGGTTATAAATATAAATCTGATATTCGTCGAGTATTTGCTGGTAGTTTTTCCACTTGTGAAAAGAGTGCAAAATATCTGTTCCCGCAATCAGCACAAATTCCCTGTCAGGATAGCTTTCGTTAAGATAAGTAAGTGTATGAATGGTGTATGAAGGTTTAAGCATCCTGAATTCGATATCAACAGCCTTAAATTCCGGATCATCCCCGATGGCAGTTTTTACAAGCATCAGCCGGTGGTGGTCGGGTAGCAGACTTTCTTTTGCCTTCAGAGGATTTTGGGGTGAAATTACAAACCAAACCTGTTCAAGGTCGGTAAATTCGCGCATGTAAGAAGCAATAATCAGATGCCCGGTATGAATGGGATTAAACGACCCAAAAAATAATCCTGTCTTAATCAAAGGTTTTGCTAAACCACTCATTTTTTATTGTTTATAAATGCTGATATGGCTTCGTAGGTTTCTTTTACGGCCTTTTCGAGCGTATCGTTGACAACAATTTTATCAAATTTTGGAGCAAACGAAAGCTCATATTCTGCCTTTGCAACACGTTTTAAAATTGTTTCTTCGTTATCGGTGAGCCGGTCTCTGAGTCTCTTCTCGAGCTCGGGGATTGATGGTGCTTTTATGAAAATGGCCAGGGCATTTTCGGCGTCGTAATTTTTGATATTTAAGCCACCTTTCACATCAACATCAAAAATTACATGATTTCCTTTATCCCAAATCCGCTGTAACTCCGATTTAAGCGTGCCGTAAAAACTGTTATGATAAACTTCTTCCCATTCCAGAAACTCATTATTTGCGAGTCGTTCCTTAAATTCCTCCACCGACATAAAATAGTAATCCTTTCCATTTATCTCGTTAATCCTGGGTTGGCGGCTGGCAGCAGAAACCGAAAATTCGATGTTTAGCCCTGATGAAAGGATTTGCTTAACAATGGTCGTTTTACCTGAGCCGGAAGGCGCCGAAATGATGATCAGTTTTCCATTCATTCTACAAAATATTCATCAGTTGCTCTTTTATTTTTTCGAGTTCATCTTTCATCTGAACAACGATTTTCTGCATATTGTAATCGTTGGCCTTTGATCCGATGGTATTGATTTCACGGCCGATTTCCTGGCCTATAAAACTGAGTTTTTTTCCGTTGGAAAAAGGCTCCAGCAGCGTAACCAAAAAATAATCGCAATGGCTTTTTAACCGGGTTTTTTCCTCTGTGATATCGATTTTTTCGAGATAATAAATTACTTCCTGCTCAAACCGGTTTTCGTCGATTTTTTGCTCACTTACTACTTCCTGCAAATCCTTTCGGAACCTGGATTTAATTTTAAGAATTCTGTCTTCTTCAAAAGGGGTAAGTTCATTTAAATAATCCAAAATCAAGCCAATCCTGTTATCGAAATCGATTTCGAGCTTGTCGCCCTCCATCTGCCTGAATTCGTCGCATCTCAAAATTGCTTCATCCATGGCTTTCAGGATAATTGCCCACTCCTCTTCCTTCAGTTCTTTTGGTTCAGCTTTCATCACATCAGGAAGCTTTAAAAGTGTCGAAAGCAGTTGATCATCAATATTTAGATTTAAATCGGCCGATAGAAGCCGGATTTGATCGTAGTACTTTTTTGCCAGGCTTCTGTTGATTGTAAAATTTTCGTAACCAGCGGTTTCATCCACCGAAATATTAAGATCAACCTTACCTCTTTCGAGCCTGTTATTTAAAAGCATCCTCAAATCGAGTTCCTTTTCACGGAAAACATTCGGAATCCTGGCCTGCATATCGAACTGCTTGCTGTTGAGTGTTTTGATTTCGATAGTCACTCTTTTATCGGGCAATTCACATTCTGCCTTTCCGAAACCGGTCATTGATTTTATCATAAACTACAATTTTTGAGCAAAGATAATTAACCAATTGTGAATTTACGCCTTTATCTGATTTTACCCTAAACACTACCAAAAAAGAAATTATTCAGTAAATACCCAATATTAAACGGAAATTGATAATGATCAGATCATTAAATCTAATCTTCAAAGATTTACGGAAAATATTTTATTAGTATTCACAGAATATTTAATACTTTAGCGCCGAATTCTGCAATATTTGTAGGGGTAAACTATTTTTTTATGATCAGAGCTGTGATTATTGACGATGAGTTGGATGCTCGTGAGCATCTTAAATTCTTGCTTTCATCAGATTGCCCGGACGTAAGCATTGTTGGGGAAGCAATTAGTGTTGCATCAGGAATTTCAGCCATCGAAAAGCTGGCACCAAATCTCATTTTTTTAGATATTAATCTGCCCGATGGTTCGGGTTTTAATATACTTAAAAATTTTCAAACGATTGATTTCGGGATTGTATTTGTAACCGCTTACAGCGAGTATGCCATCGAAGCATTCAGGTTTAGTGCGCTCCATTATTTATTAAAACCTATCGATCCGGAGGATTTAACCAAAGCTGTAAAAAAAGCAGCCAACGAATTGAATAAGCAAAACCTCGAAACCCGGTTAAAATCGTTGTATTATAACCTCCAAAATAATTCGGACAAATCAAAAAAAGTAGTTCTCACAACCAACACAAACTGGTTTGTAATAAATTCGGATGAAATTATTTTATGTAAGTCGGAGAAAAATTACACCGAATTTCATATTTCTGATGGCAGAAATATTACCGTATCAAAAACAATTAAGGATTATGATGATTTGCTTTCACCGCATGGGTTTTTCAGGGTTCACAAACAATATCTGATCAACATCAACCACATAAAATCATTTGACAAAAAGGGAACCGGCGTACTTTACATGACCAACAATTATTCAATTCCTGTATCAGCACGGGTACGCACGCAGCTTCTTAAATTTATTATCAACCTTTAAAAACAGCCTATCCTACAGGAAAAAGGTAACCATTTCGACTTCGCAGATTAATGCCTGGTAAGGCTTGATATCCTCATTTAATCCAAATACCCCATAAGCTAACCGTGAAGGCACATAAATCCTGTAAAACGAATCCTTTTTCATTTTTTTCACCACCTCCTGCAATCCGGGAATCAATGCATTAAGCGAAAAATAGTTTTCAGGAATATTTAACAGAACATCCCCATTAAGGTTTTTAATGTCAATTTTGAGATAAATACTACTCCCTGAGTTTGGCAAAGCACCACTGCCTTCACGGACAACTTCGTAAAATACCCCGCCGGAAGTCTGATTGACCCGTGAATTAGTTTTCAAATTGTTAAAATAGACTTTCTCGACAGCCACACTGTTGTATGTTTCCATTTTTGATTTACTCGTTGGAAATGAATTTGAAAACTCAATGGCATCCTTAAAACTGATCATTAAATTGCTGCCTGTTACAACTTGTTTTAATCCGGCAAAAAAGAGCTTGTTTTTCAAATCATAAATCATGTCGCCGGAAGCATTCTTAAAAACATGAGATCCATAATTTTCGAAAAACCCGGCACATTCTTTTTCGTCGTATTGGTTGTTTTTTAAATTGTTACGCGAATATTTGAACATAAGGATCTGGTCAACTTTATCGACAGCGGTGGAACGTGAGGCCGCCAAAATCCCCTTTTCAAGGCCCGACAAACTAATCGTATCAAATCGCTCTTTCAGGTATTGGCCTTCAATTACTCCAAAGGAGTATGAAACCGAATCAACCGAATTATTGAGACGTCCGCTTCCACCGAGAATCCCTGTTTTGAAAACCGCTATTGCAGCAACGATAACGATAACTGCTGCAGAAGCCATGATAATTTGCTTTGCTGTAAACCGCCTTTTACTTTCGCCGGCGTTAACCAGCGTTGGTTTTGATTTAGGTTTCGGCTCTTCGGGACGAGGCTTTATTTCGGGGGTAGCAGGTTTTGATTGAACCAGTGGTTTTTTTGTTTCCCTGGGTTTAACCTGCTCCGTAAAAATGAGCGTTTTCTCGTCATCTGGTGACGGATTTGCCAAGGGCGCTGCATTTTGTTTTGCAGAAAAAGCCTCCGCCATTTCCTCGCATGAACTGTAACGGTCGATAGGATTTTTAGCAGTTGCTTTTGAGATTATTTCGTTAAAATGAAGGTTTGAGGTTAATGGCGGGAGTGGTTCATGAACGATTTTATTATAAATATCGAAGGTTGAAAGTGTAGTCGAATTGTAAGGAGCCGATCCGGTGAGCATGAAGTAGAGGGTAACACCCAGAGAATAAATATCGCTGCGTTTGTCGATATCCTTAACATCGCGAACCTGCTCGGGGCTCATATAAGTTGGGGTGCCCATTTGAGTTCCGGTTCGCGTCAGGCTGTTGTCGGTGAGGAGTTTTGCGATACCAAAATCCATTATTTTGGGATTCAGCTTATCGTCAAGCAGAATATTTGATGGTTTTACGTCGCGGTGAATGATTCCGTGATGATGAGCATATTGAAAAGCATCAAGAATGTTTACCATCATCTTGCTTGCCATTTCAGGGGAAAACGCTCCATGTTTTTTCACATAATCGCTCACCGTGCTGCCTTCCAGATATTCCATCACGATGGCCAGCTTATCGGCATCATCCGTGTAATCCATCACTTTTACAATATGGGGATGATCGAGTGAAGCCATTATCTTAGCCTCATTCTCAAACCGGTGCCTGATATCGGCATTGGCTGTAAGTATGGGATCAAGTATTTTAACGGCAACCCGGCGGTTTTCAAATTTTTCGTGAACAGCTTCATAAACTTTTGCCATCCCGCCTTCACCTATCAGTCGGGTTATCCTGTAATTAAATATTCTGGTGCCTATCATTGTATTCTTTGTTTTTCTTAAAAATTATACCTGCCAACAATAAAAAATAAATCAGATTTTGAGAGCAGAACTATTTTGCTTTGATGATGAATTGGTTAAAAGTAACAGTTTTGCTGCCTGATTCGATGTAAAGACCTAACATCCCGGTTCCAGCTAAGAATGTTTGGGTGCTGTAAACAGTAACTTTATTGATGGTAAAACTGGTTTTTCCGGATTGGGTTACCACCTCAAGATCGTTAACATTATCAAAGTAGAAGCCGCCAAGTTCCTGACGTTTTTTTATTGCATCGCTGGGTGTGGCTGAAACAATGGTGGAAATGGTTCCATTTTTATACTCTCCGATGGTAAAATTTCCATTATCCGAGATGATGAAATATTTGTAATTATCCCAATCTTTAAAATCGAAAGTTAAGCCATAATTAGCTCCCTTTGCTCCCGAAATTGATGAAGCCCTGCAACTAAAATAAAACGGCACACCAGATAAAATTGATGGGTTTTTTAAATGAAATCCAAGCCGGTTATTATCGGAATTGGTCAGTTTTAAACCGGTACCAGGTTCAATTTTGGCTGAGTATGTTGAGTAATCGCCCATAGGCCAGCTATAAGTATTGCCTGCAGAAACAAAATTTTCGACATAAACACCAGCACGCTCACCACTTTCGGTGTATTCTTCAGCAAAGTTATCCACCAAAAGCCCGTTGCTATATTTTGCCACAAACCAGGGTTTACCTCCTTTGTGATAAGATTTGTAATCGCCATGAATCTTATCATTTTTATAGGTTGCTTCTTCAGCCAATTCTCCATCTTCCGAAAACACCGATCGCAGTCCTTCTAACTTATTATCACGAAAAAATGAAATCGTCTGGATTTTACCATTTTCATAATACCAGGTAAATACGCCTTCCTTTTCGTAATCATCAGGGTTTGCTGATTTAAGATTAGTGCTTGTTGTACCATCCATTTGCAGCTTTCCCGAAATAAAATAATCGCGTACGCTGCCTCCGGAGTTGTTATCGGTGAAAGGCTTAAAATCTCTGTAAAAGGCTGGAGCTTTAGGTGCTGTAACAACCTTCCAGTTTGCATCAAAAATCACCGGCCAGTTCGACTGCTGTAAAGATGATTCAAGAACCTGAGCAATCAGGCTTACTGAGGTAATCAAAACCATGAATAACATTACTATCTTCTTCTTCATATTCCAAAATTTAAAGTGCAAATGTAATCGGCTCATTTTATTTATCGAAATTATAATTGAAGATTTTATTTATGATATCCAGAAATCTATCCAATAGCTTGGTTTTAGGCAATAAAATACCTGCTGACACACATTAAAATTCACAAAAAAAGGAGAACAGCATGAGCCATTCTCCTTTTCACTTTATGCGGATTTGATTTATTTTTTATCAAATTCGCCAAAACGGGTAATAAGGTCAACAACACGGTTTGAATAACCCCATTCGTTGTCGTACCAGTTAAGGACTTTTACAAAACGTTTACCAAGAACCTTGGTGTATTCGGCATCATAAATAGATGAATATGAATTTCCTACGATATCTGATGAAACTATTTTTTCGTCAGAATAATAAAGGATATTCTTCATTCCCGGAGTTTTTGAAGCTAATCTTACGGCTGCATTTACGTCGGCAACAGTAACATCTTTCGAAACTTCAACCACGAGGTCAACAATTGAACCATCGGGCACAGGCACACGTAAAGCCATTCCATCGAGTTTTCCTTTAACCTGGGGAATAACCTGGCCAACGGCTTTGGCAGCGCCGGTTGTAGTTGGGATAATATTTTCGGCGGCGGCCCTTCCACGGCGGTAATCTGAGTGAGGAACATCGGCAAGGCGCTGATCGTTGGTGTAAGCGTGGGTTGTGGTCATTAAACCTTCAACAATTCCAAAAGCTTCATTTAAAACTTTTACCATTGGAGCCAGGCAGTTGGTTGTGCAACTTGCGTTGGAAACGATGCGGTGTTCGGGAAGTAACTGATCATCGTTTACACCCATAACAATGGTTGCGTCGATTTCATCTTTAGCCGGAACCGTTAAAATAACTCTTTTTGCGCCTGCATCGAGGTGTGGCTGGAGTTTTGCACGTGAGCGGAAAACACCGGTAGCTTCGATAACAACGTCAATTTCGAGTTCTTTCCATGGATATTCGTTCATATCCTTAATGGTAAGCATTTTAACCCTTTCTTTTGGGGTAACCAGGTATTCGCCATCCAGGAAAACATCCTGGCCAAAGCCCTTCATTACCGTGTCGTACTTGAGCAGGTAAGCCAAAACTTTATTGTCAAAAAGGTCGTTAATTGCAACAACTTCAATATCGTCACGGTCATTTAATATTCTGAAAACAGATCTTCCAATACGGCCAAAGCCATTTATTGCAACTCTCATTTAATACCTCCTTCTTCGTTAAGTTTATGATAAGCCAGAATAACTTCCTGAATATTCACGGCCATAGCTAAAGTGCTGTGATACCATGTGAGGATTTTAAGCATTCTGCCTTTTGATTTCATTGTAGCCAGTTTATCGTAAATTACCGTATGACGGTTTCCAACAACGTCAACCGAAACAATCGGGTCGTTGGTAATTTCCAGAATTCCTGGGATTTTTGCTGCTGCGGCTTCAATAGCCTTATTTACGTCGTCAATGGTTGTATCCTTATCGCGGAGAATTGTTGTCAGGTCGAGCATCGAACCGGCAGGAATCGGCACATTGAGTGCGGCACCTTCAATACGGCCTTTAAATTCGGGCATAATAACCTGAAGCCATTTTGGTGTCGGAGTTTCGTTAGGAATGATATTCTCGGCAGCCGAGCGGCTTCTTCTGAAATCAGTTCCTGCAGTATCGCGCAAAGGCTGATCGGCAGTGTATGAATGCACGGTGGTGAGCATTGCATATTCAACTCCGAAGGCTTCATCAAGAATTTTTAACATGATGGCTGTTGCATTTGTGGTAGAAGAACCAGCCGAAATGAGTTTATCGGATTTTTTCATGGTTGCATCATTCACACCTCTGATGATAATACGGTCGATTTCATCTTCAGGAAGCGAGTTTAAGATAACGCGCTTTGCACCCGATGAAAGGTGACCTTCCATTTCTTTACGTGTGCGGTATTTTCCGGTACCGTCAACAACAACATCTACATTAAAAGCATCCCATGGCACATCGCCCGGATTACCAACTTTTAACATGCGTGCTTTACCATTGGTGGAAACCAGAAAGTTTCCATCAAGTTTAATTTCTAAATTTTTCTTGCTTCTTTTGGTCTCTGATTCTAACAGATAAACCAGGATTTCGGGGCGGCCAATGTCGCTGATTGCAACGACTTCGATTTTGTCATCTTCGAGACAAAGCCTATACAGGTGACGGTTTATTTCGCCGAAGCCCATTAATCCCAATCGTACTTTTCTCATATTATTTATCATTTAGTTTAAAAAAAATCAATTCAACTCAAACAAACAACGATACCTTTGTTTTATTGTTTTCTCAATAACAATTAACATTTTCTTAATGTTCATTTGGACTCAATCAAGGATTACAACGCATCAGATACTTTCTGTTAAAAGAAAATTGTTATTTTTCGTACCAGCCGGCATACATCGAATAGCTTTTGGCGATGCGCTGTATTTCGCCTTCCATCAACCTGCTGTCGATATCCTTAATTTTTTTGGCAGGCACCCCGGCATAAACTGTACCTGATTTTACAATCGTATTTTTCGACACAAGCGCACCGGCAGCAATAATCGAATTGCTTTCGATAACTGCGTCATCCATCACAATTGCACCCATCCCGATAAGGACGTTGTCGTGAATTGTGCAGCCATGAATAATGGCGTTGTGTGCGATGGAAACGAAATTCCCGATATTGACAGGGGATTTTTTATAGGTGCAGTGGATAATGGCCCCATCCTGAATATTTACGTTATTGCCAATCCGGATATAGTGAACATCACCCCGGACAACGGCGCTGAACCAAATGCTGCAATCGTTGCCCATGATTACATCACCAATGATAGTGGAATTTTCGGCCAGGAAGCATCGCTCACCAAATTCCGGAGTAAATCCATTTAAAGTTTTTATGAGTGCCATTTTAATCCTTTTTTTGTGTTAAGCTGACATTGAAATTGTCATTTACTTTGTGTCATT
>CAYOWJ010000146.1:0-3996 GCA_964407625.1 uncultured Lentimicrobiaceae bacterium
ATGCGTGATTAGGATCGGTGGTCTGGTTATAATCATCGGTGTGGCAGGCAAAACAGGTATTTGGGGTGCTGTTGTAATTACCATTATGGCAGGTAAAACAGTCGTTGGCTATCGAAGCATGTGCACCCTGCAAAACATAATATTCGTTATGAACTGCAAAAGTAGCCGGCTTCCAGTCGGGGTTTGTGGTGTGGCAGCTTGCACAATCTGTCGAAATACCAAGTGCATTGTGGTTTGGATTTGTTGCCTGTGTAAAATCCGCATTATGGCAGGCCACGCATTCAGTTGGCGTTCCGGCATAACCACTTTCATGGCAATCGAGACAAACAACGGTAAGATGCGCACCAGTCAGCGGAAAACCTGTAGTGTTATGATTGAAACCACCTGAGCCTTCACCTGTTGGATGGCAGATAAAACAAGCTTCGCTGTTGTATGAATAACCACCAATTCCCTGGTGTTCCGGATCAGTTTCGTTCTGCGGATGACATGAATTGGTGCAGGTAAATGCCGTATAGTTTGCAGGATTTGTATGGCAATCGGTGCACGCATCCCATTCTCCAAGATGTTCACCCGAATAAATCGGAAAATACTGCCCGTCGTGATTAAAAGTTGAAGGTACCCAGGCTACATTATCATGGCAGGTTTCACAATCAGTCGAAAACTGGGCGGAGGCATGCGGTGGGTTGGTAGTCTGATTGTAATCTTCCTGATGGCAGCCTACGCAGGTATTCGGCGAATTTACGTAATTGCCTTCATGGCAGGCACCGCAATCGGTGGCAATTCGCCCGTGTGCGCCTGTTAAAGGATAGGTCTCATTGTGAGTTGGGAACAATGCGGGTTGCCAATCAGGCTCGGTGGTATGGCAGGTTTCGCAATCGGTTCCAATATTATTTTCGGCGTGGTTTGGATTTATAGATTGATTAAAATCGGCGATATGACAGTCGGAACAAACAGTGGTAGTTCCACCGTAACCGGCCGAATGACAATCGATGCAATCGGTGGAGGTATGTGCACCGGTCAATGGAAAATTGGAAGTGTTATGATTAAAACTGCCCTCTCCACTTCCGGTAGGGTGGCATTCGAGGCAGGCCTGACTGTTGTAGATGTAACCCTGCACATCGCCATGTTCATTATTCATATCAGCCTGGTTATGCTCATGACAACCGATGCAACTGTTTTCGGCATAATTTGCCGGATTTGTATGACAATCGGCGCAGGTGTTCCATTCACCATTATGTTCTCCTGAATAAATTGGAAAAAATTGCCCGTCATGTGCTCTGAAATCTGCCGGTTTCCAATCGGGTTTAGTGGTGTGACAGTCGGTACAATTTGTCGAAAAATCAGCCGAAATATGGTTTGGATTTGCGGCCGTGTTGTAATCGGGCTGGTGGCACGAAACACACTCAGCCGAAATGTTGTAATTATTATTCACATGGCATTTGCTGCATTCGTTTATAATATGGCCTTCGGAAAGTGGAAAACTGGCAGGGTGAATAAAATTAGCACCGGACCAGGTAAAAGCGGTCATCGAATGGCAATCGGTACATTCTTTTGAATAATCGGATTGCAAATGGTTGGGGTTGGTGGCGGCTTCGTAATCCGCCCGATGACAGTCGTAACAATCGACGCCAAGTGGCTCAAAACGCAAAAGTGAAGCTGAGGGGTGGCATGAATAACAATCGGCAGTAGCATGTGGTCCGAGCAGCGGGAAACGGCTTTCCTGGTGCAGTTTCGTGATATTGGTTACAATCCAGGACTGTGGGGTGTGGCATCTTGCACAATCCGGGCCAACGGTTTGGTAATGCATGTCGGTGTGGCAGGAAACGCATTCGCTTTCGGCCTTTGAGAAAATCAGCACTTTGTGGCACATTTTGCAGTCCACATCCTGATGCTGGCCTTCCAGACTGAATTTTGTAACGGCATGATTAAAGGTGTAGGCTCCTTTTTCGAGTTTCCAGCCTTTTGGATTGTGGCAATCTTCGCAGCTTATCCGCAACTCATCACCATGTGGTGACTGTGCAAACAGATTTAATGAAATTGCCAGGAAAACTATTAACGATGACAGGTTTCGCATTTAAAATCCTCAAATTTATATTGTACAAAAGTACTCTGTTCGATTTGCTTTTCCTTGTGGCACTTGTTGCATGCTACATTTTTGTGATTGCCATCCAGCACAAACCGTGTTTTATTGTGGTCAAATGTAGGAATTTTCCAGTTATTAAACTGATGGCACTTTTTACAATCGGTGGTTCCGTTGGCTTCAAATTGCTTAAAGTGCTTGTCGTTGTGGCAGGTGATGCAGGAAGTTTCTATACCTGAAAACCGCTGTTGTTCCTTGCCGGCACTATCTTTTGGGAAATGACAGGCTTTGCAGCTTTGCTTTTGATGAGCTCCCAAAAGCTCAAACTTTGTTTTTGAATGTTCGAAACTTACTATTTTCCATGAGTCAACAACATGGCAATTTTTACATTCAGCCTCCGGGTAAAATTTTGCATTGATTTTATCCTTGTGGATGTCCTGGTGACAATCGTTGCAACGGATGCCAATTTCCCTGAAACTCCATTTTTCCTGTTTTTTATGACATTCAAAACAAGGCGTTGCAAGGTGCGCACCTTCCAGTTTAAATGTGCCTGTGTTGTGTTTTTCGATGGTGAAGGATGATCCGACAAAACCTTTCAGGCTGTGACAATCGCTGCAATCTGGCGAAATGCCTTGCTTTTCGAATTGTTTATTATGATAGTCTTTGTGACAGTCGGTGCATTTGGCGAACTTTAAAGGGTCGGTGAGATTGGTTTTATGGCACGATTTACAGGCAACCGTTTTATGCTTTTCTTCAAGTTTGAAATCTGTTTTATCATGATCGAAATTACTGATTCCCTTGATTGTGTGAAATGACTCCTCACTGTGGCATTGTTTGCAATCCTGTCCAAATTTGTTGAGATGGACGTCTTTGTGGCAATTTACACAGTTGTCAAACTTCACTCCTCCAAATTCCTGGTATTTCTTTTCATTTTTAGTCCCGATCTTATGGCATTTCAAACAGTCGACGGTCTGGTGCTTGCCAAGCAACTGGAATTTTGCCTTTTTGTGATCAAATTTTGGAGCGGGCTTAAACAGGTCGTTATTGTGGCAATCATCACACTTTTTCGATAAGGTATTCTGGTGATAATCTTCATGACAGGTCAAACAAGCCGTATTTAATCCGAGATAGGTAAATTTTTTGTCTTTGATTTTCTGATCGGTGATGAACTCAGGTTTGTGGCAATCTTTACAGGTTTTTTTGGCATGAGCGCCCAGCAATTCAAATCCGGCAAGTTTATGATCGAATTTATCTTTATCAAAACGGATAATCTCAAACTTCCGTCCATGGTGGTCGTTATGGCAGGAAAAGCATTCTTTTCCGCGTACTTCTGATGAAGCGTGATACCCTTTTTGCTGGTCAACCCGCGCTTTAATTTCGGTATGGCAGGCAAGGCAGTTTTCGTTTAAAACCTTTTCACCCAGATGGTGGCATTTGGTACAATTAGAAATCCCTTCGAGATGGGCATGAACTTCAGCCAATTCCCCAGGCGAAATCTGCGCCAGCAAAGGATTGCCAAGCATCATCACAAAAAAAACAATTATAAAATTTTTTTCGATTTTCATGTTTATCACCAGTTTTTCAAGTTAGCAGAGCGCAGAGAGTGCAGCGCAAAGCGTCCAGTAATCGTTATTCTCTATTTTCTGAATCCCTCCGTTCTTCCATCTTTCCATTCTTCCATTGTCGAATTGTCGAATTGTCGAATTAATTCATTCTTCCATTGTCGAATTGTCGAATTAATTCATTTTCCATTCTTCCATTCTTCCATTGTCGAATTGTCGAATTGTCGAATTAATTCATTCATTCTTCCATCCTTCCATTCTTCCATTGTCGAATTGTCGAATTGTCGAATTAATTCATTTTCCATTCTTCCATTGTCGAATTGTCGAATTGTCGAATTAATTCATTCATTCTTC
>CAYOWJ010000146.1:4096-9245 GCA_964407625.1 uncultured Lentimicrobiaceae bacterium
ATTAATTCATTCATTCTTCCATCCTTCCATTCTTCCATTGTCGAATTGTCGAATTAATTCATTTTCCATTCTTCCATTCTTCCATTGTCGAATTGTCGAATTGTCGAATTGTCGAATTAATTCATTCTTCCATTGTCGAATTGTCGAATTAATTCATTTTCCATTCTTCCATTCTTCCATTGTCGAATTGTCGAATTGTCGAATTAATTCATTCATTCTTCCATCCTTCCATTCTTCCATTGTCGAATTGTCGAATTGTCGAATTAATTCATTCTTCCACGCTTAATGCTTCAACAGCGCTTCACCAAATTTCTTTGTGATCTGGATTCCAATTTTCTGTAAGAATTGTGTTGGCATTTCACCGCCGGCAAAAATGAAAACAAGATCGTTTTTAACTTTAATCTTTTCCCCTTCAACGGCCGTGGTCATCGTTATTTCCTCATCATCAATGGCCAAGACGTTGGTTTTCAATCTAACATCAATTAAACCTTTTGCAACGGCTTCGTTTAGCCGCTCATTATTTTTTGGTTTGATGCGCCCAAAAACCTCGCTGCGATAGGAAAGAATAACTTTATTTTGTGCCGAAAGCATCAATGCCGTTTCGATGGCCGAGTCGCCGCCACCAACGACTACAATATTTTTTCCTTCGATAAGCTCAGGTTCCAGAAGCCGGTAAGCTACTTTTTCGAGGTCTTCGCCGGGGATACCTAATTTGCGTGGCGTGCCGCGACGGCCGATGGCAAGCAAAACCGTTGCACAGGTGTATTCTTCGCCGTTTAATGTACCAACTTTGAAATACCCGTTTTCGGGAGTTATTGATTCGACTTTTGAATATTCTTTTATCGAAATATCATTTTGATCCAAAACCTTTTTCCACAAAGTGAGTAACTGTGTTTTGCTTGTTTCGTAAAGCTTTACTCTGCCATAAAGTGGAAGCTCCATTGCCGAAGTCATCACAATTTTTGATCTTGGAAAAGTAAACACGGCTCCACCTAACGAATCCTGATCAAGCGTCAAACATTTCAGTTGATATTTTTTTGCTGTGAGGGTTGCTGATATTCCGGCAGGGCCTGCGCCAACAACGATCAAATCATAATTGGCTCCATGATTCTTCCTGATGGCTTTTCTGATATTCTCAACGGCCTGTCGTCCCTGCTCCACGGCATTTTTTATCAGACCCATTCCTCCAAGTTCGCCGGCAATAAAAATGCCAGTGACGTTGGTTTCAAAGTTTTGGTTTATATGGGGCAATTCGACCCCACGTTTTTCGGTGCCAATGCACAAAGTGATAGCTTCGGTTGGGCAGGCATGAAAACAGGCACCGTGTCCGATACAATGAGAGGCATTGATGGTTGTGGCTTTTCCGTTTCTGATTCCCAGAATATCTTTTTCGGGGCAGGCTGAAATGCAGGCCCCTGTTTGGATGCAACTGTTTATGTTAACCACCGGGTGAAGCGAAACAGGCTCGTAAATGCCATCCTGTTTGGCTAATTCGATCTTGGCTTCTGTTTTCCTGGTCTCCCTGATTTTTTTCCTAAGATAAATCCAGACCACAATCAGGCACAACAAGGCAGTTGTGCCATAAATTAACAAATTTTCGATGAGTAAATCCATAGTTAAAAAATCCATCTAAACCCAAAAGTAACGGTAACTCCTATATGTATAATCATGATAATCAGCATAACCAGGGCAAAAGGCAAATGGGCCACATGCCAGTATTTGAACAAATTCTGCATCATAACCAGCCTGCTAATCCGGCGGTTTAGCGAAATTTCGTCTTTCACCAATTTCAAAACGCTTTTGTACTGCTCTTTTGAGAGCTTATTTCTTTTCAGAACTTTTTTAACCTGGCTGAGTGTATTTGAATAATCACCTGTCTTTTTGGTAGATTCCACAATAACATTGTAGCTTTCTTTATCTAAATTGTACGAATCATGGATAATTCCGCCGATATCACTTTTCATGTCTCTTACTTCATTTAAACTTAATTCACGACCTTCGATGGATCTGGGTATCTGAATATAAATAAACCTGCCGATAATGCCGCTTAAAAAAACGGCTACCATGCTCCAGAAACTCACAGCAACGAGGCCTCCGAACTTAAAAGCTGTATGAAAAAGCACGAGAACAGGGCCCAAAGTACAAAGGAAAATGTGAAATTCGAGCCAATGTTTTAGTAATCCCAGGCGTGATAAAAAGCGATATCTTTTTCGAGCCATGTACGACGAAACGCCGATAATCATCAGCAACGACCCGATAATTCCCAATCCATGTCCCAACATGCCTTTTGGCTCTAATATGCGGTGATTTTCATGGAAAAATCTTTCCTCGAGACTGGTGCCGTAATACGAATTCCCAAAATAAACAATTGCACTAAAACTCAGAATTACAATCAACACCATGATGGTGATGTAAATAACATGAACGCCTTTCGTCATTTTTTATCGGATAAATGGACACTAAAAACAGTGCAAGGTAAGGAAATATTTCAAAACACCTCACTACGACGGGTAATTTAGAATCCTTATTTCTAAATATGTTGGTATGAAGGATGGAAATTCTGTGATAAAACCTTGTTTTTGAATTTTTTTTTTAAAATAAATATCCTGATTAGCCAAAAACAGCACAAAGCAGAAATGCTGCAATCTCTACCAAACCAGCGTAACCACCGATTGTCCCGGAAGGGTGTAACTGAAATTACGGATGCCTTGCTTTACGCTGAAAATCCTGTTGCTGTTACTGTAATTGGCGACAATCATGGCTTTTGATCCATCCGGATTTTGAAAAGCCACCACACCGGTATTTGACAAACTTTGAGGAACTACCGTCGAAATCCTTATTGCACCAGGCCTGACGTATTTCGAGAAATGAGCAATCGAATAATATTCTTCGTTTTTTGTAATATTCCCGCCCGAATTGTTGATGGTAACAACGCCCCGGCAATCGGCGCAGCCATTATTTGTCGGTCCATGATTCTGATCGAGGGCCAGGTTCCACAGTAAGGCAGTTTTCGACCAGTTTTCGGTAGTGCCGATAAAAATGTTTTTCATGTTCCACATCAGGTTTCCGGCAAAGTCGGTAGCCCAGTCACCTCCTGAAATTTCGGTAAAATAAAGGCCTTTGTCAGGATGGGCGTTGTGAACAGTACTCATGGCAGACACATCACCGGCATAAGCGTGAAATGCTGATCCGGCGATAAAAGCCCTTGCACCGGGGTCGTTTAAAATCGAAATGGCGTAGTTGGTGTTGTCCCAGTTATGGTCGTAAACAATTATTTTGGTCGAAAGCCCTGCCGCCGCAAATTTCGGCCCCAGGCTGCTTTTGATAAAATTCAACTGGTCGGCAGGTTGCATTTCCATACAAGGGTAACCAGCAGTAAAATAAAGAGGCTCGTTTTGCGGAGTAACCGATGAAATGGCAATTCCTTCGTTTTGCATCTGCTGGATGTATTTTACAAAATAGTCGGCATAAACATCGTAACATACGGGTTTTAATTTTCCGCCTTTTAAGTTGCCGTTTGTTTTCATCCAGGCTGGCGGGCTCCAGGGCGATCCCATCAGGTTTATGGCCGGCGATATCTGAACAATCTCTTTCAAAACCGGAATTACATTATCCTGATCTTTTAAGAGCGAAAAGTGCTCGAGCAAATAGTCGGTCTGGCCGGCAGGCATATCATCATAGGTAAAATCGGAAAGCGAAAAATCAGAAGCGCCGATGGTAAGGCGCAGGTACGAAATCCCGATGCCTTCTTCGGGGTTAAACAAATCGTTGAGCGCTGCTTCGCGGGCTGTGGCATCTAATTTTTGGTTGAGCAGATAAGCCGACGAACCGGTTAACGCGGCACCAAAACCTTCGATTTCCTGAAATTTTGTTGCCGTATCAACGCTGATAACCGGGTAAGTGGTAGTATTTGTTGGCATGATTGAAAGGTCGGCTTCCTTGCTGAAAAGCTTTGTTTTGTTGCCTTTGGTGAGCCAGACCATGGCTTTGCCAATTTCACCATTCGGGTCGGCAACAACAATTTCTTTGCTGTAAACGTCGGTATCGCCTTCGGCGGATGTTGCAGTTAAAACAACGATGTAAACGCCGATTGCCGGGAAAATGTGAACCGGGTTAATTTCGGCAGAAACGGAAGAGTTGTCCCCAAAGTTCCAGGAGAGTGCTTCGTAATTTTGAGCTGTGCTGGTAAACGACACTTTCAGAAAATCGGAACCATCAACCACGTAGGTAAAACTTGCTATTACCACGGGGTCGGGGTTGTTGACCGTAACATCGGCGCTGTAAACATCGGTGGCGCCACCCGGTGAAGTAGCTATTAAAGTCACTGTAAAGACGCCAGCGGCTGGAAAAATATGTACTGGATTTATTTCTGCAGAAGTGGTGTTATCGCCAAAATTCCAGGAAAGCGATTTATAGTTTTCGGCAGTGCTTGTAAACGAAACAATCCTATAATCGGTTGTATTCCACGTAAAAGTAAAGCCGGCAACGACTTTTGGCTCTGGAGAATCCTTTTTGCAGGAGCCGTTTTGAGCGATAATTAGCAGTAGTAAAAAGGCAAGTCCAAGTTTTAGTATGTTTTTCATAGTATTTGTTTGGTAGCTGTTAAAAAATCTGTTTTCAAAAATAAAATGAGTGTTACTTCATAGAATTTGGATTACAAATGTAACCTTTTGAGAGATGGGTTTTGATATGATAAAAGTATTTCTAAGTTATGCCGGTAAAAAGTGGATTTTCATCTTAATTGTCAAATGCTTTTTATCCTTTCACTTTATTTAAGATTGATCAGTGCTTTTATTTTTCGCAGCTTTTAGTGGCTTTGTTTCTAATGTCTTTTCAATCTTTTTAATGCTTGCGGGCGTTGGCAAATTTTCGGGCATAGTACCTCCAATTTCTTGAATGGTTTTGCGTACCTTTTTTCCAATCTCGTAATGTGTTAGATTGGCTTTTTGTTTGCCTTTAATATTTTCCCGTTTTAGTTTTTCCTCGGTTTGAGTGGCACGGAAAAGGTTTGCAGCGAGCTCAGTGCTTCCCATGTGATCAAGTATCTGTTGACTTTTTTTCAGGCCTTTCCTTTTGTGGATACCTCTTGCATCTAACCCTCCATATAAACCCATGTAGCCATGGTTTTGAAAAATGGCATAGTCAATGG
>CAYOWJ010000147.1:0-9223 GCA_964407625.1 uncultured Lentimicrobiaceae bacterium
CAAATGATTTTTGGTAGGTTGCAGATATTGCCCGATAGTCATCACCGAACAACCCACCTTTAAAAGATCGTCCATCACTTCAAAAACCTCCGCTTCAGTTTCGCCCAAACCAACCATAATTCCCGACTTCGCTGTAATTCCTGAAGCGGCAATTTGCCCGACAACTTCAAGACTTCTGTCGTATTGAGCCGCACTTCGAACCTGTGGAGTCAACCGGCGAACCGTTTCGAGGTTGTGGGAAATTACATCCGGCTTCGCATCAATCACCAGTTTGATTAGATCACTTTTTCCCATAAAATCAGGGATGAGTGCTTCGATTGTTATTCCGGGATTTACTTTTTTTACCTCCGAAATTGCAGCAGCCCAATGTTTTGCACCTCCGTCGGTGAGATCATCACGATCGACCGAAGTAATTACACAATGTTTTAAATTCATCAGCTTAATCGAATTTGCCAGGTTTCCCGGCTCCTCAGCATCCACTGCATCGGGCTTACCGGTTTTGGTAGCGCAAAATTTGCAGGAACGCGTGCAGACATCCCCCAGAATCATAAAAGTAGCTGTTCCCAAACCCCAGCATTCGGCCATGTTCGGGCATTTGCCGCTGCTGCAGATGGTGTGTAGTTTATGACGGCTGATAATTTCCTTTACTCTGACATATTCCTTGCCGGAAGGTACTTTAATTTTGAGCCAGTCGGGCTTGCGCTGTGGTTGATCGGGCATAAAATTTCTGTTATAAATCCTGATGAATGATTTTTGTGCTCAGAAGTTCCTCTTAACTCAAACCTTGAACTTCATCATCTGACACATCACACAATTAACAATCTTTTTATCTTTGCGCAAAATTATAAAAATGGCTCAAATACTTTCAGAACAAGAACAAATCAGACGCGATTCGTTAAAGGAATTGATTTCGTTGGGTGTAAACCCCTACCCTGCTGATACTTTCGACGTTGACATCACCACAAAGGAAATCCTCGAAAATTATCCCGAAAAAAACACCTACCCACAGGTGAGCATTGCCGGCCGCATCATGAGCCGCCGCATCATGGGAGCAGCATCTTTTGTCGAATTGCAGGATGCCACCGGCCGCATTCAGCTTTATTTTAAACGCGACGATATTTGTCCCGGCGACGATAAAACCATGTACAATGTGGTGTTTAAGCGTTTGCTCGATTTTGGCGATATTATCGGCGTAAAAGGGTTTGTTTTTGTTACGCAGATGGGCGAAACTACCATTCATGTCACCGAATTCAAATTACTCAGCAAAAGCCTGAAACCTTTGCCTGTGGTGAAAGAAAAAGATGATAAAGTGTATGACGCTTTTACCGATCCCGACCAGCGTTACCGGCAGCGTTACGTCGATTTAATTGTAAATCCGCATGTTAAAGATGCTTTCTTAAAACGCACCAAAATGGTAAATTCGATCCGGGAATACCTCAACATAAAAGGCTATCTGGAAGTTGAAACGCCAGTTTTGCAGCCTTTGTACGGCGGCGCTGCTGCCCGTCCTTTTAAAACCCATCACAACGCACTCGACATTACTTTGTATTTGAGGATTGCCAACGAACTTTACCTCAAACGCCTCATTGTTGGCGGATACGACGGAGTTTACGAATTTTCGAAAGATTTCCGCAACGAAGGTATGGACAGGTTTCATAATCCTGAATTTACCCAGATCGAGCTTTATGTGGCTTACAAAGATTACGAATGGATGATGAATCTGGTGGAAGAAATGATCGAAAAAGCAGCGATTGATATTCACGGCACTACTTTGCTGAAAGTTGGCGAAAATGATATTGACTTTAAACGACCGTGGAAAAGATACACCATGTTTAGCGCCATCGAACATTTTACCGGAATTGACATTTCGGAGATGAACGAACAGGAACTTGTCGATGTTGCCCATAAATTGGAAGTTAAGATAGATCCATCCATGGGAAAAGGAAAACTGATTGATGAGATTTTTGGTGAAAAATGCGAGCCAAATCTCATCCAGCCAACTTTTATCACCGATTACCCGGTTGAGATGTCCCCTCTTGCAAAAAAACACCGGACAAAAGAAGGTTTGGTCGAGCGTTTTGAGGCCATTTGCAATGGAAAAGAATTGTGCAACGCTTTTACGGAACTTAACGACCCGATTGACCAGCGTAAACGTTTTGAAGACCAGTTGGAACTTGGAAAACGTGGCGATGAAGAATCGATGATTCTGGATGAAGATTTTTTACGAGCCCTCGAATACGGGATGCCTCCAACTGCAGGTCTTGGTATTGGAATCGACCGTCTGGCAATGATCATGACAAATTCCAACTCCATCCAGGATGTGTTGTTTTTCCCACAGATGCGACCCGAAAAAGTTCAGGAAATGCCAACTCCAGCCGATTTTGTAGCCATCGGTGTACCCGAAATCTGGGCCGGGCACGTTATGAAAGCAGGCTTTGCCAATCCTGTAGATTTTAAGAATGCAAAATCTACTCAAATACATCAGACACTCAACGGCTACCGTAAAAAAAACAAACTCGATATTCCGGCACTCCTGCTCGAAGATGTTGAAGGTTGGTTTAAAAACACCTGATTCATCCTGATTTGAGTTTTCTTTGGCAGTATTATTGTTTAATCTCAGCCTCGTAACAAATCTAAAAATTTGGAGTAATAAAAAATCTCCTATTAATTTTTGTTAAATAATTATCGTACAATAAGTTGATAATTAAGGCAGTTTAATGAAAATATTATTTTTGCGCCTTTACCGAAAAAATTATCTATTACAAATATTAAAATTGAAAATCTATTATGAAAAGTAACATCCTCAAAAAGATGCGGAATCTGTTGACGCTGGGTTTAACAATACTGGCGTTTAGTGCTTTTGCACAGGACCTCAATCAGGCTGGCGAAGTTTTTAATGCCGGCAACCAGGCATTAAAAGATGGAAACTCTGCGCTTGCCATCGAAAAGTATCAGCAATGTATCGAAATGGCTTCAAAATTAGGTGCCGAAGGCGAGCAATTAGTAACCGGATCAAAAGCTCAGGTTCCCGGGCTTTACGCTAAAATAGCTGCTGATGATTATAAAGCAGGTAATACTGAAAAGGCAATTGTTGAATATGAAAATGCCATCAAATTTGGCGAATTGTACGGAAATCCTGAAATCGTAGCCAAAGCAAAGGAAAATATGCCAAAACTTTATTATGCTCAGGGCAACGACCTTTATAAAGCTGAAAAATATCCTGAAGCACTCGCAAGCTATCAGAAATCCCGCGATCTTGACCCTGGCTATTCCCGTTCGATATTTGGTATGGGCCTTGTTTACAGCAAAATGAAAGATTTCGATAAAATGGACGTGGCATTCACCGAAGCATTGGCTGCAGCTCAGGCTGAAGGCGACACTAAAATGGTCGACAAAATCAATCAGTCTGCAAAAAAATTATTACAAACCGAAGGAGCAACTAAACTTCAAACCAAATCATGGAATGAATCAGTGAAATATCTGAACCTGGCTTTGAAATATGACGAAACCAATAAGGACGTTTATTACTATCTGGGCTTAGCCTATAATGGCCTGTCGAAATGGGATGATGCCATTGCTGCAACACAAAAAGGACTCGATTACAGCGCTGCCGAAAATGACGAATTCAAAGCCAAATTTTATTTTGAAATGGGAAACGCCTACAAAGGAAAAGCAATGAATGATAAAGCCTGCGAAGCTTTTAAAAATGCAACTTTTGGACGATTTGCCGAAAATGCCAACTATGAAATCAAAACGACATTAAAGTGTAAATAGTCGGAAAGTATTGATTATTAAAAAAAGCCGGAAAAAATCCGGCTTTTTTTATGCTTGTTTTGCAACTGATTAATAACTATTTCGATCGGAAATATGACCAATCGTGCCATCATTTGATGTACTGCGACAAAACCCTGAGCAATTTAATCCTTGAAATAGGTTTTGGAAGATAATCATCACAACCTGATTCGAATACTTTTTCACGATCGCCCGACATCGCAAAAGCAGTCTGGGCAATAACCGGTAAAGAGGGACGATTTTCTTTCATGTGTCTCGTTAACTCAAGTCCATCAATGTCTGGCAATTTAATATCCATCAGCACCAGGCTCAAATCCAGGTGATTTTTAAAAAACTGCAAGGCCAGTTGGCCAGTATCAGCCCAAAGTATGGTGGCATTTGTTTTCTGCAGCATTTTCTCAAGCAATTCATAATTGTTTATAACATCTTCAACAATTAATATCTTTTTACCCTGCCAGTTTATCTCTTGCTCGTTATTATCGGACAAGATTTTATTCGCCTGGGGGATTTCCTGTTTGTTGCCTGGTGGTAATTTAAACCAAAATGTTGTCCCAAGGCCATATTGCGATTCTATCCAGGCTGTTCCTTTCATCAACGAAACAAGACCATTTGAAATGGCAAGTCCTAGTCCCGAATCCCGGTTCTTTTGCATGTAATATTGTTCAAACTGATTGAAGGACATGATAAAGCTTCCAGGTTTTTCGGCAGGGATGCCAATTCCGGTATCTTTCACAAAAAAAGAAACCGATTCATCATCATTAATTACATAGCCAATTTCAATCGATCCCTGCAGGGTATATTTTATGGCATTATCAATCAAATAACCAAAAATCTGTTTAACCCTGTTCGAATCAGTTTCGATGAAATAACCAGTTGAGGGCAGGTTGGTGATCAGAGAAAGATGATTTTTGTGATACAAACTCAATAGGTCTCCGGCAATTTTATTAATGTCACCAAAAATTGCATTTAAATTCTCAGGTTTGTTTTCAATCAGAATGTGCCTGTTCTGAATTTTCGAAATATCAACAACATCGTTGGCAAGATTAATCAAATGCTGGATATTGATACTGATAATGTTGATGTAATTATTACGGGTATTTTCATCTAAATCCTTATCAGCAATTAAATTTAAGAAACCCGAAACAGCGTTTAGCGGAGTGCGTATTTTGTGTGAAAGATTAGCAGTAAATTTAGATTTGAGCTTATCGTTTTCTATCGCTTTTTCGGCGTTTTTTTTACTTTGAACTATTGCAAAAGCCACGGCAACAAACGCGGCCATGGAATTTACAAAGTCGATTTCATCCTGGCTCCAATTCCTGGGTTCACCAATCGATTCGATCCAGATGATACCGGCAATTTCACCCTCATAATTAAAGGAAAAATCAAGTTTGGAAACAATTCCGCTGTTACGAAACAGTGAATTATGCATCTTTTTGGTAAACTCATTTGTCGAAACATCGGCAGCAGCAATGTGGGTCGTATTCTTAATGACCTCAAAATAAACAGGAAAACCATCAACAGCGATTACATCTCCGTTTAAATGCTGATAGCTATTCAAAACATACTGGTCTCCGCAAACAATCTTTGTCCTGTTTTCATCAAAAAACCACACACTAACGCGATCAACATGCAGAAAGTTTGCCGTGCTTTCGGTGATTTCGTGCAAATAGTCGGTGATTTGGGCTTTGTAAAGATTTGGGCTTTTCGCTAGTTTGCTTAGTATTTTCAATTTCTGTTCAAAAATCGCATGGCCAACTTCCGTTTTTTCGATGTGCTGCTCATGCGCTTTCCTGACATTGAGAATCCGGTTTGCAGCAGTGATTCCTGCAAAAAGCATAACTTCAGAAAATGGCTTAAATAAAAAAGTGTCCGCTCCTGCCTGAATTGCATCTTCGATGAGATGAAACGGGGTATTTTCATCGCAGACAAAGATGATGACAGGATTTTTAAGATCAGGCATTTTTTTGATGATACCACACAAAGGGAGCGCATCCGAAAACTGCGAATCCAACAGGATAATTTCAGGGATATAGTTTTCTATTTCATTAAAAACAGCCTCTCGTGAAGAGGCTATACATGTTCGAAAACCCGATTTATCGAGAACATCCGTGAATTTGGAGAAATTCTCAGAACCGCTTTCAATGATTAAAATTTTCAGAACTTCCTTCATTATTGTGCAAGATTTACAAAATCAGACTCAAATTTAAACTGAATTTTTTAAGGCAATCTGAACCAAAATTCAAAAGTTCCCAACCCTTTTTACATCCATTTTTTGAAAATAAACCGAAACAAATGTAGTGATAAATAAAGGAAAAAATCAGCAAATTTTTGACAACATCAGAAAATAAAATAAAAAAGCAAGTGATTATCAGGTACTGGCTTACAGGCATTTCCTATCGGCTGAAACTGAAGATTCTGTAAACATTTATCTGGTTATACTTTCAAATCAGGCCATCTTAAAATGTTAGCGTAAATATTGTTCCTTCGTCTGGTTTCGATCGCACCGAAATATTGCCTTTATGGAGGTGCATGATCTGTCGCGACAAGCTTAAACCGATACCTGAACCGTGTGTTTTGGAGGTAAAAAACGGCATAAAAATTTTATCCATAATATCTGGTTTTATTCCATAGCCGTTGTCGCGGATTTCGATCTTAATTTTATTGTTCACCTCCGAGGCCACCATCCGGATAATTGGCTTTTCGTTATCTTTTACTGCGTCGATGGCGTTAAGCATGAGGTTGATAATAACCTGGTCAACAAGGTCAGGATCAGCAGTAATCATGAGTTCATCGGGCATAATTTTATAGGAGCAGTCAATATTAAGTTGCTCAATTTTTGGCATGAGCAATTGTTCAGCATTTTCGAAAATCTGCCTGACCTTAAAATACCTGAAGTTAGGTTTTGGGATACGGGTGAGGTTACGGTAGATTTCGACAAAATTCAGCAGGCCCTGACTGCGTTTTTCGATGGTATTTAAGGCGCTTTGTACACTTTCGACGTCATCATCATCGAGTTGGTTCATTTTTACCAGCTCTTCATGGGTTTCATCAAGCAACATACCACGGACGGTGCCAGCCAGCGATGAAATTGGTGTTATCGAATTCATGATTTCGTGGGTGAGTACCCTGATCAGTTTTTGCCACGATTCGATTTCCTTTTCTTCGAGTTCGTTGTGAATATTCTGGAGCGAAATCAGGGTAAACTCCTCTCCTCTCATCTTAAACTGCGTTGCATTAATCGACAGTTGCAGCAGTTCATCATCAACAAAAACCTTGACCAGCATTTTGCTGCCTGCCTTCATTTTCAAAAGCTGTTCGGGCAGGTCGTCTTTAACTTTTTTAAGGTCGGTAATATTTTTGATGTGCTTGATTTTAAATAAATCAGAAACTGCTTTGTTGTACTGATCAACTTTTCCATCGGCGGTGTAAGCAATCATTCCAATACTAACATGCTGGATAACCGTAAGCAGGTAATTGAGATGTTCTTCACGTTCGGAGCGGTATTTTTTAAATTCCGAAATCACTTCGTTAAAAGAATTGTTCAATTCTTCAAAACTTTTACCCAGGCCCTGTTCGGTAAATGAGGTCGAAAAATCAGCATGCCGGATACTTTGAAGGAAACCTGTGAGTTTTCGGTTGGTTTGCTCAACATACATGATTAGTGTAAAAATCTGATAAAAAACGAGCAAACCCAGAATTACCGCACTTACCGTGTACCTGGTATTAAAAAACAGGTAAACCAGCAGTAAAACCGAGATAATCAGCAGGATTACACGGATAATTACATTTAGCCGAAAACTTTTAAAGACCATATTTTTCGATTCTACGGTACAACGAAGCTCTTGTAAGACCAAGTTCTTTGGCTGCTTTGCTGATATTTCCGCCGTATTTATCAATTACTTTGCGGATAAGCAAGCGCTCGGTATCTTCAAGATTATAATTATCTGGTTCCATGCCTTCAATCTGATCGTCCATTTGCGACAAGAAGAAATCCTGCGGCTGCAGTATATTTGAATCGCTCATGATAACGGCCCGTTCGACAGCATGTTGAAGTTCCCTGACATTGCCCGGCCAATGATGCTTTTCGAGACGCTTCATCGTTGAAGCATTCAGGCGCTTGAGCGGCATTTTATATTTTTTGCAGTAAATCTGAAGGAAATGATCAACCAAAGGACTGATATCATCAATTCGTTCGCGCAAAGCCGGAATATTTAACTCGACAGTATTGATGCGATAAAGCAAATCCTGTCGGAATTTCCCTTCTTTAACCATCTGATAAAGCGGCATATTGGTGGCACAGATCAGCCTTACGTCAATGGGTATTTCTTTGTTTGTGCCTAACCTGACAACTTTGCGGCTTTGAAGCACCGACAAAAGTTTAGATTGTAAGCTAAAAGATAAATTTCCAATTTCATCTAAAAAGATGGTGCCTTTTGAAGCTGCTTCAAAACGGCCGGCACGGTCTTCTTTGGCATCGGTGAAAGCTCCTTTTTTAAAGCCGAATAATTCACTTTCGAAAAGGCTTTCGCTGATGGCGCCCAGATCGACACTGATAAAAACCTCATCACGACGTTTGGATGCTTTATGTATGGCGCGGGCAATCAATTCTTTGCCGGTTCCATTCTCTCCTAAAATCAAAATATTGGCGTCGGTGACTGCTACTTTTTTTACGGTGTTTAGCACCTGTTCCATGGGTTGCGAACTGCCGATCATTATTTCATAACCCTGATCCTGGCCGGCAATTAAAACCTTTTGTTTCGATTTAAGATCCTCAAACTCCTGTTTTGAACTTCTCACTTTGAGATTAACCATGATGGTGGCAAGCAGTTTTTTGTTATCCCAGGGTTTAAGAATAAAATTGGTGGCACCTTCCTTAATCCCCTGAACGGCTAACTCGATATCGCCATAGCCAGTGATGAAAATTACCACAGCCGCCGGGTCGATTTCAAGAATTTTGTTGAGCCAGTGAAAACCCTCTTTCCCACTGGTAGCATCTCTCGAAAAATTCATATCGAGCAGAATCACGTCGTAATTCTCGTTTTTGAGCAAAACCGGAATATTCTCGGGGTCCTTTTCGGTATGGACGATTTTAATGTGCTGTTTAAGAAAGAGTTTTGCCGCCAGTAATACATCCTGATCGTCGTCCACTATCAGAATTTTCGCTTCTGCTTTATCCATAGTCGCAATTTTTTAACTGTAAATTTCTCCGATAATTATAAATGTGTGTTCGATACTTTTTGAAATTTTATTTCAGGATAAATCCATTAATCAAATAAATTTAAAATAGTTCTGATTGATTTTTCCTCCGCTCATGGTCCAAAAGCCAGCGTTTCCGATCGAGTCCGCCGGCAAAACCGGTGAGTGAGCCATTTAATCCAATCACCCTGTGACAGGGAATGATGATTGGGATTTTGTTGGTTCCATTTGCCCG
>CAYOWJ010000148.1:0-9203 GCA_964407625.1 uncultured Lentimicrobiaceae bacterium
TATGCAACGGGCTATGGTTTCGTTACAAAAACAAACCTTAAAATCATCGCTTAACCTGACGGCTTTCGATGAATAGCCCCACTTTAAATTTGCATCGAAAATGCATCCGGTAAAAGAAGTTTGAATAGTTTTTCGCTACCATTGGTTTAATGTGTAGATTTGCTCAACTTTGCAGGCTGATATCAATTTTTTATCAATAATTCAAAATTTAACGGAATGAAAACTAAACTTACTATTTTAATCTTTTTGGCAGCAATGGCCCTACCCACCTTAGCTCAGGAAACCAAACCCAAAAACTGTAACCTCGCCATCGGCGCCGATCTGGCCTCGATGTATCTGTGGCGCGGAATGCAACAGGGCTCCGCCCCCGCTATTCAACCCTGGGGCGAATTTTCGTACAAAGGGCTTACCCTTGGAACCTGGGGCAGCTACGAATTTTCGGGCAATTTTAAAGAAGTCGATCTCTATGCAAAATACACCTACAGCGATTTTTCGCTGCTGTTTATCGATTTTTTCTTTCCTGATTATAATGGCCTCGACCAGGATTATTACAATTTCAACAGCGCTACAACCGGCCATGCTTCCGAGCTGGGACTGAGTTTTAATGGTAACGAAAAGATTCCTTTTTCGGTGTATGCAGGCGTTTTCCTCTACGGAATTCCCATCGACCACAAGGTAAATGATACCACAGCCATGAACCATTCAACCTATTTCGAAGTTAACTATTTAGGCAAATTCAACGACTTCTCCTACAATGTTTTTGCCGGCTTCACCCCCACCGAAAGCTATCTTTACCAAACCGAAAAGTTCGCTTTTTTAAATCTTGGTTTAAGCGCCAAGAAGGCCGTAAAAGTAACCGATGATTTCTCGATCCCGATAAAACTTACCCTGGCAACAAATCCTGAAGCCAAAAAAATCTTCATTGCCTTCATCCTGTCGATCTAATCCTAAAAAGTGAAAATCAAAACATAGTACCAATAAACAAAATTCATCATTATGAAAAATCTGATTCGATTTTTACTTTTGGTTGTGATATCTTCGGGCTGCAACAATGCTGAAAAATTGCGTCTGGCGCAGGAGCAGGCAGCGATTAAAGAAAAAGCCGCCAACATCAACAACGATTTCAGGAAAATCAGGATTGAAGTTGAAATGCTGGCTGCAGAAATCGAAAAACTCTACGAAAAACAGGACGAAATACTCCCGGGTATTGACACCACAAAATATGAGTTAGCCAGCAACGGAGTATTCACCAAACCAGTTGATGACGGCGGCTCGGCCATTTTTGTTTCAGGATTTTATCCGGTGACCGAAAAAATTAAAAAGGCTGTTTATTTCACCGAACCCATCGACACTACTTTTAAACGGCTGGTCGGAAAATACCCCGAAATTGTCCAGCTTTATTACAACGATAAATATTCGCTAAACCGGATTTACCCGTTTTTTGATGTCTTGTCGCAATATGAGGCCAAGATGGATATTCCGGCTTTCAATTTTTACTACCTCGCCGATGAGAAGCACAACCCCGAAAAAAAATCGCTTTGGATCAGCGAACCCTACGTTGACCCTGCCGGGCGCGGATGGATGGTTTCGGCCATAGCTCCGGTTTATTACAACGATAGTCTGGAAGGTGTGCCTGGCATCGATGTTACCATTAATCTGATAACAAAACGTTATGTGCTCGATAACCCGACAAGCATGACGCTTATCATCGATAACAGCGGAGCAATAGTTGCAGCTCAGGAAGGAACCATCAATTTATTGTCGTTTCCACCATTGTTCGATCACAAATACATCGAAACCATCAAACAGGACACTTACCGCAAAGAGTTGTACAATCTTGCTTTGAGCAAAGAGGCCAATGTGCGGCAAGTTGCCACCGAAATACTTGACCAGAAAAAAGAGCTTGTGAAAGCTGAAATCAACGGCGAAAAAATCACAATCATCGCAGCTCATATTCCCGAACTTAACTGGTATCTTTTAGAGATTTTGAGATGACAAAACGATACTATTTTCTTATTTTGCTGGTGCTGGTGTTTGTTGCGCTCTCCGTGAGGCAATACATCAGTCTGAATATCCAGCAGCGAAAGGAAACAGCTGAGTTTATCAATAAACAGATTATTCTGTGCGGCAAAAGTATCGAAGACGGCAGCAACGATTTTGAAGAGTTGGTGAAGTTTGAATTTGCCAACCGCGAACTTTTCTATTTTTTATCGACCCAACCCGACACCATCGACACGCAGTCCCGGAACAGATACATTGACAGCGAAATAAAAAGAATCCGGCGTTTTTATTCGCACAACCAGGTTTTGATTTCAAAAATCACGATTTTTAACAATACCGTGTTCAGAAGCTTTGAGCGGAACAGTGATAATTATTTCATTGTTACTTCCCCTGAGGCTTATCCGCAACAAGCAAAACTCATCAGCCAGCCCGGGCTTGACGAAATTGATGGTTCTCTCTGCTATACACAGCCCATCAGAAACGTGAAAGGCGATTTGGTAGCCAACGTCAGGTTCGATCTTAATATGTCTGATTTTATAAAATTTCATTTTGAGAAATTCTATATCGGAAAAAATTCCTGGAGCTGGGCCATCGATACCAGTGGAAAGATTTTGTTTCACAGATACAGCGAACAGTTCATCGAAAGTACTTTTGAAACAGAAGCCCTGAATTTATTTCTGGGCAAACTGAACGAAAACCTAACCACATCGCTTCAGCATAAGATCCGGAGTTCCAAAGAAGAAGTAAACGCTTATTCCGTTTTTTACCCGGTGAATATTCTGGGGCGAAAAATCGGAATTGTTTTCTCGGTAAATACCGATTCGCTTTGGCAAAGGCAAAACGAGTCGAACATTGCCATTTTCCTTTATTTTTTGGTGGTTATTGCCAGCATCATCATCCTGTTTTCGGTAATTATCCGCCAGATGGTGTCGGCACGAAAACGCCTCGAATCAAGCGACGCCATGTTGCGGACGGCTAATCAGGCCTCCGAAGTTTTACTCACCGATCCCGATTTCGACAGTTCGATGCATAATTTTCTGGAGATCACTGCCAAAGCCCTCGGCTATCACCGGGCTTACCTGCTCAAATATCATCAGAAAGACGATGCCGAAGTTTATCAGCTAAAATACGAATGGTGCGATTTGTCGGTCGTCCAGCCTGTCGGAGCATTGATTCCGGAAATTATTCCCGGACTCGAGACCAAATTATTCAAAAGCATCTCCGATGAACTGTTAGCAAATAAAATTTTTAAAAAAAACGAACCTGATTTTGACGAACTCCATAAACCATTAATGACCAGTTTGCAATGCAAGGCATTTATAAATATTCCGGTGGGTGATGACGAAAACATGCTCGGAATTATTGGTTTTAATGATTGCAAAGGAGTGCGGAAATGGACTGAGTTTGATGATGCCTTGTTTGCCAACTTTGCCAACGCTGTTGGTGGCGCTTTATCGATCCAAAAGAAAAAAGAAGAGTTAATTCAGGCAAAAAATCTGGCCGAAAGCGCCAACAGAGCCAAGTCGGAGTTCCTGGCCAACATGAGCCATGAAATCCGTACACCCATGAATTCCATCCTCGGTTTCAGCGAAGTGATGCTCAACACTACCGACAACCCGAAACAAAAAAACCTGTTAAAAACCATTTTAGACAGCGGCAAAATCCTGCTTTCGCTCATCAACGACATTCTCGACTTATCAAAAATTGAAGCCGGTCGTATGGAAATCTCACCCGAACCGGCCGATTTACGCGTGATTACCAGGGAAGTGAAACAATTTTTCCAACACGTAACCCAGGAAAAAAATCTCGGTTTTTTCATCGAAATCGATGAAAACTTCCCCCAAACCATTATCATCGACGAAGTACGCCTTCGGCAGATTTTACTAAACCTCGTCGGAAATGCGGTGAAATTTACGCACAAAGGTTTCATTAAAATCGAAATCAGGTTACTGGGCGATAAAAATGGGATTGTTAATTTTGAAATTGATGTTATCGACAGCGGCATTGGCATTCCGGATCAGGACCAGCAGCGTATTTTTGAATCGTTCAGCCAGCAATCGGGGCAAAACAACCGTAAATATGGTGGTACCGGCCTGGGACTTTCGATCAGCAAACGCCTTATCGAACTCATGCACGGAAGCATAACCCTGGAAAGCATTCCCGGAAAAGGAAGCCGCTTTACGATCACCTTCAGCAACATTAAATACTCCGACGAGCGCATCGAAGATGATGAACAATATTTATGGTCAGAAAATAACGTTGTTTTTAAAGGCTCCAAAATCCTGGTTGTCGACGATGTTCCTCATAACCGCGACCTGATTCTTGCCTTCCTCGAGGGCTGCGACCTGAAAATCCTTGAAGCCGAAAATGGCGAAATGGCCATTCAGATTGCCAGGGAGGTTATTCCTGACCTTATCTTTATGGACATCCGGATGCCTGGCATGAACGGTTATCAGGCCACCGAACAGATTAAAGAAAACAAAAAAACGGCTGCAATTCCAGTCATCGCCCTCACTGCTTCGACCATGCAAAGCGAAATCGACAAACTGCAAAATCTCTTTGATGGGTATCTGCGAAAACCTATTCAGAAAAAAACACTCATCAACGAGATGATGAAACATCTGCCTTGTGTCGTCGAAGAAACACTACCCGTTGATAGCGATAAATTACTCAAAAATGCCAATAACATACAACCTGCGGTAATTACTCCTGACCTAAAAATATTGTTTGCCAATGCATTTGCTAAAGATATCGCCAGCCAGACCGATTTTGTTATTGTCGATAATTTATCGGCGCTTGCCAATAGCATCCTGATTTTTGCCAATGAGCACCAAATACCGCAGTTAACAAGTTTAGTTAACCAACTTAACAACCACATTGAAGGATATGATTTTGAAAAAATCCAACATTGTTTAGGTTCAATCCAAGAAATTTTTAACGATCAAAAATGAATTTTATGAATAACCCGGAAAATACGAATTTAAAAGATCTAATTCTTGTTGTTGACGATCAGCCAATCAACCTGAAAGTTATTGCCAGTGTTTTAAGTCAGGACTATTCGCTCAGCATCGCCAATAATGGCGTTAATGCCTTGAAAATGCTCGAGAAAGGTCTTCCCAGCCTGATTCTTCTTGATATTATGATGCCCGAAATGGATGGATTTGAAGTGTGTCAGAAAATTAAAGAAAACGAAAAAACCAAAGACATCCCCGTCATTTTTTTAACTGCAAAAACCGACATTAAGGACATCATCAAAGGTTTTGATTACGGCGCGGCCGATTACATCACCAAACCTTTCAACACCACCGAAATGAAGGTAAGAGTAATAAACCATCTGAATTTATACCATGCCAAAAACGAACTAAAGGAGATGAATCAAAAACTGCTTTTGTCGCAGGAGGCCGTAAAAAGTGTAAACCTGCAACTCGAACAAAGCAACAAGGAGAAGGACAAATTTTTCTCCATCATCGCCCATGACCTCAAAAGCCCGTTTAACGGGATTTTAGGATTGAGTGAGATGCTCCGCGACGAAGCCAAAGATCTCGATACCGATTCGATTGTTAAATATGCCAATCTGATCCATTCTTCAACGCAGCACACCTTCGAGCTGTTGAAAAACCTGCTCGAATGGGCACGGATGCAGCAAGGAAGAATACCGTTTTCACCTAAGTCGTTTTTATTGAACAACCTTGTAAACCACGAAATAAAAGGCTTGCTCAATGTTGCAAACCAAAAAAACATCGAGTTGATTAACGGACTTCGCGAAAATGTAACGCTTACCGCCGACGAAAATATGATTCGCACCGTGATGCGCAACCTGATTGCAAACGCCATAAAATTCACACCCAAAAACGGCAAAATAAAAATAGATGCTCAGCCCGGGAGCAGCGCTGTGGAAGTTTCGGTTTCGGATACCGGCCTGGGGATGTCTCAGGAAACCATTGATAAACTTTTTAAAATAGAGACCAGTTTCTCTAAAAAAGGCACCGAAAACGAAACAGGCACCGGACTTGGATTAATCCTCTGCAAGGAATTTATCGAAAAACATGATGGGCGAATTTGGGCGGAGAGTAAGGAAGGACAGGGAAGTATATTTAGTTTTTCTATCCCTGCAAAACCAAAAACGTAGCATTTCTTAAACTTCTTTTTCATGGAACAAAAACTAACACTACTTGTAATTGGCTACATTCAGGACAACCTTGTCAGCATGAAATCGATGATTAAAGATGCTTATCATGAAGCAAGTTGCTTTGGTTTTGCTGGATTTACATGCCGGTGGTGGATGGACTCACTGCCACAAAACTCATCAAGGCCCAAAAACCCGACTTGCCTGTTATTGCCATTACAGCCTATGCCTTAAGTGGTGATAAGGAAAAAGCGCTGGAGGCCGGCTGTGACGAGTACATTTCGAAACCGATTAAAAAGACCGGTTTATTGGCAATAATCAACAAGTTTTGAGGATGGAAGAATGGAAAGATGGAAAGATGTAAGAATGGCATTTTGACGTGTTAGCCGAAATCCCGCTTCGGCGGGAGAAAAATGGAAGGATGGAACCCAGATAGCTATTGGGTGGGAAGATGAGGCATTTAACTGATATCACGCTTAGGAGGGAACATAAGAGCAGAACACCGGTTGCACCGAAATTCGGATGATTAAAGCCGGAAGTAACTTTTAGATAAACTATACTAACTTTTTGTAAATAACTATTTTACTAACTCTTTTACTAATTCTTTAACTTTGATAGGTATGAATCCTGACATTACTTCAGCAATCCATCATATCGATTTTGGCAACCTTTTCCAATCCATCGAACTGGGAGTGGTTTATCACCAAAAAAGTGGGGAAATTATTGCTGCCAATCCTGCTGCCGAACGAATTCTCGGGCTGACGCTTGACCAGATGCAGGGACGCACCCCCTTTGATGACAAATGGCGAAGCATTCATGAAGACGGATCGGATTTTCCGGGTGAAACCCACCCGGCAATGGTCGCATTAAAAACCGGAAAACCGGTCAATAATGCAATTATGGGTGTTTTTAACCCGCTCGAAAACGATTACCGCTGGTTACTGATCCATGCAATTCCCGAATTCAGAGAAAACGAAACCGACCCTTTCCAGGTTTATGCCACTTTTAACGACATCACCAGTTTAAAAACAACAAACCGGGAATTGATCGAGAGCAGGAAATCTGTTAAAAAGAAACTCCTCGAAATCGAATCGCCCGCAGGCGACCTGAGTGTTTTGGAGCTTTCCGATCTGATTGACCAGGAAACCATCCAGAAACTGATGGAAAAGTTCTATGCCTTCACCAGGCTGCCCATGTCGATTATCGATTTAAAAGGAAAAGTACTGGTTGGCGTTGGATGGCAGCACATTTGCACCGATTTCCACCGGGTACATCCTGAAACTTTGAGTAACTGCCTCAATAGTGACATTTTACTTACCAGCGACATTAAACCCGGCAGCTCAAAATTGTACCGCTGCAAAAATAACCTCTGGGATATTGCAACACCGTTTATTCTCGAAGGTCATCATTTTGGAAATATTTTTATGGGACAGTTTTTCTTTGATGATGAAACCATTGATTACGAATTATTTAAAAATCATGCCCGCAAATTCGGTTTTGATGAAGAAACTTATCTTAATGCCTTAAACCAGGTTCCACGACTTTCGAGAGATACCCTTAAAGCTGCAATGAAGTTTTTTGCCGATTTCTCAATCATCTTATCTACCCTCGGTCTTCACCAGATCAGGATTCAGCGCACCTTATCAGAAAAAGATAAACTCCTGGCCGAAATCTCGAAAAGTGAAGAACGTTTCCGGTTGTTGGTACAAAATTCAAACGACATGATCACCATCACCAACGCTGATGGAACTGCCCGGTTTATAAGCCCGGCAATGGAAAAACTACTGGGTTTTGAAGCAGACGAACTTTTAGGAAAAAGCATCTTTTCGACCATCCATCCTGATGACTTACAGGAAATGGCCGGGATTTTTTCGCAACTTCTCGAAAAACCAGGAAACACGGTAAATTGCGAAATCCGCATGCTGCACAAAGATGGTAACTATCGGGTAATTGAGGCCTTTGCCCAAAATTTTTTAAATGATGGCATCATCGACGGAATTGCAACAAATGCCAGAGATATTACTGCCCGTAAGCATTTTGAAGAAGAGCTTAAAAAATCGGAACAGCATTACCGGAATTTCTTCGAACTGGACATCACCGGCGACTATCTTTCAACCCCTGAAGGCAGGCTGGTTGATTGTAACCCAACTTTTGTAACCATGCTTGGTTATGATAGTAAAGCAGAATTGCTGTCAACAAACATGGATACGATCTACCCGCAGCCAGGCGATCGTGATTCATTTATCAAACAACTTACCGAACAAAAAGTACTGAATAATTCAAGTTGTGATTTACGGCGAAAAGATGGAGAAATCGTCAACTGCATCGAAAATGTTTTCGGCATATTTGACAAAAGCGGCCAACTCATACAGTTTCAGGGCTACATGATAAATATCACCGCGCGCAAAAAAACCGAAGAAGCCTTGCGTGCCAGTGAAGAATTATTTAAAAAACTCCTGTTAACAGTTCCCGAAGTTATCATGAAAACCGACACCGACGGAACCATCCTTTTTATTAGCGACCACAGGCTTCCATCGATCATTTCGATCCCAAAAGAGTTTTTCATTGGCAAAAATATGCTCGACTTTATCGCCGGAAAAGATCAGGCCAGGGCCATCGAAAACATCATCAAAATGTTCGAGAAACCACTGGGAATTCAGGAATTTTGCATGGTATTTCCGGGTAATATTGAAGTGTACTGTGAAGTTAATGGTGACATCATTTTAGATTCCGGCGCTGAACCGGTCGGGATGGTTTATGTTTTACGGGATATCACAAAACGCAAAAAAGTTGAAGAAGAACTGAAGCTTAAATCACTGGTTCTGGATCAGATAAAAGACCATGTTACCATCACCGACATTAACGGCATAATTTCCTATGTTAACCAGGCTCAGTTGAAATTACTCCATCGCGAAAGGCATGAAATTATCGGCATGCCAACTGATATCTTTGGTGAGAATCCCGGACAAGGGGCAACCCAAAAAGAAATCCTCGCAAAAACGCTGTTGGAAGGTGACTTACGATGTGAAGTGGTCAATTATTCGGCAGATGGCTCAACTCATTTTATGGATTGCCG
>CAYOWJ010000149.1:0-9193 GCA_964407625.1 uncultured Lentimicrobiaceae bacterium
ATTCCAACATTCCAATTTAACAAGATTTCAAGATTACAGGATTTTCTTCCATTCTCATCTTCTCCCTCTCTCTCCCCTTCTTCCTGTCTCTTCTTCCATTGTCGAATTGTCGAATTATCGAATTGTCGAATCATCACATTCTTCCATCTTTCCAATCTTCCTATCTTCCCAAATGTGTGAATGATGTAACTCTTTGCTGCAATTGTGTAATGGTTTGGGCGGTGGGCCGGGGTACCTTTGTTACAGTAAAAATATTAATAAACTTATAAAACTTACAGTCATGGGAAACTTACTTTATTTAATCGCAGTAATTCTGATTATTGCCTGGGCAATCGGATTTGTCGGCTACAGTGTTGGCGGCATCATTCACATCCTCCTAGTTATTGCAATTATTGCAATATTATTCAGGATCATCCAGGGTAGAAGAATATTTTAAAATTATCTATTTAGTATTAATCTTTTTAAAAGAAAAAAATTATGAGTACAGGAAAAGTGTTGATTGGCGTATTGGCCGGCGTCGCTGCCGGAGCGGCTTTGGGAATTTTATTTGCTCCTGAGAAAGGTTCAAAAACCCGGCAGAAAATTAGCAGAAAAGGAGAGGACTTTGTTGATTCGCTCAAAGAAAAATTCAATGAGTTTCGCGATGATATCTCCGAAAAATTTGAAGAGATGAAAGAGGAAGTCTCTGGTTATGTTGATGGGCAAAAGGGAAAATCAAAAGACGTTTAACAGACACAAAAAAGCCATGAAAACTTTTCGGTTAGCTGTCGCCTTAATGCTTTGTACAGGGTTCATATGTGCCACATCATCGTGTGTTGTTGTTGGAAAAAAAGATAACGGGATGCACCGTGGCTGGTATAAAATACCAAATCACCCGAATCATCAGAATCAGTACAAAAAAGATAGGCCGGCAAAATCCAAAGGAAAATCAAAAGAAGTAATCGGGCTGAGTTTAAAAAACGTTTTTTATCACGAAACAATATGGTCACCTGAGCAGGAAGATTCATCAACCTGCTGATTATAGAAAGGCATCACCAGGTGTTGTATAAATATTTGGTGAAGCCTTTTTTGGGTGAATGATAAAATAAAGCAATAAATTAATTCGAAAAATATTTCCGGATAAAACAATGGAAGAGATAAAAATTTATAGCATGGAAAACAAGAACAATCTGATCGAAGCCCTGATGGAGAAGGTTGCTGATTACGGCGAAACAACGCTGGAGTTAGCCAAACTAAAAACCATCGCCAAAACATCTGATATTGCTTCTTCAATATTCCCGAGGGCAATTGTAATGCTCGTTTTTATATCGTTTATGCTTTTCCTTAGCCTGGGAACTGCTTTATGGCTTGGTGACATCCTGCATCGGATTTTTTATGGATTCTTTGTGGTAGCTGCATTTTACGGCGTCGTTACGCTTGTTTTATACCTCTTTTTTCGTAAATGGCTCAAAAACTTCTACGGGAATTATCTCGTGAAGAAAATGTTTAAATAAATTATCATGCAAAACATAACTTCTGTTGCCGGGCTTAAAAATGCAATTCAATTTAAGGAAGTTGAACAGGCTGTTAAAGGGCAACACTTAAAGGAACAACTCTTTTTTACCATCGAAAGCATTAGACCAGCCAGTCTGATCAAAGGTACGCTGAAGGATTTGGCTTCATCGCCCAAATTATACGAAAATATTTTAGGTGCTGCGGCAGGGTTAGCCACGGGATATCTCTCAAAAAAAATAGTGATCGGCTTTTCAGGAGGTATCGTCCGAAAAATTTTGGGTAGTTTTTTACAAATTGGTGTTACAGGCCTGGTTGCTCAAAATCCAGGTCCTGTCAAATTGCTGGGACAATATATTTTTCGACATGTTTTCGACAGGAAACACCTTAAGGCAAAAGCGCAATGAAAAGTGAAGAAATAAAATTTCCGTTTTACGCCAAAATAACCATTTTTATTATTGGTTTAATTGGGTTGCTGGCCATTTTATATATTGCACAAAGCATTATTGTCCCGCTGGTTTTCGCAGTCATCATTGCTGTTCTGCTAAGTCCGGTTGTTAATTTTTTGGTTAAGAAGAGGATTAACCGGATTGTATCTATTGTTATCGCTTTATTGCTGACATTTATTTTCATCGCAGGGTTCGGTGTACTTTTATTTTCGCAGGCAAGCCGGTTTACTGAATCCTGGCCGCAATTGGTCGAAAAATTTACAGAGATATTTAATGATGGCATTATCTGGGCATCAGGATATTTAGATATTGATCCCGAAAAAATACACCTCTGGATCATCAAATCTCAGGGTGAAATTATTAATAAAAGTACTGCTGCAGCAGGGCAAATAATTTTAGGTATTGGCACAGGCGTGATGATTGCCTTTCTGCTTCCTCTTTACATCTTTCTGATTTTATATTACCGGCCAATTTTACACGATTTTATTCACCGGCTTTTTAAGGAAGATCACCAAAGCCAGGTGAGTGAAGTAGTTATACAGATAAAAAACGTTATTCAACGTTATCTTGTTGGACTGATCGCCGAAACAGGAATTGTGGCTGCTTTGCAAATCACCACCTTATTTGCACTCGGAATTGAGTACGCTATCCTGCTTGGGATTATTGGTGCTTTGCTTAATTTAATTCCTTACATTGGAGGACTGGTAGCAGTAGCATTGCCCATGATTGTTGCTTTGGCCACCAAAACTTCAGCCTGGTATGCCATTTACGTTCTGGTATTTTATTACATCATTCAGCTTATCGACAATAATTACATCGTTCCTTATATCGTAGCTTCAAAAGTAAAAATCAATGCACTTTTCTCGATAATCGTTGTATTCGTTGGAAATGCATTATGGGGAATTCCCGGGATGTTTCTTTCGATACCGCTGCTTGCCATCCTGAAACTAATTTTCGATCATGTGGAATCCTTAAAACCGTGGGGTTTTGTATTGGGCGATACCATGTCTCAGATTATAAAAATCGAACCGATCTTAAAAAAGCTGAAAAGTATTAAACCATCATAAACGATTACTGAATTTTTATGCCGGATAATTGAATCTGTATCTGGCTTCAGAACCTTTCGCTTAAATCTTGTCGAATTACAAATCTAAAAAAGCACATCATGATAGACGTTAATAAAGAAGGCATCTTATTATCAAGAACCGAACTGGGATTTGAAAATGAAGGTGTGTTAAATCCAGGTGCAATACGTGAGGGCAATAATGTTCATATTTTTTACAGGGCTGTCCGGATTGGAAATTTTTCGAGCATTGGTTATTGCCGTTTAGATGGACCCTTAAACATTGCCGAACGGTGGGATAAGCCCATCATAAGCCCTGAATTTGAATACGAATCACATGGCATTGAGGATCCCCGCATTGTAAAAATTGAGGATCTTTATTATCTCACCTATACCGCTTACGATGGAAATAATGCGCTTGGCGCTTTGGCAACTTCCATGGACCTCGTACATTTTGAAAAACAGGGAATCATCGTTCCAACAATCACCTATTCCGACTTTGTAACGCTGGTCGAAAAGACTGGTAAGGTAAGAGAAAACTACTATCGCGATCACAAATTTTACAACCAGGAAGCATCCCCCGAAAAAATACTTTTATGGGATAAAAATGTGGTTTTCTTTCCCCGGCGAATTAATGGAAATCTGGTGTTTCTTCACCGGATTCGCCCGGGAATTCAGATTGTTTCGGTAAAAAGCCTTGATGAACTCACCAAAGATTTTTGGATTAACTACTTTACAAATCTTCAGGACCATATTATACTTGAACCTTTTTACCCCCATGAGGCCAAATACGCCGGAAGTGGTTGCCCGCCTATCGAAACCGAGTATGGCTGGCTGCTGATTTACCACGGAGCCGAAGAAACCGCTAAAGGGCTTGTTTATTCTGCCTGTGCAGCCGCCCTGATGGACATTAACAATCCTACCAAAGTTATTGCCCGTTTACCTTACCCGTTATTTACCCCGGAATTTCAGTGGGAATTGAAAGGTGAAGTAAACAATGTGGTTTTCCCTACAGGAACAGCCCTTTTCGGTGATACCCTCTATATTTATTACGGTGCAGCCGATAAACGAATTGCCTGCGCCTCGTTGAGTTTGAAAGCATTACTATCCGAATTATTATTTTATACCTCCAAAAATGAAAAATAGCATTGATTACCACAGGTTTAATGATGGTGCAAGTCCATTTAACAGGTTTCTTATTCCTCATAAATCCTTTTATTCCGAAATTCCGGCAGTAAAAAGGACGCAAATCCCGGTCCCCGGAAATACCGGCGACCTTGCCGAAATCCTGGTCATAACCTCTTATCCGCCACGCGAATGTGGCATCGCCACCTATTCACAGGATTTGATAAAATCGCTTAAAAATAAATTCAGTAATTCTTTTATGATTAAAGTTTGCGCCCTCGAATCTGGTGAGACAGAATTTAGCTATCCCGATGAAGTAAAATATGTGCTTAAAACCTCAAAAGCTGCCGGATTTGAAGAGTTGGCCATCAAGATCAACGACGATACCAGCATAAAAATAGTTCTTGTCCAGCATGAGTTTGGATTCTATCATGAAAATGAACAAGCATTTATTCAATTTTTATCATTGCTTAAAAAGCCCGTAGTACTGGTTTTTCATACGGTTTTGCCTCAGCCTGATGATGAGTTAAAAATAAAACTACAGCGCATTGCTTCTTTTTGCAGATCAATCATTGTAATGACACAAAATTCGGCCAGGATTTTGAAAGCTGATTATGGTGTTCCGGAAGAACAAATAGCTGTTATAGCCCATGGTACCCATTTAGTGCTTCATTTAAGAAAAGAATTTTTAAAGGCGAAATATGGTCTGATTGGCCGGAAAGTTCTTTCAACATTTGGTCTGCTGAGTTCAGGCAAGGGCATCGAAACCACTATTGAAGCATTGCCAGCCATTGTTAACGAAAGCCCCGAAGTAATGTTTCTCGTTCTCGGCAAAACGCATCCTGAAGTTGTAAAATCAGAGGGTGAAAAATACCGGGAAATGCTCCAGCAAAAAGTCGATCATTACGGACTTCAAAATCATGTAAAATTTATTAATAAGTATCTGGCTTTGCCCGAATTGCTCGAATATCTGCAACTTACCGATACTTATCTTTTTACAACCAACGATCCAAACCAGGCTGTTAGCGGCACCTTTGCCTACGCCATGAGTTGTGCCTGCCCTATCATTTCGACACCAATTCCTCATGCGCTGGAACTTTTAAATGCCGACAATGGAATTATTTTCGATTTCCGCAATTCGCAACAACTGGCCAATGGCGTAATCCGGTTATTCAACGATGAACCCTTGCGCATAAATATCGGCACAAATACCCTCGAAAAAATAGTTCCCACAGCCTGGGAAAATTCTGCCATTGCCCACGCCATGTTGTTCGAAGGAATTGCCGACGAGAAAATCAGTTTGCAATACAGCCTTCCGGACTTAAATCTTGACCACATCAAACGCATGACCACAAATACTGGTATTATCCAGTTTTCGAAAATTAATGAACCCGATATTTCCTCCGGTTACACCCTTGACGATAATGCCCGGGCGCTGGTTGCCATGTGTATGTATTTCCGGATGAAAAGAAATGATGAAAGTGTGCTTTCAATAATAAAGTACCTCAATTTTATAAAACGCTGCCTGCAGCCTGATGGCAAATTTTTAAATTATATTGATAAGGATCTCCAGTTTACCGATCAAAACAACACCGCCAACTTAGATGATGCCAACGGCAGGGCTATCTGGGCATTGGGCTATTTGGTGTCGCTAAAAGGAATTTTGCCTGCCGAAATCATTTCAGAGGCCGAAACTATCATCGCAAAGGCGTTATCACGGATCGAAGTCGTTCATTCTTCACGGGCAATGGCTTTTATTATCAAGGGTTTATATTATTATCAAAGCGCCGTAAAATCAGATGACAATATCAATCTTGTAAAATTATTAGCCAACAGGCTGGTACAAATGTACCGGCACGAATCCGGCGAAAAATGGGAATGGTTTGAAGGCTATCTTACCTACGCCAACAGCATTTTGCCCGAGGCAATGCTTTATGCCTGGCGGATGACCGGTGAAATAGTTTATAAAGAAATCGCCATATCATCACTAAATTTTCTGATGGAGCAAATTTTTAACGAAAACGGAATCGAAGTAATTTCAAACAAAAACTGGCTGCAAAAGGGTGGGGTGCCGGAGCATTTTGGCGAACAACCCATCGATGTAGCCTACACCGTAATGACGTTGAGCGGTTTTTATGACGAATTCAGAGAAAAAGATTACCGACAAAAAATGGAAACTGCCTTCAACTGGTTTTTGGGGAATAACCGCCTGCATCAGATTATTTATAATCCCTGCACCGGTGGTTGTTACGACGGACTTGAAGAAATTCACGTAAACCTTAACCAGGGCGCCGAATCAACGGTTAGCTACCTGATGGCAAGGTTAACCATCGAAAAATATAAGAATATCAAATTACCATTAAAAATCCAATTACGGAAACACAGCAACGTACAAAAAAAACAAATCATTAAACAATTAGCATACTCAAAATGAAAACAACAAAACAACTGGGCATTTGGATGGATCATTCGATGGCTCACCTTACCGAATTTAAAAAGGGAACGATGGTATCAACAATTATCGAAGCCGAACCCAAAACTCAGGCAAACGAACATGATTTATATTACCACGACGAAAGTCACCAACTTAACAAAGTGCAAAATAAGCTTACAGCGTATTACAAAAAATTAAGCGACGCGATTTTGGATTATGAGGAGGTTCTTTTGTTCGGGCCAACGGATGCCAAAAATGAGTTATCGAACCTGTTAAAAGATGACCATCTTTTTAATAACATTAAAATCATGGCAAAACCGACTGATAAAATGACGGAATATCACCAGCATATTTTTATCAAAGAATTTTTTCATCCATCTGTATTAATGCTCAATAAATGAGCTTAACATGTTGAAAGAAGTGACCCGACCGTTCGCAAAAGTTTTATGATCCATCTTAGAAAAAGGCACGCCATTTTTTAATGAAATGCGGATTTATCCTGATAAACCGGAAGAATAAAAAGACAAATCACAAAAGTCAAAATTCAAATCACAAATCACATAGGGCAGAGCGCTCTGCGCTAAGCGCTAAGCGACTTTCATAAATCACAAAAGTCATCCCAATAGCTATCGGGACAAAAGTCAAATTTAAGAAACGTCTTATTTGAGTTTTGTTTTTTGTATTTTGAGTTTTGTTTTTTATCTGAATAATCCAGATTAGGTATCAATGTTCAGATGTGTGAATGATGCAACATTTTACCGGAATTGTGTAATGGTTTTGACCACTGATACAGGCACCTTTGCAACATGAAAATTACCATCATTTTAAACATCAAATCATGAGAAATTTACTTTACATCGTCGCTATTGTTTTAATTTTGGGTTGGATAATCAGTGTTTTTGGCTTTCAGGCACGTGGATTTATTCACTTGTTGCTGCCACTTGCTTTGGTTGCTGTTATTCTGCAGGTTACCACCAGGAAACGTCCTGCACGGGTGTATTTTTTCTAAATAAAAATTATCATTAAAAATTAAATTATGAAAACCACAGGTATCACCATTTTGGTCGTAGGGTTATTGATCACCATTTTTACGGGATTTAACTACGTTACAAAGAAAAAAGTAGTCGATATTGGAAATCTGGAAATTACCACCGACAAAAACCATAATCTGGCATGGTCTCCGTTAGTCGGAGTCGCAGTGATGGCAGTTGGCGGAGTTGTTTTGTTGCTCGGTGCAAAAAAGTTTTAGGTCGCATTTCTGAGGCAAATCTGATCAATGAATAAATTCCTGAAATTCATAGCTGGAGTCGCAGTTGTGGGGCTTTTGATAATGCTTTTATCAAATGCTGTTATCGGGCCGTGGATTGGGAAAAAGATAGAAACCGAATTTGCGAAAGCAAACAGCGGTTGCAGCATCGAAATCGAAAAGGTTAATCTTTCGTTGCTTTCATCAGGTCTGGAAGTGAAAAATATAACGTTTAAGCCGAAAATAGTGGGTGGAGAAATGCGGGTTCTGAGCGGGGACATAGCTTCCATAAAACTCAAAGGAATTAATTTCTTTAAAATACTGTTTAAAAAGGATATCGAAATCCGCGAATTAAGCATTTCAAAGAGTAATCTTACAGGAAGCTTCCCTTTTTCAGGAAAAGTAAGTCAGCCAATAGTATCGCCGGTAAACATCCTAATAGACGAAATAATTTTAGATGAAATTGACTTTGCGATAACAAACACCTCAAACGCACAGGCTTTTACGGTTAAAGAAGGTTTTTTGAAGGTTTACGAAATTCAGCTTATCAAAACCGACACTTTATCAGGTTCAGTGATCAGCCATTTTGATTTTGAAGCCGCCGGATTTTCTATGATTTCGGCCGATAGCATGTATTCCTTCAAAGCCTTGAATATTCAATACTCGGCTACTTCAAATACTTTAATGTTGGATAGTTTTATGATTAATCCAAATTTTGAAGATTATGATTTTACATCAAGGCGCGAATTCCAGACAGACCGGATAGAAGCAGATTTCAGCAACATTTTTGTTTATCATTTTTCGGTTGCCGATTATTTCGAATCACAGCGTTTTGTGAGTTCTTATATCGAAATCCGGAAAATGGATCTGAGTATTTTCCGGGATAACCGAAAAAGCTTCAAACATCTCGTCAAGCCTACATTCCAGGAGATTATTTGCAATTATCCCGGTTTGCTCAATATCGATTCGCTTAATGTTTTGTCCGGGAATATAACTTACACCGAACATGCCGAAAAGGCCAACGAAGCAGGCATGATCAGTTTTAACGAAATCGTTGCAAAGCTCTCCAAAATATCCAACGACACAATCTACAAAACCGATACAGCCTATTTGGAACTTCATACCAAAGCGAAATTAATGGGAAAAGGCGACCTGGCGATTTCGCTAAAAAGCAGGATTTTCGACCGCAACAAAATCTTTTCGGTTGAAGGAACCCTTTCGGGCATGGAGGCCAGCGAATTAAATCCGATGCTGGAGAAAAACGCTTTTGTATATGCCACTTCAGGTACGATTGACGCAATGAGTTTTAATTTTACGGCGAGCAATGCCAAGGCAACCGGCCAAACCACCCTTCTTTACCACGATTTGTATCTCGCCGTCAAAAA
>CAYOWJ010000150.1:0-2839 GCA_964407625.1 uncultured Lentimicrobiaceae bacterium
CCACCTCCGCGCGAAAGCTCGGATCCATCAATGGTTACAACATATTTCTGATAACCGGCAAGGTCGGTTTTGCCACTCATTACGTCGATGGCTTTTAAAACTTCATAGCCATTTTTGCTTAATTCCTCGATGGTGTAAACATTTCGGTTGTAGCCCATAATTTTTCCGGGAGCAAGGGCAAAAAAGTTAGCCCCGCTGTGCCATTGTTCGCGTTCCTGCGTCCAGGGATCAGCAGTACCGCCACAAAAAATGGGCTTCATCTCCATTCCAAGCTTTGAAAGCGATTCGATAATATTTTTCTCCTCCACAATCTTAACTTCACCATTATCGATGGCAATATGAATGGTTTTGAAACGATTCGGGTGCATCACAACTGGCTCGTAAACCATGCATTCGTTGGTGTTGAGGAAAGTAAAAACCATGTCGAGATGAATAAAAGATTCCCTGTCGGTGGGCAATTCCTGGACGATGATGTGGTGAACATCTTTTTGCTCTTTAAGTTTTTCGATTACAACATCAATGCCCTGAGGCGTAGTGCGGGCGCCGATGCCGATGAGCAAAATATCATCACGTGCAATAAGCACATCGCCGCCTTCGATGCTGATTTTATCGCAATCATGGCTGTTTGATTTGGCGTTGAAAGTACTTGTTTGAAAGGCAGGATAATAATCGAAAATGGCTTCCATAATCTGCGATTCGCGCTCACGGACCTGGTTAGCCATTTTGCCAACCAAAACTTCATTGTACATCGAAATGGCTGCGTCGCGTGTAAAAAAGAAATTATGCAAAGGCTTCACAGCAAAACGTTTGTTGCTCAAAAACCGGGTGAGGCTGTCGCGTTGCAGCTCCACACCTTCGATGAGATGGTTGGCCAGTGTTTCATTGTCCAAATCCAGCAAAAAGTCGTGAGCGTGCGGGTCGAAACAGTTTTCGCAAACCTTTCCAACCAGATCAGTTTTGACTTTCTGGTTTTTCAGAATTGCCGAAAGCAATTGTTTTACTTCAAAAACCTGGGTAGTTTTTTGAAGGACACCCCGAAACTGAGCGTATTCTTCCTGGGCTACCGAAAGGTTCAAAATATCGCTGTAAAGCGCCCGTTCTACATTATCGGGAGTCATGTTTTCGACTTCGCTGCCCATGCTGTGGATAATTACAGCCTCCAGTTCGCCAATTTCCGAATTTACGTTTACGCTAAATTTATTGTCCATAATTTTTTCTTGTTTCTGATGCAGGAATATTTTGCAAAGGTAGAAGATAATTGATTTGGGTGAGGGAGGGAAGTTTGTACGTGCAAAAAGGTTTCACCTTTTGGAAAGGTGAAACCTTTAAATCAAAAAAACCTCAAAAGCTTTGCACCTTTGAGGTTTTTGTATTTAAACTGATTTATGATTTTATCAGACGATCAACCGTTCACGGAAAGGCTCGAAAGTCATAAAATCGGCATGATGGACAACGAAGGCTTCTGTGGTTCTTTTTACCAGGTTGCCTTCGCCGGCATGGGTTGCAATGATGTGACAAACTTCGGCAGGAACGCCGCATTCTTCAGCCAGAGAAACTCCAGAAAACGGGTGACGCAGGTATTTTCCGTAAGTTCCCTGAACAGCTTTTCCGTTGGCATCGAGCACATATTCCAGCAATTTACCAACATCGGCCAGAATGGCTCCTGAAATCAGAACATCCATATTCACCGGCAATTCACCGTGGTACATGTCGTTCATTTTATTCCCGGCATCACGGGCAATGTGCACCACCGAGCGTTTGTGATCCATAAAAGTAACCTTGAGATTTGGACCGCACAAAAGTGTAAACGGGATTTTATTCAAATCATCGGCGGTTAAAACACTACGTTCGAGGGCAATTTCCCAGGTTTTGGCGGTTTTTTCGCGAAGGCCTTCATCCTTAATCCAGTCGAGTTCGGGCCATAGTTCTAAAACTTCCTTTTTCATAACTTAGCGATTATTGCGTCGGCCATTTGTGTAGTTGAGGCAGCGCCTTTTTCGACGACATCAGCACGTCCGGTCATTTTCAACATATCATAAGTACGTACTTTTCCTTCGGAAACTACGTCGGCAACAGCCTTGCGGATGCGTTTTGCACGGTCGTTTTCACCAATAAAATCGAGCATCATGCAAGCTGATTCGACCATTGCAATCGGATTTACAATCGAAACAGGGTAATCGGCATATTTTGGTGCCGAACCGTGAGTAGGTTCAAAAACGCCAATTCCTGAATCGGGGTTGTACTGGGCAGAAGCGGCAAAACCAAGCCCGCCGATCAAACCGGCAAAACCATCGGAGGCAATGTCGCCAAACATATTTCCGGCAACAATTACACCATAATCCTCGGGGTTTTTGGTGAGCCACATCATTTGCGCGTCAATGTTGGTGTTCCAGAGTTCGATTTGTGGATAATCGGCTTTTTGCATTTCCTTAGCCATTTTGTACATCATGCCGCTGGTTTCGCGGATGACGTTGGGTTTTTCGCAAAGCGTAACCGATTTATAGCCATATTTTTTGGCATGTTCAAAGGCAGCGCGAAGAATGCGTCCGGTATATTTTTTTGTAAAAATACGGGTCGAAACCGAAACTTCATCTTTAGGATGCATGCTGAAATTCTTTTTGAATTTCGGATGCGTCATCAGCGCATCGTAAACCTGTTGTGGCGGGTCGCTCCACTCGACGCCTCCGTAAAGGCCTTCGGTGTTCTGACGGAATATCACCACATCAATTTGCGGTTCCTCGATTCCTCCATCGCGGCCACGGCGGATAAAATTGAGCGGGTTGCCTTTGTAGGTAAGACAAGGGCGCATGCAAATATCCAGACCAAAATGCTGACGAAG